>JBBSCZ010000402.1:0-1533 GCA_038249795.1 Gemmatimonadales bacterium | reverse complement strand
CGAGCAGATCGCGCTCGGCTATTGCGTGCGGCACCACCTCCAGCAGCACCAGACCACCGATGGTGACCAGCATGAAGCCATCCATGAAGCCAAGGATGCCATCGCGGCTTCGTGCCATCGCCATCAACAACGGGCCGGTGCCGAGGGCGAGGAGCGCCGCCGGCAGCAGGAGAGAGGTCATGGTGTCAGGGCCGCGGCTCGTGCATCATCTGCCGCATCGCCGGGAGAAGTGATCATACCGGAAATCTACGCCAATTGCTCATCCGTTACCGGAGCCGTCGTGGTCGCCGTTACAGCCCCCCGACCGGAAACGCCTACCGTTGCATCCGACGCCATTTGCTTTCGATCCGGGTGAACAGTCCCTCGATATCAATCAACAACGGTTCGCGATCGAGCGGTGCCCACACGATGCGCTCACGACAGACCTGCGCCGTTGGCTCCATCGGTATCCAGCGCTCGATCACGCGCTCGTCGACATCGACAATCCAGTACTCCGCCACGCTGTTGGCGAGGTAGAAGTCGCGCTTGACGATACGGTCGGTGCGCACTGAACCCGGTGAGAGCACCTCGACGGCGAGGAGCAGCGAACTCACATCGGACCACGCTGCCGTGGCCCCAGCAATCCCGCATCCGGCAGGAATGACGAAAACGTCCGGCTGTGTGATCGTGCCAGAGCGTAACTCCAGATCGGCAGGCGACATCACGGCAATACCGATGGGCACACGCTCGAGATATATGTCCAGTACCTTGCACAACTCGAAAGCAGCAAGCTGATGCGGCGTACGCGGCGCGGGCGTCACGATCAACTCACCATCGATGAGCTCATACCGAGGCCACGGGCGATCCTCGCGCATGAGCGCGCGGACGTCAGCGGTGGTCCAGGAGCGAGAAAGCGGCATGCCCATAGTCTGTCCTGCGGGACGAGGAGGTGGCAAGGGTGCATACGACACGGTACACCGACGCGATCACTGCCACGTCACCAAAAACACGCAGGATCATCGCGTGCTCCGGGACGTGCCTTCAATGGCATCCCCGTCTGAAACTGGAACGAGGTGCGATGATCGCCGAGTGCTCCGATCGTGACCGCGAACAGATCGCTCTCGCCACTTTCGAAGTCGCGACGCAGGTGCTACATGCGGCGCATATCGCGCCTAAAGGTGTCCCGGTAGAAGGCGCGTTGAAGGGGCGGGACCCTGCCAACGTCCATTCGCGGCCACTGTCTCGAGTCAGACCACCGCATACTTTCTCAGCCGCATCAACCCGATCCCCCATAGCACCGCGGCCGGTATCAGCAACCACGCCAGCGCCGTCACCATCCGTCCCGTCGCGTCCGCCGCCGTTTCCTCCCGAAACACAAACACCGGCACCGCCGCCACCTCAGCCGCCGTCAGCTTCTGCTGCCGGATCTGCCGCGAAATGAAGAAGTCCTGCCACTGTTCATGGAACGCGAGCGTCTGCGTGCGATACGCCTGCCAGCGCGGCAGTCCAGTCCCCGCGACATCCTCGAGCGCCGTCTGCATCAACAGCGCCGGT
>JBBSCZ010000401.1:0-1541 GCA_038249795.1 Gemmatimonadales bacterium | reverse complement strand
GCTGCTCTTGAACAATTGCACCGATGGCACCGCTGCTGTCGCGGCAGCCCTGTCCCGGATCTATTCGCAGATACGTCTGCATATCGCCGAGCTGTCCTTCGACGTGGACGAGGCTCACGTCGGGCGCGCACGACAGGCGCTTTTCGATCTAGCGTTTGCGCGGTTTCACACGATGCAGCGACCTCACGGCGTCATCCTCACCACGGACGCGGATTCGCGGCCCGCCGCAGACTGGATCGCGCAAACAGAGGCCGAGATCGCCAAGGGGGTGGTCGGTGTTGGTGGCCGAATCACGCTGGACCCGGGCGAAGCGGTGAATCTGCCGGTCGGTGTGCGGAGATTCCTGCTTCTTGACATCGGGTATCGGCGGGCGCTCGAGGAGTTGCGCTCCCTCTATGCCCCCGAGGCACATGACCCCTTTCCCCGTCATCATCAGCACTTCGGCGGCAGTCTTGCCGTCACCGCGGCGGCCTACGCACACGCCGGCGGCATGCCGTTAAGACGGGCCAACGAAGACGTAGCACTCTATCGCGCCATCGTGGACGCCGGGGGACGCTTCCGACATAGCCACACCGTGCGCGTCCAGACGTCGGCACGCCTGATCGGGCGCGCGCAGGGCGGTATGGCCGACGCCTTGGGCTGGTGGCAGCAACAAGCGCACAGCGCCACCCCCGTGATGGTCGAATCTGCGCAGGCGGCCGAGGTGCGGCTGGCCGCATTGGGCCTCTGGTGCGCTGACAATCCGGACAGGATCCCGCCCGCCTCGCTGCGCATGACGCCAGACTCGCCACCGTCGGATCGCACCGCAGAAATTCATGCCACGCTGCGCGCACTGCGCGATGCATGTGCCGCTCTTCGTCCGCTGTCACTCGCCGCTCGCCTGATGCAGGCGCGTGGACGATTCGTCGAATTGCCGGACATGCTTGGACTCGCGGCATAGTGAGTGCGATGCTTGCAACCATCCCTGCCACGTCACTGCTCCTCGATCCGGAACGTCATCCACTGTGTCCTGCCGAGGCAGCTGCGGCCTTGGGTCACACCATCGTCTTCGCGCCACATCCGGACGACGAGTCGCTGGGATGCGGCGGGCTGCTCGCACTGCTCGCGGATGCGGGCGTCGCCGTGACCGTCGTCATCATGACCGATGGCTCTCGCTCACATCCGAATTCCTTGACCCACTCGAGCACGCGGCTGGCGTCAATCCGCGAGGATGAGACGCTTGACGCGGTCGTGGCGCTCGGATTGGCTCCGTCGGGCGTGCGATTCCTCCGGTATCGAGACTGTGGCCTCCCCACAAAAGAATCTGCGGCGTACACTGAAGCCATCGTGCGTTTGCGTGCGCTTCTCTCTGAAATTCGACCGGAGACGGTGCTCGTGCCATGGCGGCGTGATCCGCATTTTGATCACATCGGCACATGGCACCTGCTGCGGTCGACGGTCGCCGGCATGCGCAGTCGCCCTCGCTGGCTGGAGTATCCCGTCTGGGCGTGGCCTCACGCGCATGCGGGAGACGCCCCGCGTCATGATGAAGCATGTGCGTG
>JBBSCZ010000400.1:0-1590 GCA_038249795.1 Gemmatimonadales bacterium | reverse complement strand
GCCATCATTGCGCTGCTGGCTGCAGCCCTCGCCGGAGTCGGCGGCCTGTTGCTCTACACGGGCACTCCGCTGATGGAGATCATGACCCTGCTCGCATCCGACGCGGTGGTGGAGCTTCGCAAGGATATGCGACCGGCTCGGGCCGACGGGCCGCGGGTGCTCGTCGTGGCATTGGACGGCGTGGGTGCCGACGAGTTTCGGGATGCCATGCGAAGTGGCGGCATGCCGCACGTGTCAGCGTTGCTGGGTGCAGAAATCGACTCCGCAGGTGGACTATTTGCTCATGGCTTGGCGAAGCAGAATGTCTTGAGCATTCTTCCGTCGACCACCTACGCGGCGTGGACATCCGTCTACACCGGCGCACCCGTCGGCGAGACCGGTGTAGCGGGCAACGAGTGGTTCGACCGTGAGACCATGGCATTCGTCGCTCCGGCGCCGGTGTCGGTTCGGGAGCATGGTGATGCGGTGCGAGTGTATTCCGACAGTCTGTTGCACCGATGGATCGCGGTTCCGACCCTGTTCGAACGAGCCGACGTGCGCTCCTACGTGACACTCGCTGCGCAGTATCGCGGTGCGGACCTGCTGGTGCGCCCGGATGCGAGATCTTTCGCCAGACTCGCTGCGTCGTTCGCTTCCGGTGTCACGGATGATGACTCGGATTGGGAGGCGTACAGCGCGCTCGATCAGGCTGCCGTCAACGAAACGTTGAATGCCATCGAGAAGCATGGCATCGCTGACCTGCAGGTGGTCTACTTTCCCGGTGTCGATCTGTTCACGCACGTCGCGGACTCTGCGCTGCGCGAGCAGGAGCACTATCTCACGAATGTCGTCGACTCGGCCGTCGGCCGGCTCATCGAGGCATACCGAAGCCGCGGCGTACTCGACTCCACGTACGTGCTCTTCGTGTCGGATCATGGGCATACGCCGTCGATCGCCGACGACCGGCATGCGCTTGGAGCCGGGGACGCGGGAGGACCGGCGGATGCACTGAAGGCCGCCGGGTTCCGGGTGCGCCCCTTCGAGCTAGAGACCGATGACGATGCATATCAGGCGGTGCTGGCCTATCAGGGCGCGCTGGCATACGTGTATGTGGCCGACCGTACGACGTGTCCGAATTCTGGCGATCGCTGTGACTGGACCGCTGCGCCTCGCTACACCGAGGATGTGCTCGCCGTCGTGCGCGCCTTCGATGCTGCCAGACGTACAGGCCTCGGCGCTGAAAAGCTGGAAGGCGCGATCGACCTCATTCTTGCTCGAGAGCCACGCGGCGTGCAACCGGCCGGCCCATTCAAGGTCTGGGACGGCGACACGCTCGTATCCGTCGGTGCCTATCTTGCCGCGAATCCTCGCCCCGACCTGCTGGATCTCGAGCATCGGCTCGAAGGCCTGGCCGTTGGCCGATACGGGCACCGCAGTGGTGATGTCCTGCTGCTGTCGCGCTATCGGGAGCAGGATCCCGAGACTGAGCGCTACTATTTCGCCGCCAGATATCGATCCTGGCACGGAAGCCCGAGCCGGCAGGACAGCGAGATACTCTTCACACTGGCGCGGCCAGGCTCGACGGGCGCGGAGTTGCGTGGCATCGTGCAG
>JBBSCZ010000399.1:0-1594 GCA_038249795.1 Gemmatimonadales bacterium | reverse complement strand
AGTTCATCGCTGACGGACCGCTCGCAGCCCACGCGACCGTGCTGATCTCGATCACCATCGCGTACATCCTGCTCGCAGGCATCATCATCGCATCGGTGTGTGGCTATATGGCGGGCCTGATCGGCGCGTCGAACAGCCCCATTTCCGGCGTCGGCATTCTGGCCGTGCTGGGCGTGTCGCTGATGATGATTGCGTTCCTGGGCCGCAGCACGGTGCCGGCGCAGACCGAGGCGATGGTGGCGTATGCGTTGTTCGCGACGGCAATCGTGTTTGGTATTGCGACCATCTCGAACGACAACCTGCAGGACCTGAAGACCGGCCAGATCGTCGGCGCGACGCCGTGGCGGCAGCAGGTGGCGCTGGTGATCGGCGTGCTGTTCGGCAGCCTCGCCATTCCCGGTGTGCTCGATCTGCTCAACAACGCGTTCGGCTTTGCCGGTGCCGTCGGCGCGGGCGAGCAGGCCCTCGCCGCACCGCAGGCACTGCTGATTTCCGCGCTGGCGAAAGGCGTGCTCGGTGGTGATCTCGACTGGGGACTGCTTGGATTCGGCGCAATCATCGGCGCGATCATCATCGTCGTCGACGAGCTGCTCGGCCGCGCCGGCAAATTGCGCCTTCCACCGCTTGGTGTCGGTATGGGTGTATATCTCCCCATGTCGCTGACGGCGCTGATCGTGGTCGGTGCCGTGCTGGGCACGCGCTACGAGCAGTGGGCTGATGGTCAGCGCGACCCCGAGACGGCGCGTCGCTTCGGCGTGCTGGCGGCGACCGGATTGATCGTCGGCGAAAGTCTGTTCGGCGTGGCGTTCGCGGGCGTCGTTGCCGCGACGGGTCAGGATTCGCCGCTGGCGGTAGTCGGCGCCGGCTTCGAACCGGTGGCTCTGTGGGGCGGTCTGGCGTTGTTCGCGGGGCTGATCTGGTGGATGTACCGGCACACGCGGGCGTCGGCGACGGCGTGAGCGGCGATCACTCTTAGAGGGGTCCGCTCTTCCTGGGGACAGAGTCCTTGACCGTTCAAGGGGACAGATTCGTCGCGATGTGAAGACGGCCTTGCTCGGCCCGCGTCATCGCTCAGGCAGCATCAACGACCCGCCGCCGCTCGCACCCGCCAGATCACATTCCCGACATCATCGGCCACCAGCAGCGCGCCGTGCGAATCCATCGCCACACCGACCGGCCGCCCCATCGCCTTCTCGTCGGCGCCGATGAAGCCGGTCAACACGTCCAGTGGCTGCCCCGACGGCTTCCCGTCTGCGAACGGGACGAAGATCACCGCGTAGCCACTGCGTGGTTTGCGATTCCATGACCCGTGCTGGCCGACGAACATCCCCTGCCGGAACGCCGGCGGCATGGCGTCGCTGCCGGACCACGCCAGTCCGAGTGACGCGGTGTGCGCACCGAGCGCGTAGTCCGGGACGACCGCCGTCGCGACCAGGTCGGGGCGCGGCGGTTTGACGCGCGTGTCGACATGAGTCCCGAAGTAGCTGTACGGCCAGCCGTAGAATGCACCATCGCGCACGGCGGTCATGTAGTCCGGCACGAGATCACCGCCGATCTCATCGCGCTCGTTGACCGCCGTCCACAGCGCGCGCGT
>JBBSCZ010000398.1:0-1628 GCA_038249795.1 Gemmatimonadales bacterium | reverse complement strand
GGCTGGCGATTTTGCACCCCGGCCGCGAACTGCGCGTGGGCGATGTGCACGAGGTGCTGCCGGCCCCTCGCGGCGGCGATCGCTCGACGGGCGGTGCGCCACATCGCAGCGATGCGCCAGTGCTGGCGCTCAGCGACGCACTGGACGCGTACGAGCGTCAGCTGATCGTGCGTGCACTGGATGACGCAGCCGGCAACGTGGCCGAAGCCGCGCGGAAACTGCAGACGGACCGGCCCAATCTCTATCGGCGCATGAAGCGGCTCGGCATCGGTGGTGGCATGCATGACACACGAGGTGACCCATGACACTACGCCGCGCAGTGGTCGTGCTGACGGCAATGCTCACATCGGCGAGCAGCATCGAGGCACAGCAGCCCACCTGGTCCACCTGCGGTGCTGCCGTGGGCGCGAGTGCCTGCGGCACCAAGGGACTCACTCGACGCGAACGCGAGGATGTCCAGGCCCTGTACAACGCCCCGGCGACGCGACGGACGACGGGACCGTTCACGTTGTCGCGCGACTCCGTGGTGCGGGGCGCGCTGGCAGTGCTGGGCGGGCCGGTGCGCATTCAGGGCACCGTCGAAGGTGGGCTGCTGGTGATCAACGGCGATCTCGAACTGGCACCATCGACGAGGGTGACGGGCGCCGTGGTGGTACTCGGCGGTCGCATCACTGGCGGGGACAGCGCGCGCGTGGGATCACTGCGCGCCGAACCTGACTCGGTGCGGTATGCACTGGAGGACGGACAGTTGCGGCTCGAGGCACCGCTGGACGAGGTCTGGGCACTGATCGGCAGGGGACAGCCGAAGGCCGGCATCGGCATGCGGCTCGCACTGACGCGCACCTACAACCGCGTGGAAGGCCTGCCGATCGAGTTCGGGCCGCGACTCCGGTATCGCACACCGCTTGGCACGATCGCAGCCGATCTGTTCGGCATCTTCCGCACCGGTTCGCGACTGGAGTGGAACGGCGACAACGTGGGCCACAGCGCCCGCGCCGAAATGCGCTTCGGACGCAGCGAGCACTGGAGCCTTGGCGGACGACTGTACGACGTGGTGTCGGGGGTGGAGGAGTGGCAGCTCAGCGACGTGGAAGTGGGCCTCGCGACCTTTCTCGTGCACAGCGACTATCGCGACTATTTCGCACGGCATGGGGGCAGCGGTTTCGTCGGCTTCCGCGATGGTGGTGCGCTGCGCGGCTCACTGGAGGTGAGCCGGGAGAACTGGCGTGAGCGCGGCACGCTGAGCCCGTTCTCGCTGTGGCGCAACAACGAGCCATGGCGACAGAATCCGGAGTTCGACCGCGCGAATTACACGCGCGGCCAGCTGCGCCTCAGCTATGACACGCGCACGGATCCCCGGCGCCCTCGGTCGGGGTGGTGGGCACAGGGCGAGTACGAGTTGGGCAATGGCCGTCACGAGACCTTCGGCACCGAGATCGCGGCGCCGGTGGCTTTGACTGGTCGCGAGGTGCGTTACGGACGCGGCATGCTGGACATCCGCCGCTACAACCGCCTCTCACGAACCGCGCAGCTCAACCTGCGCGTGATGGGCGGTGGCTGGTTGCATGGTGATCCATTGCCACTGCAACGCCGACTCTCGCTCAGCGGGCCTGGGGCAAACAGCGGCT
>JBBSCZ010000397.1:0-1663 GCA_038249795.1 Gemmatimonadales bacterium | reverse complement strand
CTCGAACGGGGACACTGTGTTCCGCGTCGCCGTTTTCGCTCGCAGCCGGCGACACTGTGTTCCGTGTCGCCGTTTTCGCTCGCAGCCGGGGCCACGGTATTCCGTGTCCCCGACGGTGCAGAGGGAATAGTGCAAACGGAACGGGGGACACGGAATACCGTGTCCCCCGTTCCCAGCCAGCCCCACTCGAACGGCGACACTGTGTTCCGTGTCGCCGTTTTCGCTACATCAGTCAGTTCGGCGGCAGGATGACGGTGTCGATCACATGGATCACGCCATTCTTCGCCTGGATGTCGGTGGCCGTCACGGTCGATGCGTTGTTCAGCATGACCTTTCCGCCCATGACATGGATGCCGATCTTGCCGCCCTGCACGCTGGTGGCCTCGGTCAGCTTCACGACGTCAGCAGCCAGCACCTTGCCGGAAACGACGTGGTACGTCAGCACTGCGGTCAGCTTCGCCTTGTCGGCGAGCAGGCCGTTCAGCACGGCGGGCGGCAGCTTGGCGAACGCTGCATCGGTCGGGGCGAACACGGTGAACGGGCCCGGACCCTTGAGCGTCTCGATCAGGCCAGCGGCAGTCAGTGCCTTGGCGAGCGTGTTGAACGTACCGGCGGCAACGGCGGTCTCGACGATATCCTTCTGCTGCGCGACGACGACACGCGGCGTGAAGGCCACGGAGCCGAGCAGTGCAACTGCGGTCAGAAAACGCTTCATGATGATTCAATCCCGGAATACAGATTCGCGAACCGGCGCGGTGAAGTCCGCTCGTCGATTCAGTCATTTCAACTCGTGGCAGCACACGGCAGTTCCCGGCAACGTCGCACCTGCAGGCGGGAACATTTCCATGAGACAGCGACCTGAAGCTCGCGCGCGTTCGCCGTTTCGTGTCGTCTGGATGCAGTGATCGTCAGTCGTCGGACGGCGTCGCGGATGTCGTCGACACGCCCAGATGCAGCGCGGCTCGGGCGACGAGGTGCGCGCTGACCGGCGCTGTGAGGAAGAGAAAGGCTGCGACCAGCAATTCGTGCAGGCTCACGCCACTGCCACGCGCACTGAAGTGAATGGACGAGGCGATGAGCATTCCGCCCACGCCGAGTGTGGTGGCCTTGGTCGGACCGTGGAGTCGCATGTAGAAGTCGCCGAGTCGTGCGAGGCCGATCGAGCCGATCAGCGCGAAGCTGGCGCCGAGCAGCAGGAAGGCGGCGACGAGTCCATCGATGAATGTTGCGGTGGCGTGCGGCATGTGTGGTCCCGGTCAATCCATGATGTTGCCGCGCATCACGTATTTCGCGAGTGCGACGGTGCCAACGAAGCCGAGCAGCGCCATCAGCAGCGCTGCCTCGAAGTAGAGTGCCGTGCCGCGTACGATGCCGAGCAGCACCAGCAGTGCAACGGCGTTGATGTACATGGTGTCGAGGGCGACGATGCGGTCCACGCTGGTGGGTCCGCGCCAGAGGCGCCAGGCATTGAGCGTGAGGGCGAGCGCCATCATCGCCAGGGCGATCACACCAGCGGTTGCAGTCATGTCAGGATCTCCAGCAGGCGGCGTTCGTAACGCGTCCTGATCGTGCTGATCATTTCGGCCTCGTCGGCGACGTCGAGCCCGTGCACCAGCAGGCTGCGATGGTCACTGGTGAGCGATGCGGACACGGTACCGGGGGT
>JBBSCZ010000396.1:0-1680 GCA_038249795.1 Gemmatimonadales bacterium | reverse complement strand
GATCCCGGCACCTTCGCAGCACCAGGCGCTCCACTCATCACCGTGCAGGACGTCGGATCGCTGCGCGTGAGCGTGAGTGCGGCCGGCGACGCGGTACGCAGCGTGCAACGCGGGCAGCTGCTCGAGGCGAGCATTGCCGGTATGCCGGTGTCGGCGCGCGTGGAAGGCATCGTGCCGGCTGGCGCGGGCAATCTGTTCACGGTCAACGCGATCGTGGTGAATCGCGGCGGCAGCTCGCGATCCGGCAGTGCCGCGACCCTCACGCTGCCGGGCGCAGAACGACGGGGACTGCTGGTGCCCATCGACGCGATCGTGCGCGAAGGTGACCTGACCGGAGTGACCGTTCGGGGAGCACAACGCGACGAATTACGCTGGGTGCGGCTCGGAGCCATGCACGGCACACAGGTGGAAGTGTCCAGCGGACTCGCCGCCGGCGAGACGATCGTGGTGCGCGCCGCCGGCCGGCCCGGCGTATGAGCGACAGCGCGCCACTGGGAATCGCCGGGCGTGTCGCCAAGGCGTTCCTGCATTCGAAGCTGACACCGCTCGCCATCGTCGCATCGCTCGCGCTCGGTGTGCTCGGCATGCTGTCGACGCCGCGCGAGGAGGAACCGCAGATCTCGGTGCCGATGATCGACGTGATCGTCGCCATGCCCGGCGCCAGCGCACAGGAAGTGGAGCATCTGCTGGCTCGGCCGGTGGAGCAGCGCATGCTGGAGCTGCCGGGAGTGGACCATGTCTACACCATGTCCGCCGACGGGTATGCGATGGTGACGGTTCGCTTCAAGGTCGGTGAGGATCAGGAGCGCAGCGTGACACGCGTGCAGGCGAAGCTCGCCAGCACGGTCGATGCCGCACCGCCGGGTGCGCTGCCGCCGGTGATCAAGGCGCACGCCATCGACGACGTGCCGGTGCTGGCGCTCACGCTGCACTCCGCACGCAGTGATGCGAATGCCTTGCGCCAGGTGGCGCTGCACCTCGCCGACGAACTCCGCACCGTGCCGGAGGTGGCTGGTATCACCATCATCGGCGGCGAGTCTCGGCAGGTGAGTGTGCTGCTGGACCCTGCAAGGATGGCGGCCAGCGGTGTGACGCCGGGTGAGATCGCGATGGCACTCCGCGGTGCGAGCGCACGACTTCCGGTGGGCGAGCTCACGCTGCGCGACAGTGTCGTGCATGTCGAAATTGGGGCGCCGCTGGTGAATGCGGCCGATGTGGGCACGGTGGTGGTGGCCATGCGCAACGGCTCGCCGGTCGCGCTGCGTGATGTGGCCGACGTGAAGGATGGCTTTGGCGAGGCGACATCGTACGTGTCGCATCGTGAGGCGGGACGCGCCGCCGAGACGGCCGTGACGGTTGCGGTGGCCAAGCGCCACGGCGCCAATGCCACCGCCGTCACGCACGCCGTGCTGGCACGCATGGCGCAGGCGCGTGGCACCGTGCTGCCCAGCGATGTGACCGTCTCGGTCACTCGCGACTACGGCGAGACCGCCGGCGAGAAGGCGTCGGAGCTGATCTGGCATCTGCTGATCGCCACGCTGAGTGTCACGGCGCTGATCTGGATCTTTCTGGGCTGGCGCGAGGCCGTGGTGGTGCTGGTGGCGGTGCCGGTCACGCTCGCGCTGACACTGTTCGTGTACTACGCGCTGGGCTACACGCTCAATCGCATCACGCTCTTTG
>JBBSCZ010000395.1:0-1732 GCA_038249795.1 Gemmatimonadales bacterium | reverse complement strand
TTTTACGTCACGCGGGCGCCAATCAGCTTCGAGGCGTGCGACGGCACCGAAGACACCTGCAAGTGGCGTCGCAACCCGCGCCTCACGCTGGCCGAAGCCGAGTCGTTCCGCGCGCTGCCTTCGGTGCAGACGGTGATCACGCAGATCAACACCAACGCCAGCACCCGCTACCGGAATTCCTTCCTGTCGTCGGTGAACGTGCAGTCGTTCAGCACCGACTGGCTGCTGGTCGATGGCGGCACCATCACCACCGGCCGCTCGTGGACCGACGCCGAAAACAGGGCCGGAGCGCGCGTCGCCGTGCTCAATGAGAAACTGGCCGAAAGCCTGTTCGCCGGCAGCGATCCGCTCGGAAAGCAGATTGCGGTCGGCGATGTGCCGTTCGAGGTCATCGGCACATACACCAAGCCGCTCAATCCGCTTGGCAACGACAACGATCCCGTGGTCTACATGCCGATGCAGGCCGCGATCACCGCCCTTAACGCCCAGCCGCGCTGGATCAACATCTCCGTCCGCCCGCATGATGGGGTCTCGCGCGATCAGGCGATCGACGAAGTCACCGCCTCGCTGCGCGGACGCCGCCGACTGCGCCCGGCGGCCGAGAACAACTTCGCGATCATCACGCAGGACAAGATCATGGAGACCTACGACAAGATCGTGGGCACCTTCTTCTTCGTCATGCTCGCCCTCTCCGCCGTCGGCCTGCTGGTGGGCGGTGTTGGTGTGATCGCGATCATGATGATCAGCGTCACCGAGCGCACCCGGGAGATCGGCGTGCGCAAGGCACTGGGGGCCACCGCAGGGCTCATCCTGTGGCAGTTCCTGGTGGAGGCCGCGACGCTGACGGGCATCGGCGGAGCCATCGGGCTCGCCATGGGCGCGCTGGTCGCACTCATCGTTCGCAGCGTCTTCCCCATTCCGGCCGAGATTCCGCTCATCTCAGTGGTCGCCGCCATCGGGGGCAGCATCCTGACGGGCGTGCTGTTCGGAATCATCCCCGCATTCCGCGCCGCGCGCCTCGATCCGGTCGCCGCCCTCCGCTACGAGTGACCGCCCGCCTGTAGGTTGCCTCGCACGGTGCCCGTTCCCACCCGGAACGGGCACCCTGCGGCGCCGGTTGCCGTATGATGTAGTGTGCGACCCAACGACGTCTTCCTGACCGCCCTCACGCAGCTGCGCGCGAACAAGTTTCGCGCCTTCTTCACGCTGCTCGGCATCATGGTGTCCGTCGCCTTCCTGGTGGCCGTGATCGCCATCATCCAGGGCATGAACTTCTATGTCAGCGAACAGGTCGCCGGCTCGCTGATCGGCAAGGATGTGTTTCAGGTGCGTCGAGGTCCGCTGTCACTCGGCCTCGTGGACGACGAGCTGCTGCGCCGCATCCAGAAACGCCCGCGCATCACACTCACCGATGCTGCCGTGCTGCTCGAGGCGCTCCCCGACGCCAGCGCCATCAGCCTGCAATCCGGCTGGCCCACGCCCTTGGCCGACGTGCAATGGCGTGGTCGGGAAGTGGGCAGCGCGACGGTGTTCGGCATCACCGCTCCCTTCCAGCGCGTGCAGGACTATCGCATCGACATCGGGCAGCCGCTCACCGATCTCGACGTGCGCGAGCGACGGCGCGTGGTGGTGATCGGCAGCGACATCGCGAACAACCTGTTCGACGGCGTCGATCCGGTCGGTCAGCTGATCCGCATCAAGGGGCAGCCATTCACCGTGTCCGGCGTGGCGG
>JBBSCZ010000394.1:0-1757 GCA_038249795.1 Gemmatimonadales bacterium | reverse complement strand
CAGCACGATCATCGCAACGATCGTGATCAGCGGGCGCTTGATGGCGAAATCTGAAATCCACATAGTCTTCTACCTCGAACCGGTGGTGGCCTTCGACGCTGCGGCCTGACTGCCCTGATCGTTCACCGACGTCACACGGACCTGCTTCCCTTCACCGATCGCCTGCGCGGCGCCGACCAGCACCGTGTCACCGCGCTGCAGACCGCTGGTGATCTCGTAATTTTCGCGCTGATCATCACGAATGCCGAGCGTGATCGACACCCGCTCCACCCGACCCTCGCGCAGCCGCAGCACGGCCGGCGTGGCCCCACGCTGATCGATGGCCCGTGACGGCAGCACCATCGCCGAGCGCGTCTCGGCATTCACGCGGCCCTCGGCAAACAGACCGCCCACCAGCGTGCCGGTGCTGTTCGGGATCGATGCCAGAATCTGCACCTGTCGCGTGGTCGGATCGGCCACAGGGCTCACCCGCGTCACCTTGCCGGTGAACTTGCGGTCGCCGTAGCCACTGACGCTGAAGGCCACCGGCATCCCGAGCCGGATCTTTCCCACCTGGGCGGCCGGCACTGATGCTTCGAGGCGCATGCTCTTCGGATCGACGACCGTGAAGAGCTCCGCCCCCAGCGAGACCACATCGCCCACGCTGACGACATTCCCGGCAACGACACCGGCGAACGGGGCCCGCACCGTGGCGTTGCGAAGCGCCTTGCTGGCCTGTGCATACACCGACTTCACGTTTGCCAGCTGCGCCATCGTGGTGGAATAGGTGAGGCGGGCGTTCTCGAGGTCACGATCGGCAATGGCGCCAGCGGCGTTCAATCGCTCGGATCGATCGAGTTCCTTCTTCGCCTGCGCCGCCTGTGCCTCGGTCGCGGTCACGCCGGTACGCGCCGAAAGTTCGACGGCATTCGCGGTGGTGGCGTCGATGCGTGCGAGCGGCGCGCCGGCGGCCACACGCTGACCCGGTTCGACGAATACCTCGATCACGCTCCCCGCGACTTCGGCGCGGACCGAGGCACTCCGCTCGGCATTCAGTTCGCCCGATATCTGCGGGCCGCTGGCGATCGCCATCGTGTCGACGACGCTGATGTTGTCGGCCGTGATGAGCGTTGGCAGCTCCGGGGCTGAGGCGCTGGCATCGGGCTTCTTGCCGCAGGCGGCGAAACCAAGTGCCAGCGTGGCGAGCAGCAGTGCCGGCGCAGTGCCTCGATGCGAGCGGACACGACGTGAGGCGGGAGTCGGTATCTGGGTCATGGTAAGTGGCATGTGAATCACTGCGGTCGGCCGGAAGTGCCTGCGGTGCTCGCGCTGATGCCTGGGCGCGGCGCACCGGGAGTGCCGTCCTGCTGTTGTTGCTGTTGCTGCTGCTGTTGTAGCTGCTGTTGCTGTTGCTGCGAGGCTGCTCCCGCGCCGGACGGCGTGCCGCCACCCGAGCCAAGCGGCAGGTCGCGGAGGAGCGTGAGTCGAAGGCGCGCCAACTGGAGGTCGCGCGCGGCGGTCAGGCGGTTGGCCTGTGACTGAATGAGCAGGTAGCGGATGTCGCTCAGCTCGAGCTGCGTCGAGATCCCGTTGACGTACCGCACATCGGCGATACGCAGCGCCTTGTCGGCCTGCTCCTCGGTGCCGATGCTGGCAATCCAGTTGGCCTGCGCCTGCTCCAGGCTGCGCAGCGCGAGTTGCACGTCCAGCGCTGCCGCCCGCTCACCCTGACTCAATCTCGCCTCCGCATCAGCGACGTTCGCCCGTGCCACCATCTG
>JBBSCZ010000393.1:0-1760 GCA_038249795.1 Gemmatimonadales bacterium | reverse complement strand
CCTGCTGCGCGAAGGTGTTCCACAACGCGGCGTAGTGCTTGTCGAACACCTCGTTGCCGTGACGCTCCCCTTCCTCGAGGCTCAGGCCCGCGAAGCTCACGGGGAGCTGCGACAGCGAGTCCACGCCGTACTTCTTCAGCACCGCTGACTTGAACAGCTGGTCCCGTTCCGCCGCCCCGCCATGCCCATCGACGCCACCGTCCATATCGCGCTTCATCGCCGCGGCGAACGCCGCGGCCGACGGCGTGGGATACATCGTGCGCACGACATCGGTCATCAGACGGGGCGTCAGCACGCTCACCAGCATCCAGACACCGAGCGATCCCGCCAATGCAACGCGTGCGGTCTTCGCGAACGCCGAGATGGTCAGCGTGAGGCCGAGCCAGGCGATGTAGTACGCCAGATAGCACGCCAGCAGCACCAGTACGCGCGTCAGATCACTGCCGGCACCGATGCCGGTCATCGCGAGCACGCCGATGAGCGTCGCGGGCACCAGCACCACGCCCAACGCGGCGGCGATGCCGAGCGCCTTGCCGGTGCCGAGCGTGGCAGGGCGCACACCGAGACTGAGCACCTGACGCAGCGTGCCCTGTTCACGCTCGCCGGCGAAGGCGCTGAACCCGAGCAGGACGATCAGCAAGGGCACCAGCAGCTGCAACGTGGCGGCCGCCGTGAGTGCGCCGAACCGCTGTGCGCTGGTGGCATCCTGCGCAGGCCGAAACTGATACTCGTTCTGCTTGTGCGCTTCCAGCCACGTCGTCACACCCACATAGGGATCGACACCATCGTCGAGCGTGGCGAGCGTGGCGCGCGGCTTGAACGCGTAGATGCCGTAATGCGCCGCCGAATGTGGATTCTTCGGCGCCTGCGACAACCAGTGCGAACGCGTCAACTGGCGCGCCGTGTCACGCTCGGCCGACAGCAGGCGGGTCTGCTTCACGCCGTAGAGCAGTGAGCCGCCGAGCAGCAGCAGCAGCGCGATGGAGGCGGTGCGGACACGCCCGTCACGCGTGGTCTCGAGGAATTCCTTGCGGATGATCGTCGTCAGCATCGTCAGTGCCTCAGTTGCGCATGTGGCGGAGATAGAGCTGTTCGAGATCGGAATGGCCGATGTCGGCGGCGTCGAACTGGTCGACCATCGCACCATGCTTCATGATGCCGATCCGGGTGCCGGTTTCCTTGGCGCGAAAGAGATCGTGCGTGGCCATCAGGATCGCGACCCCGTTGTCGCGCAGGTCGTTCAATACGGCGCTGAACTCGTTCGAGGCCTGCGGATCGAGCCCGGAGGTCGGCTCATCGAGGAGCAGCGCCCGTGCGTCGCGCGCGATCGCGATGGCGATACCGACCTTCTGCCGCATGCCCTTCGAGTACGCCGATACCCGCTTGTCAGCGGCGCCCTTCGGCAGTCCGACGCGATCGCAGAGCGCCAGCAGCTCGGTGCGTGCGAGCGGTGCCTGTCCGCTGAGCTGCTGGAAGTAGGTCAGGTTCTCGAGACCCGTCAGGTTCCGGTAGAGATTGACCTGTTCCGGGATGTAGGCGAGCAGCCGTTTCGTTTCGAGCGAGTGCTGGGACACATCGAGTCCGTTCACCGTGGCGCTGCCGGCGCTGCGCGGGATGAAATCGAGAAAGAGGTTGATCGTGGTCGTCTTCCCCGCTCCGTTGGCGCCGAGGAGGCAGAAGACTTCGCCGGGGTTCACGGTCATCGTGAGTGGCTGCAACGCCACCTGATCGCCGTACGACTTACTGAGTCCGGAAGCCTG
>JBBSCZ010000392.1:0-1782 GCA_038249795.1 Gemmatimonadales bacterium | reverse complement strand
CCAGGCACAAAAGAGTGAGGAGCTTCCACTGGCACCGGCAAAGGTCGCGGTGCAGCCACTCGCCCAGGACGAGGATATCCGCCAGCGACTGCAGAGCGTGATGGTCGCGACGGGGTGGTTCGATGTACCGACGGTCAGAGTCGTCGACGGCGTCGTTTTCCTGAGTGGCCGCGCGAAAACCAAGGAGATCAAAAGCTGGGCGGGCGACCTGGCGCGCAACACGCAGGACGTGGTCGCCGTCGCCAACGGGATCGAACTGACTCAACCGTCCGCCTGGGACTTCCGCGAGGCGATGATCGGCGTATCCGCACTGTCGCGCGACTTCATCAGCTCGCTGCCGTTCCTCATCATCGCCATACTGATCCTGGCCCTGTCGGCTGTGGCTGGCTTGATCACGGTTCGCAGGGCCCGAAAAATTCTTGCCGGGCGTGTCAAGGCGAGACTCCTGCGTGCTGTGCTCGCACGGGGGCTGGGTGTCATCGTCTTTCTCGCAGGCACCTATGTCGTCCTGCGGGTCTCTGGCCTGACCCAACTGGCGCTGACGGTCATTGGCGGAACCGGTCTGATCGGTCTGGCGGTCGGCATCGCCTTCCGGGACATCACGGAGAACTTTCTGGCCAGCATCTTCCTGAGTCTCCAGCGCCCGTTCGAAGTCGGTGACCTGGTCGAAATCGTCGGCGTCACCGGCTATGTGCAGCAATTGAACATTCGCACCACCATGCTGCTGACGCTCGATGGCAATCTCGTGCAGATCCCGAACTCGACCGTGTACAAGAGCACGCTGCACAACTTCACGTCGACGCCGAACCGGCGCGAGAACTTCGTCGTCGGCATTGGTTACGACGATGCGATCGACGAAGCCCAGGAGGTTGCCCGCAAGGTGCTGGTGGATCACCCAGCGGTCCTGAATGAGCCGGAACCGTGGGTGCTCGCGGACGATCTGGGCAAGGCCACCGTCAACTTGCGCATCTACTTTTGGCTCGATGGCCATGAACACAGCTGGCTCAAGGTGCGCTCGTCGGTCATCCGGCTCGTCAAGCGTGCTTTTCAGGAACATGGAATCAGCATGCCGGACGAGGCACGTGAAATCATCTTCCCACATGGCGTTCCGGTCACGATGCTCGACGGGGCGCAGGCACCGGGCAAGTCCGCTGGCTCACCCGCCTCATCCGGCGACGCACCACGCTCAGGCGCAATCGACGCGGTCTACACCAAGGCAGAGGCGGGGTTGTCGAACGAGGCCGGCATCCTCGAGGAACAGGCACGCAAGGCCAAGCCGGTGGACGAGGAGGAGAATCTGCTGGCGGCGGCGCCCCGTGCTCGCTCTGCGCAGCCCACGTGACCGCTGGCGGCGAAGCTCCAGGGCCAGACCTTCGTCATGGCCCGCCTGCGCATTCGAACGGCCTGAGCCTCATCGGCCGCCGTCATTCGTGCCCGTCGGAACCGACCCGCAGCTCGCTGGCGGCGTCGAATCATTCGGGAAACGCGTGAGACAGGCACCGATGTCCACGGCCACGCGCGAGAGCGCCGCATCGAGTGCGGACACCAGGCTGGCGTAGTCGCCCACGCGAAAGGTTCCGCCACGATCATCGGTGCTGCCGCGCACGAGCACGGCTCCATTGAATGGTCGGACGATGTCCCAGCCAGCAATCACATGCACGCGGCCCTCCGTCGCGAGCGAATCGACGATGATGCCTTCGAACCGTGAGACATGCAGTTGCACGAGCACATCGTGGCGCGCGCTCGCGGTCCATGGCGCAACGTCGACGGAGCGCACTCGTG
>JBBSCZ010000391.1:0-1798 GCA_038249795.1 Gemmatimonadales bacterium | reverse complement strand
GCGGCGATGGTGACGTTGAACTTCTCCTTGAATGCTTCGACCAGCTCGGACAGCTCGATGACCGACATGCCGCCGATCGCGTCGAGGATCTCGTCCTTGCTCAAAGTGCTATTCGCCATTTCTCAAATCTCCGTCGTGGTTCCCAGGCGACGCTGACTGCGCGCCGGGTGCGTGAAAATCGGTACGCCTGGGATCAGGCAGGTGCGGTGACGCCTTCGCGTTCCGCCTTCAGGGCTTCGAGAGCACCCAGCATCGCTCCAAGCGGAGCCTGCAGAGCACCGGCCAGCATCGAAAGGAGCACGTCGCGTGGCGGAATGGCTGCCAGCTTCGCGACCATCGCCGCATCAACTTCCTTGCCCTCGTACACCCCGCCCTTCACTTCGGGCCGCTGGTCGTTCGCCTTCGCGAAGTCGGTGAGCACCTTGGCCGCCATCAGCGCGTCCTTGCCCACCACGATGCCGGTCGGACCCTTCAACTTGGTCGAGACCAGCCCGCTCTCCGCCACTGCCCGCAATGCGAGCGTGTTCTTGATGACCACGTACTCCACGCCCGCTGCACGCAGCTTGCGACGGAGATCGGTCATCCGCTTCACGTTGAGTCCCGTGAAGTCGGTGTAATACAGCGCCGAGGCGCTGCTGATCTTGTCCCGCAGCTCGACGACGAGCTGTTCCTTTTCGGATCGCTTCATGTCGTGTTACCGGTAGGGATTGGGATCGACCAGCACGCCCGGGCCCATCGTGCAGCTGACCGAGATGGTGCGGACATACACACCCTTCGCAGCGCTGGGCTTGGAACGCACCACCTGCTCGATGAACGCGGAGAAATTCTGCTCCAGCGCCTCGATGGCGAATGAGACCTTGCCGATCGGGACGTGCACATTGCCGCCCTTGTCGACGCGGAACTCGATACGGCCGGCCTTCGTCTCCTTCACCGCGCGCGCCACGTCGAACGTGACCGTGCCGGTCTTCGGATTCGGCATCAGGCCGCGGGGCCCGAGCACGCGTCCGAGCTGACCGACCTGGCCCATCTGGTCCGGCGTGGCAATCATCACGTCGAAGTCGAGGAAGCCGTCCTTGATCTTCTGGATATACTCGACGCCCACGAGGTCAGCGCCCGCAGCCTCGGCTTCAGCAGCCTTCGGCCCGCTTGCGATCACGAGAACGCGTACCGACTTGCCGGTACCGGCCGGCAGCACGACCGTGCCGCGCACCAGCTGATCCGCATGACGGGGATCGACGCCAAGGCGCACCGCGACTTCGACCGTTTCGTCGAACTTCGCAAACGCCCCGGCCTTCACCGCTTCGAGCGCGACGCGCGAGGCATATGCCTCGGTCGCGTTGATCTTGGCGGCAGCCGCGTTGAACTTCTTGCCATGTGCGCTCATCAGCCCTTGACCTCCACACCCATCGAACGGGCCGCACCAGCCATCATGCGGATTGCCGACTCGATCGTGTCGCAGTTCAGGTCCGGCATCTTGATCTCCGCGATCTTGCGGAGCTGTGCCTCACTGATCACACCCACCTTGGTCTTGTTTGGCGCACCCGACCCGCTCGCCAGGCCCAACTCCTTCTTGATCAGGATCGCCGCAGGCGGCGTCTTGAGGATGAAGGTGAAGGACTTGTCGCCGTAGATCGTCACTTCGACCGGGAGAATCGTATCCTGGCCCTGCGTTCGAGCGTTGAACTCTTTGCAGAACCCCATGATGTTGATTCCCTGGGGGCCGAGCGCCGTACCTACTGGAGGGGCCGGAGTCGCCTTGCCTGCAGGAATCTGCAGCTTGACGAACCCGGTGACCTTC
>JBBSCZ010000390.1:0-1803 GCA_038249795.1 Gemmatimonadales bacterium | reverse complement strand
GATCACGCAGGAGTCGTTCATCGCGGCGCATGGCGAGATCATCGGAATGTTTGCGAAGGTGCAGCCATTTCTTGGTGAACTGCGCGGCCGCATGGGGCCAAGTGTCTGCGTCAACATCGAACAGGTCGTGATGGCAGTCCCCGACGCTGCGATGGAGCTCGACGCCCGCCGCAAGCGATTGAAGGCACGCTGGGAGGCGCAGCAGGCCACCAAGGCAGGCTTCATCGCCTGAGTTGGAACGCTGTCATGCCTGACTGCCGCAGTGACGCGGCAATGACCGGAGCGAGCAGTCTGGACGACGTGCCCCGCATCTCGGCGCTTCCCCTGACCTGCCGCTTCGCCTGATGATCGCTCCAACCCTCGACGACGCCCGCGCCATTTTGCAGCAGAAGTTCGGCTACGGTGCATTCCGGCCGGGGCAGGAACGTGCCATCGCCAGTGTGCTCGCCGGTCGCGACACACTGGTGGTGCTGCCGACGGGCGGTGGCAAATCGCTGTGCTATCAGGTGCCGGCGCTCGTCACGTCGGGGCTCACGGTCGTGGTCTCGCCACTCATCTCACTGATGAAGGACCAGGTGGATGCGCTCGCACGGCGCGGTATCCCGGCGGCCTTCATCAACAGTACGCTCACCAGCGGCGAGGTGAGTGACCGCATGGCGCAGGCACAGCGCGGCGATATCCGCATGCTGTATGTGGCGCCCGAGCGGTTCGACGTCGGGTCCGCCGCCGAGCGCCTCAAGGCAATCGGCGTGGCACTGCTGGCGGTGGACGAGGCGCACTGCATCAGCGAGTGGGGCCACGACTTCCGTCCGAGCTACCGCCGCGTCGGCGAGGTGCGCCAGCGGCTGGGCAATCCGCCCACGATCGCCCTCACGGCCACGGCGACACCAGTGGTGCGCGAGGACATTGCGCGCATCCTGGATCTGCAGGATCCGGAGATCATCGTCACCGGGTTCGACCGGCCGAACCTGTCGTACGGCGTGATCGCGGCGAAGAACGATCGCGAGAAGGACGCCGTGGTGGTGCAACGGCTGCGCGAGCTGGAGGATGGTACCGGCATCGTCTACGCCTCCACCCGCAAGACCGTCGAGCGTCTCGCGCACCATCTCGACGAGCAGGGTATCCCGGCCAGCGCGTACCACGCCGGCCTCGATGACGAACGCCGACGTCGTGTGCAGGACTACTTCATGTCGGAACGTACCCGCGTCATCGTCGCGACCAACAGCTTCGGCATGGGCGTCGACAAGTCGAATGTGCGCCTCGTGATCCATTATGCGATGCCGGGAACGCTCGAGGCGTACTATCAGGAAGCGGGTCGTGCGGGCCGCGATGGATTGCACAGTCGGTGCCTGCTGCTGCATGCATTTCCCGATCGCTTCACGCACGAGTTCTTCATCAGGTCGGCGCTCCCTGATCGCCAGCTGATCGAGCAGGTGCACCGGCGGTGCCAGCGTGAGGCGGATCGCGGCGGCGTGGTGTCGGCCAACGCTGACGAACTGGCCGCCGGCATCGGCGGGAAGGTGTCGTCGAAGGCGGTGGATTCGGCACTTCGCATGCTGGCCGACGCGAGTGTCCTGCGATGGGATCCCGATTCGGCGGGTCTCGTGTCGCTGCGGCTGCTCGCCATACCGGAACGCATCAAGAAGGAGCTGGGCAGTGGCTTCGAGATGGAGCGTGAACTGCTGCGTGCGTGCTGGCGCGCGACGAAGGGGCAGGTGCAGCGCGGTGCGATCATCGACCTCGATGGCCTGCCACCGGGATTCGGTGGCTTCGTGGGCAGCTTCCCGATGCTGGAACGGCTGG
>JBBSCZ010000389.1:0-1808 GCA_038249795.1 Gemmatimonadales bacterium | reverse complement strand
TGGGCGAGCCCTCGACGACGACGTCGAACTGATCGCCGAGGATGTGACCGAGCGGCAGGCATTGGAGGCGCAGTTGCAGCAGGCGCAGAAAATGGAAGCGCTCGGCCAGCTGACAGGGGGGCTGGCCCACGATTTCAACAACCTGCTGATGATCATTCTCGGCATCGTCCCACTGCTCCGCGCATCGCTCACGGACGCGACACCGATCGTTGTAAACGATCTCACCGATATCGAGAAAGCGGCGCAGCGCGGCGCACTGCTGATCCGGCGTTTGCTGGTATTCAGTCGCGCCGACGACCTGCGACTGCAACCGGTGCGCGTCGCAACACTGCTGGATGATGCCGAGTTCCTGCTCCGGCGAACGCTCCCGCCGAGCGTCAGAATCCACACCGATCCCGCAGGCACGGAGGCAGTGATCGTCGCTGATGCGACGGCGGTCGAGCAGATGCTGCTGAACCTCGCCACGAATTCCCGCGACGCGATGCCGTCGGGCGGTGAGCTGCGGATCGGCGTCAAACGCACGGAACTCGACGCGACTGGCGCTGCATCCATCGGGCTCGATCGCGCGGGAGCGTACCATGTCATCTCGGTGACCGACACTGGCGAGGGGATTCCAGCGACAATCAGGGATCGCGTGTTCGATCCTTTCGTGACGACAAAATCGAGGGCGAGCGGCAGCGGTCTCGGGCTGTCGATGGTGTACGGGATGATGAAACGCCATCTCGGTACGGTGCGCATCGAGAGCACGGAAGGCGGGGGGACCACGATGGAGCTGTACTTCCCCGAATCGATGGAGCCAGTACAAACGATCAGAGGCGCGCCCGAGAGCGCGCCATTCGCGCGATCGGGGCTCACACATGTATTGTTGGTCGAAGATGATCCCATCGTGCAGCGCATCACTCGGCTGGCGTTGGAGCGGCTTGGCTACTCCGTCGAGACGGCAGACGACGGTCAGCAGGCGCTCGATGCGCTCCGGACCCGCGGCCCGTTCGCGCTCGTCATCACCGACCTGTTGATGCCGCGCATCGATGGTCGTGAGCTCATCCGCCTCGCCCGATCGACGGGGAACACGCTGCCGTTCATCCTGCTCAGTGGTCAGCCGATGGACGAGCTCGAGTCGATCGCTGGTATCGAGCACGGGGTCCGGGTGCTGCAGAAGCCGTGGGCCGAGGCGCAGCTGGCGCGTGTTGTTGCGACTGCCGTGCACCCCGCAGGAAAGCAACGCTGAAGTGCACGTTTGCGGCTCGAGAACCCAACCCAGGATGAATATGGCACGCGTACTCGTCATCGGCGGCACCCAACTGATCGGACGCGCTCTGGTCGAGCAACTGCTCGCGCGTGGTGACGAGGTGGTGCTCATGCATCGCGGCAGCAGCACACCCTTCGGCGATCGGGTGGCGTCCCTCCGCTGCGACCGGAACGACGTCGGTGCGGTGCAGGCCGCACTGGCCGGACACCGCTTCGACGTGGTCTATGACAACGTGTACGACTGGCAGCGCGGTACGACGCCCGAACAGGTAATGGCGGCCGCGCGCGCCACCGCCTCCGGGCTCTCACGCTATGTGTTCACCTCGAGCGTCGCGGTCTATCCCTCCGGCGGCGTATTTACCGAGGCGTCGGCGCTCGTGCCCGAAGCGCATCCTGACGTCTACGGCGCACAGAAGGCGAACACAGAACGTGCCCTCTTCGAGCTGTGCGCGGACGAAGGCGTACCCGTCGCCACGCTTCGCCCGGCGTTCATCTACGGCGCGCACAACGCTTTCGATCGCGAGGCATTCTTCTGGGATCGCATTTGTGACGGGCGTCCC
>JBBSCZ010000388.1:0-1856 GCA_038249795.1 Gemmatimonadales bacterium | reverse complement strand
TCGGCGCCCTCGCCATCCGGACGGTTGCAGATGATGGATCTGAAGCCCGCCGCAGCGACCGCGGCGATCGCTTCCGGCGCGATCTGTTCCGATACCGATAGGTTCGCGTTGATCCGCTTCGGTTGCATGACTGTTCTTCCCTCGTCGTTCTATGGCCGCCTTACAGGGCGTTGACGGGCACTTTCAGGAAGACCTTGCCGCTCGCGTCCGGTGGCGGCAGCGCGCCGGCGCGCATGTTCACCTGCAACGAGGGCAGGATGAGGCGCGGCATGCCGAGCGTGGCGTCGCGGGCCTCACGCATCGCAACGAATTCATCCTCGGTGACGCCACCCCTGACATGGATGTTGTGCGCACGTTCTTCGGCGACGGTGGTTTCCCATTTGATGTCGCGGCCGTTTGGTCCGTAGTCGTGACACATGAACAATCGCGTCTCGGGTGGCAGTTCCAGAACGCGGTGGATCGAGCGGAACAGCGTGCGCGCATCGCCGCCGGGAAAGTCGGCGCGGGCGGAACCGCCATCTGGCATGAACAGCGTGTCGCCGACAAAGGCTGCGTCGCCGATCACATGCGTCATGCAGGCCGGCGTGTGCCCCGGCGTGTGCAGCGCGAAGGCCTGCATGCCGCCGATCATGTAGGTGTCGCCGTCCTTGAACAGACGGTCGAACTGGCTGCCGTCACGACGGAACTCGGTGCCCTCGTTGAACACCTTGCCGAACACGTCCTGCACCACGGTGATCTGGTCGCCGATGCCGATCCTGCCACCGAGCTTGCCCTGGATGTAGGGCGCGGCGGAGAGGTGGTCGGCGTGCACATGCGTCTCGATCAGCCATTCCAGACGCAGCCCCTGCGCCTTGATGTGCGCGATGATCGCATCGGCCGAGCCATGGGTGATGCGGCCCGCGGCGTAGTCGATGTCCATCACGGAATCGACCACGGCGCAGGTGGCCGAGGCCGGGTCCTTCACCACATAGCTGATGGTGTTGGTCGGTGCGTCGAAGAAGGCCGTGACCTCCGGCTTCACGGACAGTTCGACGCGATGCGGAATGGCGTTCATACCGATCTCCTCTCAGGTTGCTTGTGGAACCAGCCGCCCGGGCCGACTTGCGAGCCATCTTGCGCTGCCCATGCCGAGCAGCATCGCAACGACGAAAATCAGTGCTGGCGTGCCGCCGGTGGTCAGCGCCGTGAAGGCCGGGCCGGGGCAGAAGCCGGCGAGGCCCCAGCCGACGCCGAAGATGGCCGGGCCGGCGATGATCCGGGCGTCAACATCGGTCGCGGTCGGCAGGTGGAAGGTCCCGCCGAAGACCGGTTGCGCGCGGCGCAGTACGAGCTTGAAGCCGATGAAGGTCACCGTGATGGCGCCGCCCAAGACGAAGGCGAGGCTCGGGTCCCAGCCCCCGGTCGGGATCGCGCCGAGGTCGAGGAAGTTCAGCACCTTCGCCGGGTCCGACATGCCGGCGATCACGAGGCCGAGGCCGAACACCAGGCCGATGACGAATTGCACGAGGATCGACATGGCGGGCCTCACAACAGGTGGCGGGTGAGGAAGACGGTGGCCATCGCGGTCGCCATGAAGGTCAGCGTCGCGACCAGCGATCGGGCGGAGAGGCGCGACAGGCCACACACGCCGTGACCGGAGGTGCACCCATTGCCCCAGACCGAGCCGAACCCCACCAGCAGCCCGGCGAGCACCAGCAGCGCGGTGCTGCCCTCGATCGTCGGCACCGGCGCCGTGCCGGTCGCGAGCAGCACGACAAGCGGTGCCACAATGATGCCGAGGATGAAGCCGAGCCGTCCGGCGAGTTCATCATCCGCGTAGGGCGGCAGCAGCCGCACCGCGATGCCGCTGACGCCGG
>JBBSCZ010000387.1:0-1877 GCA_038249795.1 Gemmatimonadales bacterium | reverse complement strand
GGCGTCGCGGTGCGTGGCGAGATGGTGTTCGTGGCCGGACAGGTGGGCTGGGATGTGAACGGCACGTTCCCCAGCGCCACCATCGGTGGACAGGTGCGAGTCGCGCTGGAGAACGTGGTGGCCGTGCTGCGCGAAGCCGGCGCGAAGCCTGAGCACATCGTGCGGATGACCTGGTACGTCACCGACCGCGATGCCTACTTGCAGGCGACGGCGGAAATCGGCGCGGCGTTCCGCGAGATCATCGGCAGCTACAACGCCGCGATGTCGGCCGTGGAGGTGAGCGCGCTGATGGAGCGCGATGCGCTGGTGGAGATCGAAGTCACCGCCGTGATCCCGGATTGATCGATGGTGCCCGACGTGCACGCACCCGACCTGACGCTGGCCGTGATCGGCACAGGAGTGATGGGCCGTGGAATTGCGCGCGTGCTGGCGCAGGCTGGTGTCCGCGTGCTGCTGCACGATGCGAGCGAGGGGACGGCAGCACAGGCGGTGGTGGACATTCACGACGCCATGCAGGCTTCGGTGAAAAAGGGCCGACTCAGCGCTGAAGCTGCCGGTGCCGCGATGGCGTGCCTGCAGCCCGTGTCGGTGCTGAGCGACCTGCGTCACACCGACATCGTGATCGAGGCCATCATCGAGGACCTCGCCGCGAAACAGTCACTGTTCGGCGCGCTCGAGGAGACCGTCTCGTCGCACTGCGTGCTGGCCACCAACACCTCGTCACTCTCGGTCACCGCCATTGCCGCGGCCTGTGATTCGCCAGGGCGCGTGGTCGGGCTGCACTTCTTCAACCCGGTGCCGGCGATGAAGCTGGTGGAGGTGATCGACGGCGCACGCGGCGACCGTGCCGTGGGCGATGCGATGATGGCACTGGTCACGCGCCTCGGCCACACGCCGGTGCGCGTGCGCGACACACCGGGCTTTCTCGTCAATCACGCAGGGCGCGGCTACGGCACCGAGGCGCTGCGTATCGTGAGCGAATCGGTGGCCGAGCCGCATGTCATCGACAGCATCCTGCGCGAGCAGGCTGGCTTCCGGCTCGGGCCATTCGAGCTGATGGATCTCATCGGTCTCGACGTGGTGGTGCCGGTGATGGAGTCGGTGTACCGGCAGTTCTGGGACGAGCCACGATTTCGTCCCTCACCGCTGCTGGTACAACGCCGCGCTGCGGGACTGCTTGGCATCAAGAGTGGTAAAGGCTTCTACCGGTATGAGGAAGGCCGACGCGTCAGCGATGACGCACCCGTCCCGGCCCGTCGCGAAGCGCCCCTCGTCTGGATCGACTCGGCCGAGCCGGAGTTCGCTGGCGCGGCCAGCATTCTCCTGTCGGACCTCGGCGCGATGATCGATAGTGGCGAAGGCCCTGATGACGACGCCACGATCTTCGTCACCCCACTCGGCGAGGATGTGACCACGTGCTGCATCGCACGCGAGCTCGACCCTGCACGCACCGTCGCGCTGGACATGCTCTTCAGCAACGCCAAGCACCGCACGCTGATGTGCAGCCCGGTCACACGGGCCGACGTGCGCGATGGCATGGCATCGTTGCTCACCAGCGACGGCGGCCGCGTGAGTATCATCCATGACAGCGCCGGTCTGGTGGCGCAGCGCGTCGTGGCGCTGATCGTCAACATCGCCTGCGACATCGCGCAGCAGGGCATCGCAGCGCCGCGCGACATCGATCTCGCCGTCACGCTCGGACTCGGCTACCCACACGGCCCGCTGGCCTGGGGCGACGCACTCGGCCCTGCCACCATCGCACGTATTCTCACCAATCTGCATGCGCTCTCCGGCGACCCCCGCTACCGCCTCTCACCCTGGCTCCGCCGTCGCGCGAGCCTCGGCGTTTCGTTGCTGCACCACTGAACGGCAACTGC
>JBBSCZ010000386.1:0-1921 GCA_038249795.1 Gemmatimonadales bacterium | reverse complement strand
CATTGAAGGCGATCGATACCGCACCGATGGATGCCGAGGCGCTGGCAGTCGCCGACCCGCTGCCGACATCGGTGGCGGTGGTGGGTGCGCTCGCGCAGCGGTCCGACGTCCTGGCCGCGCGCGAGCGACGCGAGGCCGCCGATGTTCGCGTGTCACTGGCCGCGAACGCCGTCCGGCCGAATCTCGCACTCGAAGGGGGCTGGGTATCGGTCTCGAACCTTGATCGGTTGAACGGCATGCCCGCAGCCAGCGGCGGCATTTCCGGATGGCGCGTCGGCCTCAGTGTCTCGGCGCCGCTGCTCAATCGTGGTGACCGCGGGCGCGCACTGGTCGCACGCGCGGAGCAGGAGATCGAGGAGCTGCACGTGCTGGCCATCGAGAACAGCGTGCGTCAGGATGTTCGCCTGACGACACGAGCGATACAGATGAGTCGCGAACGGCTGCTGATCAGCGACGACGCCGCACAACTGGCGGCGCGCCAGCTCGAGGCCGAGCGGCACCGGCTCGATCTGGGGCTGGGCGACTCCTTTCGCGTGCTGCAGACCGAGGAGTATGCCGTGAACGCGCAGCTCGACGCCGTGCGCGCGCGCTACGACGTGTTGCGTGCGCAGGCACGGCATCGACTCGCCGCTGGCACGACGACGTCCAGTGCACCCTGAGCCACCCCGTACCCACTTGAGCCTCCGCCGTTCTCGTGCCCGTCGTCGGAGGTGTGTCGGGTCGGAATCGGCAGACGCTATGTTCTCAGACGGACGGATCTTCCTCACCCAAGCGCTGCCCGAATGCCTGATTCTCCAATACGCTCGTGCCGCGCACTGATCGCCGCATTGCTCCTGTCCACGGCGACCGCACCGGACGCCGGCGCGCAGCAACTGTCGCAGGTGCGTGTGTCCCCGGAACTGAACGGTGGTGCGTTGGTGCACGAATCGTGGAGCGTTGCCGACGGCCTGCCGGTGAACTCCATCAACCAGATCATCCAGACGCGCGACGGCTACATCTGGGCCGCCACGTTCGATGGGCTGGTGCGATTTGATGGGGTGCGCTTCACGGTGTTCAACATGGCCAACAGCGGCCTCCCCAGCGCCCGGATCATCTGGGTGCAGGAAGGAGTCGCCGGCGAACTCTGGTTATTTACGGAGCAGTTGCACATCGTGCGGATGCAGCGCGGACGATTCACGACCATCGGTCGCTTCTCGAACGGAGGTGGCCAACAGAAGCCGTTGCTGACGGATGCTGCGGGAACGACATGGGTCGGCACAGAGGACGGTTTGGCACGGGTCATCGGTGATTCGCTCGTTCCGGTCGCCCGCGACGTCATTCGCGACACGGTCCTCTCCCTGCTTCGACGCCGAGACGGATCACTGATGGTGGGGCTTTTACACGCCGGCCTGATGCGGCTGCGGACGACGTCCAGTGTAACGCAGGTTGCAGAGGCGGTGCCGATCGATTCGGCGTCGCAGCATTCGAGCGTCAGTTCGATGGCCGAGGATGCCCAGGGCGTGCTGTGGGCCGGTACGCTGGATGGCGATGTGTTGACGGGAAACGATGCGTTGCACCGGTTGCCCATTCCACGTGTCGTGGCGGCCCATCGCGACCCGATCCTGGCGATCCTTGCCAAACCGCAGGGAGGGGTGGTGGTACGCTCGAGCGAGATGCTCCTCTCGATCGATTCGGGACGGATCACGCTACTCGACGATAAATTTCCGCGGATCTGGCAGTCCGCGCAGTGGTCCGATGGGGTGGCCACGTGGCATGCGAATGGCCCGTCACTGTACCGCGATGGGAAGCTCGTGTTCGCAGTGTCACCAGGCGGTGGCGCAAGGCTCTTGCCGACCGATATCGTGACCGGAATGATTGATCGGGAAGGCAGCATCTGGCTCGGAACATCGGCGGCGGGATTGCACCGGCTGAAGCGATCATT
>JBBSCZ010000385.1:0-1933 GCA_038249795.1 Gemmatimonadales bacterium | reverse complement strand
GCGCCGTCGCTCAATCTGCGCGCGCTGCTCGAGGAGGTCATCGAGCGCGATGCGTCCGACCTGCACGTGACCGTGGGTGAGCGTCCGATGCTGCGCGTCGACGGACACATCATCCCGGCGCGCACGTCGCACGTGCTCAGTGGCAAGGACACGCTGCAGCTTGCGTACAGCGTGCTCACGGAAGGGCAGAAGAAGCGGTTCGAGCTGGATGACGAGCTGGACTTCTCGTTCGGCATCGCCTCGCTGGCGCGCTTCCGCGGTAACCTGTTCAAGCAGCGCGGCCAGGTGGCCATGGTGGTGCGACGCATTCCGATGGTGATCCCGACCTGCGCCGAGCTGCGGCTGGCCCCGGCGATCGTGAAATTCGCGGAACGTCCGCGTGGGCTGGTGCTGGTGACCGGGCCGACCGGCTCCGGCAAGAGCACCACGCTCGCGTCGCTGATCGACAAGATCAACAAGGAACGACAGGCGCACATCCTGACGGTCGAGGACCCGATCGAGTTCGTGCACAAGCATCAGCAGTCGATCGTGAATCAGCGCGAGGTCGGCACCGACACGCGCAGTTTCGCATCGGCGCTCAAGTACGCGCTGCGCGAGGATCCCGACGTGATTCTGGTGGGCGAGATGCGCGATCTGGAGACGATCAGCGCGGCGATCACGATTGCCGAAACAGGTCACCTGGCATTTGCGACGCTGCACACGAACAGCGCGGCGGAAGCGGTGAACCGCATGATCGACGTCTTTCCGAGTCATCAGCAGAGCCAGGTGCGGGCGCAACTCGCCTTCAGCCTCGAGGGCATCGTGACGCAGGTGCTCCTGCCGCGATTGAACGGCCGAGGGCGCGCGATGGCGAGCGAGGTACTGGTGGTGACGCCGGCGATCCGCGCGCTGATCCGCGACGACAAGATCCATCAGGTCTACAGCATGATGCAGGCCGGCAAGAAGTATGGCATGCAGACGCTCAACGACTCGCTCTATCAGCTGTACATGAATCGCGAAGTGGCGGAGGAGGAGTGCCTGCGCGTGAGTGGTGATCCGCTGGAGTTTCTCCGGATGATTGGCAAGCCGATTCCTTCTGGCATGGCGTCGTGACCGACGCGATGGAGACCTGATTCATGGCCGTTTTCACGTACACTGCCCGCACGCAGGGCGGCGAGCTCAAGACCGCGCAGGTCGAGGCGCCGAACCGCGACGAAGTGATCACCATGCTGCGGAAGCAGCGGTTGAGCGTGGTCAAGATCGACGCCGAGAAGCCGGCGAAGCGCCTTGGCAGTATCGGGATGCGCGACATCGTCGTGTTCACTCGGCAATTCTCGACGATGATCAATGCCGGCCTGCCGCTGGTACAGGCGCTGGATATTCTGTCGAAGCAGAGCGAGAACAAGGCGCTGCAGGCGGCGACGAGAGAGGTCGTGTTCGACGTCGAGAGCGGCCAGACCGTGGCCGACGCGTTGCGCAAGCAGCCGAAGGCGTTCAACGAACTGTATGTGAACATGGTCGCGGCCGGCGAGGCTGGCGGTATCCTGGACGTGATCCTGATGCGCCTGGCGACGTTCATCGAGAAGACCGATGCGCTGGTGCGGAAGGTGAAGAGCGCGATGATCTATCCCGCGACCATCATGACGGTGGCGGGCGCGGCGATCGCGATCCTGCTGATCTTCGTGATTCCGACGTTCGAGAAGATGTTCAGCGGCGTGGGGCTGGCGCTGCCGCTGCCGACACGGATCGTGATCGGCTGCTCGAACTTCCTGCAGGGCTACTGGTGGGCGCTGATCGCGGCTGGCTTCGGCACCTTCGTGACGGTGAACCGCTATTACGCCACCGATGGTGGCCGGCTGCTGATCGACGGCTTCCTGTTGAAGGTGCCGGTACTGGGTGACGTACTGCGCAAGAGCGCAGTGAGCCGCTTCACGCGCACGCTCGGCACCCTGAT
>JBBSCZ010000384.1:0-1943 GCA_038249795.1 Gemmatimonadales bacterium | reverse complement strand
GTTGGGTTCGGGACGTGCCGCGGGGTTGTCGTTCCTTCTTCGGCATGAGCGTGGGGCGGAACTGAGAGCGAAAGGGCTGCAGCAGTTCGTCGTGGCGACATATTTAGAGTCTCCCGAAATGACTCCCGACTGCGACGCCTGCCCGTACCGGTGGCGCGAGGCTGACTGAATGACTGCTCCCGTTGAACCATTGGTAGGCACGACCGTCGAGCGGCACCGCCGACCGTACGATTCGGTCCTCGACACCATCGGCTGGACGCCGCTCATCCGGCTGTCGCGGGTGGGGCGTGGAGTGCGGACGCCGTTCTATGGCAAGGCCGACTACTTCAATCCCGGCGGCAGTGTGAAGGACCGCATCGGGTTGCCGATCATCGAGGCGGCCGAGGCGAGCGGGCAGCTCAAGCCGGGTGGCGTGATCGTGGAGGGCACCAGCGGCAACACTGGCATCGGGCTCGCGATCGCGGCGGCGCACAAGGGCTATCGCTGCATCTTCACGATGCCCGACAAGATGAGCCAGGAGAAGGTGCGCCTGCTCAAGGCGTTCGGGGCCGAGGTGATCATCACGCCCACGGCCGTCGCGCACGATCATCCCGACAACTACGTGATGATGGCCAAGCGCATCGCGCACGAAACGCCGAACGCGGTGCTGGCCAACCAGTTCTACAATCAGGCCAATCCCGAGGCGCACTATCGCACCACGGGGCCCGAGATCTGGGAGCAGACGGAAGGTCGCGTCACGCACTTCGTCGCCGCCGCAGGCACCGGCGGTACGATCAGCGGCGTGGGTCGATTCCTGAAGGAGAAGAATCCCGACATCAAGATCATCGGCGCCGATCCCAACGGGTCGATCCTCGCCGAATACTGGCGCAGCAAGGGTGCCAGCGAGATCCAAAGTGCGCCCTACAAGGTGGAAGGCATCGGGCAGGACAAGGTGCCGGGCACGCTCGACCTGAGTGTGATCGACGATTTCGTCACCGTGGGTGATCGCGAAGCCTTCGCGATGTCGCGTCGTCTCACGCGTGAAGAGGGCATCTTCGTCGGCGGCTCGGCGGGCCTCATCGCGCATGCCGCGCTGAATCTCGCGCGACGCGTGGATGATCCGAACGCGCTGGTCGTCACGTTCTTGTGTGATACCGGTGAGCGCTATCTGTCCAAGCAGTTCAACGACGAGTGGATGCGCGAGAACCAGCTGCTCGATTCCGATCGCGCCACACTGGGAGCGCTGATCTCGCAGAAGGATGTCAGTGCGCCGACGCTGATCAGTGCGCAGCCGGGGCAGAGCGTGCGGCAGGCGCTGCGCCTGATGACGTTGCACGACATCTCGCAGCTGCCGGTGATGGATGGACAGAACTGCGTCGGCAGCATCAGCGAGTGGTCGTTGACTGGTCGCAGTCTGGAAAATCCGAAGCTGCTCGACGCGACGGTCAGTGAAATGATGGACTCGCCCTATCCGGTGGTGGAGGGATCGCAGGTGGTGGACGCCGTCGTGACGCTGCTGTCGAAGACCAACCCCGCCGTGCTGGTGCGCGAGCATGGCAACATCGCCGGCATCGTCACCCGCTCGGACGTGCTCACCTATCTCATGTCGCGCTGACGCATGCTGCTCACGGTATTGCTGGGCGGGACGTCGAGTGAACGGAATGTGTCGCTGGCGAGCGGATTGCGGATGGCAGCGGCACTGCGCCAGGCGGGGCACGAGGTGCGGCTGCTGGATCCTGCCGCGGGGCCGATCGATGCGGTGACGGAGCAGGCCTGGCGTGAGCGTTCGGTGGGTGTCGCGCCCCCTGGCAAGGCGGAGCTCGCGGAGTTGCTGGCCGCCGACCAGACGCCGATGCTGCCCATGCACGCATTGGTGAGGGACGCTGATTGCGTGGTGCTGGCGTTGCATGGCGGTCAGGGCGAGGACGGCACGGTGCAGGCGCTGCTGGATGCGGCCGGCGTGC
>JBBSCZ010000383.1:0-1951 GCA_038249795.1 Gemmatimonadales bacterium | reverse complement strand
GGGCGAGCAGCACAGCTGCTGAGATGATTTTGGGGTTGTCTGCGCGTGACACGTGGCCACGCCGCGCATACGGCGCTTCCACCCACAAGCAGTTCCCCCCAAAAGAAGATGTCACTGACAACTGCAATGTCAGAACCGACGTTTGAATGTCTCGCTTTCAGCGGTTCAGCTGTTGTGCTGTTCAGCGGCCTTGCTGTTCTGTGTAAAATGCTGTTGCAGTTGCCGTTGCGGCCAGAACCACGACACTACTCCGCCGTGAACGAACGCGTCTGCGTCTGGTAGTGCCGGCGCTCACCACCCAGCAGCCGCACGAAGAACGAGCGCACGGTGCGCGTCAGGGCAGTGCCCGGGTTGCGATCGCCGCGCAACGCCGGACGCACTTCGCCACGCAGCCAGCGCTCCACCTCGTCGAGATCGGAAAGGCTCAGCACCTCGACGTCCACGCTCGAGTCGTAGTAGTAGCTGCGGCCGCGGCGCATCGGTGGCGCCATGATACGAAATGGCTTCTCCAGCAGCGCTTCCGCCTCCTCGACCGTGTCGAGCAGCCCCAAGCGGGTCGCCTGCTCACCCACCAGGCGAAATACCTCGTACTTCCGGCTCAGCTGATCGAAGCGCACCACCATGTCCCACTCCACGGCCGCGTCGATCGTGTTGTTGAAGCGCTCGTTGCGCCACAGCTCGCAGCGAAAGTGGAGACGGGCAGGGAAGCCGCTGCGGAGCAGGTCGCGCAGGTCGCGCGTGGCGAGCATCGACCGTGGAGCGAACGACGGACCTTCGCTGCCGCCCACCGCCCGGGCGGGCAGCGATACTTCCAGTCGCGCATCGTTCTGCGCCAGCGCCACGCGCGGTGCGGCACCCAGCGTGGCCACGCCGAGCAGGGCTGCGATGAGCAGCGTACGCACGAACCCGCGACGCGAGTGACGGTGCACCGTCAGTAACGCCGCATGAGTCGAAGGAATACCTGCACGCCGCGTGACGGTGGTGCCCCCAGCGCTTTCGCCACATACACGCCGCCCTGCCCGAGCTCGAGCCCGAGACCGACGCTCGTCATCATGGCATCGAGGCCACGCGGTGCGTCCGCCGGGATTGGCGACATGGGTGCCCGCGACGCCTGCAGCCAGCCGCGACCCACGTCGGTGAACAGCACCCACGCACCGTAACCGCTGCGATCCGGCTGGATCATGCGCGACCCGCCGAAGAGATCCACCAGCCACCGGATGTCGTGGCGATAGTCGACGCTGAGCAGGAACATGCGATCGCAGAGCGCCGGTTTCCCCATCAGTTCCACCGCAGTGGAGCACTGCAGACGATCGGGATCCGTCACGCGCTCGCGGAACGCGAAGCCGCTGTTTGCCCCAGGCCCGCTGAGCGAAAGTCGGCGTTGCAGTGGCAATGGATCACCATGCAACCAGCCACCGCCCATCACGCGCAGGTTGAGCTGCGCGGTTCGTGAGAGGCGGTTGTAGCGACGGATGTCCAGCATGCCGCGTCCGTAACGCACCTCGCGATCGTTCGATGCCACCGGCGCCGCGATCTCGGTGCCGAATGTCTCGTGACGGCCATTGCCCAACTCGTACTCGCCCTGTGCCCACCACCCCGACCGAGGGCGCCGGGGATCGGTGCGCGTGTCGTAGCTGAGGCGCAGCTGGCCGCGCGTGTAATTCGCGCGGTCGAACTGCGGATTCTGTCGCCATGGCTCGTTGTTGCGCCACAGCGAGAACGGGCTCACGGTGCCGCGCTCGCGCCAGTTCTCCTGGCTCACCTCGAGTGAGCCGCGCAGCGCACCACCATCGCGGAAGCCGATGAAACCGCTGCCCCCATGCCGTGCGAAGTAGTCGCGATAGTCGCTGTGCACGAGAAAGGTCGCGAGGCCCACTTCCACGTCGCTCAGCTGCCACTCCTCCACCCCCGACACCACGTCGTACAGTCGTCCGCCAAGGCTCCAGTGCTC
>JBBSCZ010000382.1:0-1960 GCA_038249795.1 Gemmatimonadales bacterium | reverse complement strand
CCCGCGATCAGCGATTCCGCAGGCGGATGCGGCTCGGCACTGCGGCTCTGCGGCGCCGGGTGTCGTGCTGCGTCGGGATGCGGTGACTGGCGGACGACGCGCACCTCGGCGTGCCGCAGGCCGACCCCGGCTGCAAACACCGACAGGAATCCCCAGGCATGCGCGCGCTCCGCTGCCACGTACGTCAGCGCGATCAGGGCCAACGCCAGAAAATCGTTCGGGGCACCGGTGTCGCGCGTTTTGGTGCGTAGCCGAATCGCAAACTGACCGAGCCCCGTGCCAAGCAGATACCCGATCGCGAGGCCCGCCGGGACTGCCCACATGATGCGCGAGAGAAACCACTCCCCGACCCACGCATCGAGTCCGCCAGCGCGCATGAACTCCAGCCCGAAGATCACGAAGGGAAAGGCTGCCCCATCGTTGAGCCCCGCCTCGCCCGACAGCCCGAACCGCAATCGATCGTGATCCTCGGCATCGTCAACCGATACCGCGGCCGCCAGCACGGGATCGGTCGGCGCCAGCATCGCGCCGAGCAGCAGTGCAAGGTAGAGCGGCAGGCCGAGCAGCAGGTGTGCGGCAGCAGCGACGCCGGCGATCGATGCGAGCATGACGGGGCCGGCGAGCTGCAGCGCCACGCGCCACGCCTTGTGCCGCAAAGGAAGGCGCATCCGCAGCCCGCCGACGAACAGCGAGACGATCACCGCCACTTCGGTGAGCGTCTCCATCCATTCGCGCTGCGCGTCGATGTCGAGACGCAGCAGTCCGAATCCCGCTGGGCCGAGTCCGAGTCCAACGAGCAGGTAGATGATCGATGTCGAGATCGGCAGCCGCTTCACATGCCACGACGTGAGCGCCATCAGCAGTAGCAAGGCGCCGACGACGGTCATCCAACCGAGCACACTCATCCGTTTCCTGCCTTCGTGGCAACATCGATATGTTCGTGCTGCTGCCGGGCCGGCATGAGCATGAGAGTTGGAAGACGTGCGGGTGACTGCGCGGCATCGTTCCGTGACCTGGAGAATGCCATGCATGAGCAGGGCCACGAAGTCGCACCGAAGGGTTTGGCAGACTCGGGGGTAGATTCGCCGGATGCCATCATCAATCCGGCTGTCGTGCCACCTGCGCCTGCTGTCAGCGGCTGCCCTGCTTCTCTCGCTGCCGAGCTGGGCGCAGGCACAGCGTCGCCCGGCGGTCGCCGATTCCGTGACGCGCGCCACCATCGACAGCTTCGTGATCACGGTGCGCGACATGGCGGCGTGGGCGCTCGTCACGCCTGCGGCGCACGTTCCCGTGGGGGCGCTGCAGGATGCGACGGGGAACGTGGAGTCGGTGGTCGGTGCACAGACGTCGAGGACGAGTCTCACGCCCGACAGCGTGCTGGTTTCCTTTCGGCAGGCTCTTGGTACCGGTGCACGGGAGCGGAAGTCGCAGACGATCGGGCTCGCATACTTCCGGAGCGTCGTGCCGCCGGGCGGGTCGATGCCGGTGTCGGTGCTGGTGGTGGAGGTGGAGCATCGCAGCGGTTACCGCGCGAATGTGATCTTCCCTTTCGAGCACACCGAGGAACAGCCGACGTTTCAGACGCCGTACACGGTGCCGACGCTACTCAGCGAGTTCGCGGATGGCGTACGCAAAAAGAGCGGGGCCACCCGAAGGCGGCCCCATCACGGTGGCGGGCGTGACGCAACAGCCCCGCAAGCGCTTCCGCGTACCGGGCAGTGAACACGTCCAGAGGCGACAAGTGACGCGTGCAAATGTCGCAACGCGGCAGCAGGTTTCATCCATCATGCCCACGCTCCCGTCACTCCTGCCTGCCGCAGCCGTTGCGGTCATCTTCGCGTCGTTCAGCTCAGTGGCTGCGGCGCAGCAACGCCCGTGGATGTTCGGCCCATTCGAGAAGCCGGGTGAGGTGAATCCGGTCATTTCGCCGAGCGCCATCGCCACACTGCGCTCGCCGATG
>JBBSCZ010000381.1:0-1967 GCA_038249795.1 Gemmatimonadales bacterium | reverse complement strand
GGCGATCCCGGGCTTCGGTGCCTCGCATGCGGCGGTGATGCGCCGTTTCCCGAATCTTGCATCGACCATCGCGCTCACCCGCGATGGCAGCGACCTGAATTTATCGAGCGGCAGCGTGATGCTGGATCGCCAGGGAAACGCGCGCATCACTTACGCACTGAGCCGACAGGACAGCGCCAACGTCGCGGCATCGATCGAGGCAGCAGCTCGGCTGCAACTGGCCGCCGGTGCCGGCGAAGTGCACACGCTGCACAGCCGACCGGTGATCGTGCGCCATGAACGCGACCTGGCAGAGATCGGCGCACGCAGTGTGGAGGCCAATCGCGTCACACTATTCAGCGCGCACGTGAACGGCACCGCCCGCATCGGTACCGACCCCGCCACCAGCGGCGTCACACCCGACGGCGAGCGGCATGGCGTTCGCGGAGTCTACGTCTTCGACGGATCGCTGCTGCCCACCGGCGTGGGCGTGAATCCGCAGGAGACCATCATGGCACTGTCGTCCGTACTGACCGAACGGCTCCTCACGCGCCTCCCCTGAGCCATGTGCGACGCCGGCTGCGGACTGGTCGGCAGCCGCCGAATCGCGATCGACATTCAGGTGTCAGCGGTGCGCCCGGTGCCCTAACTTTGACGAATGCGCTGCGTTTTCCGCGCTCATTTCGCGTCCTCGTTGCCTGCCCAAATCGTGACCGCCTCCGCTTCCACAGCGTCGCTCGACCTGCTCGCCATCAATACCATCCGCACGCTCGCCATGGACGCGGTGCAAAAAGCGGAGTCGGGACATCCCGGCACGCCCATGGCACTGGCGCCGCTGGTGTATCGCCTCTACACAAGGCACATGAAGCATGACCCCGCGGCGCCTCACTGGGCTGATCGCGATCGCTTCGTGCTGAGCGTGGGACATGCCTCGATGGTGCTCTACGGCGCGCTGCACATGGCGGGCTACAACCTGCCGCTCCAGGAAATCATCAACTTCCGCCAGTGGGGCTCACTCACACCGGGTCATCCGGAAGTGAAGCACACCGAAGGGGTCGAGACGACGACGGGCCCGTTGGGACAGGGCGTCGCGAACGCCGTCGGCATGGCCATGGCCGAGGCACTGCTGGCCGGAGCGACGAACACCAACGAGCACACCGTCGTCGATCACCACACCTACTTCATCGCCGGTGACGGCTGCCTGATGGAAGGGATCAGCCACGAGGCGTCTTCCCTCGCCGGTCACCTCAAGCTGGGCAAGCTGATCGGCTTCTACGACGACAACCGCATCACGATCGATGGCAGCACCGATCTCTCCCTGAGCGATGATGCGGCGCAGCGATTCGAGTCGTACGGCTGGCAGGTGCTGCACATCGACGACGTGAACGACCTCGCGCAGATCGACGCCGCGATCGCCGACGCCAAGGGTGATCCTGCACGACCCACGATGATCATCACGCGCACGGTGATCGGCTTCGGCAGCCCCAATCGCGCCGGCACCGCCAAGGCACATGGCGAGCCGCTGGGCGTCGAGGAAGTGATCCGCTCCAAGGACGCGCTGGGCTGGGAATCGCACGAGTCGTTCTTCGTGCCCGAGGAGGCGCGCACACACTGGCTCGAGCAAGTAGCAGAACGTGCTGATATACACACGACGTGGAACGAGACCTTCAACGCATTCAACACCGCCCATCCGGCCGCAGCAGCGGAGTTCCGGCGCCGCATGTCGGGCGACCTTCCGGCCAACTGGGAAGCGGCACTGCCGACGTTCTCGGCCGAGAACGGATCGATGGCCAGTCGCGCGGCGTCGGGCATGGTACTGAATGCAATCGGCGCCACCATCCCCGAATTGATCGGCGGTTCGGCTGACCTCACCGGATCCAACCTCACGCTGCGAAAGGGTGACCTGACCTTCAGCGCCACCAATCGCGACGCCCGCTACATCCACTACGGTGTGCGCGAGCACGCGATGGGCGCGATCATGAATGGTC
>JBBSCZ010000380.1:0-1968 GCA_038249795.1 Gemmatimonadales bacterium | reverse complement strand
TCCACCGCCGGTTGGATCTTGGCGAGCAGCGCGGTGAGGTTGCCCATCTTGACGCCGTCGCAGGCGCCCTTGATGGCGCCGCAGCGCGAATGGCCGAGCACGACAATCGCCTTCGCCCCCGCCACCTTGCAGGCAAACTCCATGCTGCCGAGCATGTCTTCGTTGAGCACGTTGCCGGCAACACGGCAGCTGAAGATGTCGCCAAGTCCCTGGTCGAAAATCAGTTCTGCTGACGTGCGCGAATCGATGCAGCTAAGCACAATGGCCATCGGGTGCTGGCCTTCGCTCGTTTCGTTCACCTGCTGAAGCAGGTTGCGGTTCGCCTTGAGGTTGTTCACGAACCGATCGTTGCCGCGGCGCAGCACATCCACCACCATGTTCGAGGTGAGCGCGTCGCGCAGCTCACGAGTAAGCGTTTTCATCGGTTGACCGGGGCAATGGGTGAAGAAACGGACGGCGCGTCAGGCGCAGTCCCGGAGGGTCCAGCAATCACGACCGCCTGGAAGGGCGCATCGAGCGAGATGCCGTGCAGTTCCACGGCAATGCGTCGTGCCGGTGCGGTGTTGCGGAAGTCGCGCAGGATTTCGAGCACGTCAAAGTCAACAACCTTCGAGCGCGACCCGTCGATGACAACGTGCGACTCATCGGGAATCTCCTGGAGCTGCTCCAGAATGCTGCCTTTGTTGAGGAACGACACTTCCTCAGCGAGCTGGATGCGATACTCGAGCGCCTCGGAGTGACTCGTGACCACGGAGAACGGATTCCGCAGGTTATGATGCAGCACGACCGCGATACCCACAGCCAAGCCGATGCCGATGCCACGCAGCAGGTCGAAGGCCAGAATGCCCGCCACCGTGGCCACGAACGGCGCGAACTGCTCCCACCCGTGGCGATACATCTGAATGAATAGCGCGGGCTTCGCGAGCTTGTAGCCGACCACCAGCAGGATCGCCGCCAGCGTTGCGAGCGGAATCATGTTGAGCACGCTGGGAATTGCGATCACGCAGATCAGAAGCAGCCCGCCGTGCATGATGCTCGACAGTTTCGTGCGCGCGCCAAAGGCGATGTTCGCCGAGCTGCGCACGATGACCTGGGTCACGGGCAAACCGCCGATCAATCCCGACACGATGTTGCCAAGTCCCTGCGCCTTGAGCTCCCGGTTGGTGGGCGTGATGCGCTTCTGCGGATCGAGCCGATCGGTGGCCTCGACACATAGCAGCGTCTCGATGCTGGCAATGAGCGCGAGCACGACCGCAACGATATAGACGTCTAGTCGCGCCAACGTGCTGAAGTCGGGCCGTGAGAACTGTGCCAGGAACTCCGCAACGCTGCCGGCCACGGGAATCGCCACGAGTTGGTTGGGCGCAAGCGTCCACGGGAGCGCACCGGACGCCATCAGTCCGCTCATCAGAATGCCGACGGCAACGGCCGCGAGCGGCCCGGGAACGGCGCGAAAGAACTTCGCGCGAGGGGCAAGCCAGCGTTCCCAACTCACGAGCAGCACAATGGCGACGCCGGAGATGATGAGAGCGGCGGGCGTGATCGCACTCATCATGTTGGAGAGCGGACCGAACGCGGCGTCACCGCCGCTCGTCACCAACTCCTCCTGGGTGCCGCCCACATAGCCAAACGCATGCGGCACCTGCTTGATGATGATGAGCAGGCCGATGCCGCTGAGCATTCCCTTGATCACCGATGACGGGAAGTAGTACGCGATCACGCCAAGCCCCGCGTAACCCATCGCGATCTGCAGCACCCCCGCCAGCACCACCGCCACCAGAAAGCTCTCGAAGGAGCCGCCAAGGGTCGCGATAGCGCCGAGCACGATCACGGCCAAACCGGCGGCCGGTCCGCTTACGCCCAGCGGCGACCCGCTCGCTCCTCCCACAACAATGCCGCCGACGATCCCGGCGATGATCCCCGCGAAGAGCGGCGCCCCGGAGGCGAGCGCGATCCCGAGACACAGCG
>JBBSCZ010000379.1:0-1976 GCA_038249795.1 Gemmatimonadales bacterium | reverse complement strand
GTCGCGATCGGAGGTGCCGAGCGGCGTCACGCGCTCGCCCCATTTCACCAGCAGCGAGCAATACGACAGGCCACCGCCGAAGGCCGGCATCAGGATCCGAGCGCCGGGGGTGACGCGGCCATCCTCGAGTGCTTCGACGAGTGCCACCGGCACCGTCGCGGCGCTCATGTTGCCGTATTTGTGCACTGTCACCATGACGCGATCCATCGGGATGCCGCTGTACTTCGCGACCGACTCGATGATGCGCAGATTTGCCTGATGCGGCACCACCAGGTCGATCTGGTCGGGTGTGAGACCAGCCTGTGCCAGCACCTTGCCCGACGCCATGGCCATCGCAGTCACTGCACGCTTGAAAATCACCTGCCCATCGAAATCCCAGATCGTATCGCCGAATCGCACGTCACTGTTCGCATAGCAGAGCCCCAGTCCACGGACGCGCAACGTTTCGCGCGCCTCGGCGTCGCAGCCCAGCACACTCCCGATCAGACCTTCCTCGGTGTCGCTGGCCTGCAGCACCACAGCGGCTGCGCCGTCGCCGAAGAGGACCGCGACGTTGCGGTTGCTCCAGTCCATGAAGCGGCTGATGAGTTCCACTCCGATCACGACCGCGTTCTTCACCATGCCACTGCGGATCATTGCCGTGGCGGTGGCCAGGCCGTAGCAGAAGCTGGTGCAGGCGGTGTTGATGTCCATCGCCGCTGCCTTCGTCGCACCGAGTGCGATCTGCACGCCCGAGGCGCTGTTCGGCACGCCCTCGTCGTTGCTGCAGCTGCCGTAAATGATCAGTTCCACATCGGCGCCGCTCAGTCCAGCGCACGCCAGCGCGCGCGACGCCGCCACGATCGACATCTCGATCGCCGGCACATGCGACACGCGCCGCTGGTGCATGCCCGTGCGGGAGCTGATCCACTCATCCGAGGTGTCGAGGAAGGTGGAGAGATCGTCGTTCGTCAGGATGGCCGGGGGCATGCACTTGCCCCAGCCGGTGATGGCTGCGTAGGTCATGGCGGTCGAGTCGGGCGACAATTTCCGTTCGGTGTGTCACAACACTACCGGCAGGGGCAGGGAAGCGGGATGGGGTCGGTGGCACATCGCTACAGTCCCAGCGCCTCCATGGGCAGGGCATCTCGCGCCCGCACTGCCGATGCGTACGGCCCGAGCAGGTGCGCGATGCTGTTGGCGTAGTAGCTCACCAGCTCACGCCCGCGCGGCAGCACCAGGTAGCTGTCGCCCTGCACCAGCACCACGTGCCGCATCTCCAGCATGCGAAGCGCCAGGTCCAGCGTATCGCCGGCGTCCCTGTCGGCGCGCACCACGCGGGCATTCAGCTCCACCAATTCATCACGGAGTTCGACGATGCGCCCCAGCAGCCGGCTTCGTGACAGCAGTTCTCCGCCCAGGCTCTGCATCGCGGCGCAGACCAGTGGCACTGGTGTGACGGGGATCAGTGCGCCGATGCGTGTCATGATCCGATCGGTGAGCTCTGCCACCTGCGCGAGACGATCGGGGCGCGGCATCGTGAACAGGTGCGGCTGATTCGCGTACCACGGGCCGAGTGGCACCGGTGCACCGATCATGACCGCCGCTCGCCCGTAGCGCTTCCAGCGACCGGTAATGAGTCGCGTCACGTTCCAGAACAGGAACGGCGCCACCTCCATGAACTGCGCCGCGCGACCCGGCGGCGCGCCACCGCTCGACCGGTCCAGCTCACGCAGCAGCGAGCGGTCCTCCAGCACGCGGTCATAGTTGATCGCGACGGGGATCACGTGAATTCGGCTGTGGTACGCCGGGTCGTGCCCGATGCCGAGGACGTAGTCGAGCAGCCCGATCTTGGGGGGGCGAAGCTTCCCGTCGCGTGTCAGCCCGCCCTCGAGGAAGATGCCCTGCGTCACGCCCTCGCGCGTGATCAGTTGGACGTACCGCTCGAGCACCGTGTGATAGAGCTTCTCTCGATGACGGCGCCGGACGAAGTAGCC
>JBBSCZ010000378.1:0-1995 GCA_038249795.1 Gemmatimonadales bacterium | reverse complement strand
TTGCCCACGTACCCGTACTTCGTGAACGCCTCGGCATACACGTTATACGCGGTCAGGTGATCGCTGCCCGGGATCAGCATGCTGTCCAGGTTGCGATCTTCGCGCGTCATGCGATGCAGGCTTTCCACGCCGCTCATCACCGCCACGAACGGCACCAGATCATCGTCGCTGTTCACCAGCAGCTCGGCCCACGGCCGCTCCACCGGCAGTTTCTCCACCTGACGGCCGTAGTCGGTCAGGCGCCCGTTTGCCACGATGTTGCGCGTCTCGAGCAGCGCCACCGCCCGCTTGTACGCGATCTTGTCGAGCGGTACCGGCAGCTCGAGATCGTCGGCACGCACGCCGATCGCGGCACAGGTGAGCGCCACGCGCTCACTGTCGCCCGCCAGCTGGAACTCCGGCAACTCGGGCTTGAGTGATTCGAACGGAATGCGACGATCGGAGAGTATGAACACCCGCCCGCCCGACACGCGACCGTGCACGCGCCCCGCCATCTGCAGCAGCTCGTTCGCACCAAGGTGCACGCGCGTCAGCACGTTGCGTCCCTTGTCCACCATGTTGGTGAATCGCGTGTCGTCGATGATCACGGTGTCGAGTCCCTGCACCGTGATTGCGCTCTGTCCGGCTGCCGTCATCGAGAGGAAGAACGGCTTCGGCACGCCACCTTCGTCCAGATACTGACGAATCACACGGATCGGCTCACCGCCGTGATAGTGCTGCGCGTGAATCTTCGGGAAGCTCTCCTGCACGTGACGCGCAGCATCTTCGGTGCCGGCACGCGTCGGCAGAAACATCGCCACGCCACGCTTGTCGGCGATCACCTTCTTCAGAAACTTGTCGTCGAGGAAGTCGGCGGGGCTGCGCGACAACACCTCAACCTTCGCCTTCTTCGCCTCGTCGAAGCTGTAGACCTCGAGCACCTCACCGCTGCCGAGGTATTGCGAGTAGAACGACGGGTCGACGGTGGCCGAAAGCCAGATGAAACGGACGCGGGCCCGCTTGCCGAGTGCGAGGCAGAGCTCGAGTTCGGCCGATGTCTGATGGATCTCGTCCACCACCACCGTATCGTGCTGGTCGATGTCACCGTCCTGAAACCACCGTCGCGCGATACCGGTGGTGACGATGATCACGTTCCACTTCGGCGTTTCCGGCGTCGCTTCGCGCTCGCGGTTGATGACCCCGACGCGCAGCTCCTCACCCAGAATCGTCTCGGCGATCGGACGGACGGCGAGCGTCTTGCCGGTTCCGGTGCCGGCCACGATGCCGAAGCCCTGGCCGCTGGCCGCCAGTTCGCGGACCCGCGCGCCGTGATTGATCTCCAGATAGGTCTGGAGGTTCAGCGTGAAGGCAAGTTCGATCGTCTCGCACGCTGCCCGGGTCGGGGCGATGATGATGACACGCCCACGGGCGGGTCGCGCCGCCCGGAAGGCGTCCGGGTCGGGCGGCAGGTATCGGTCGCGGATGTCACGCATCGGTTGAATATACCGGCGACCACACGCCGGGCAGGGTGCCTGACCCGCACCCTGACGTATCCCCGACGCACAGACGCCTCAGCGCATGCGGTGCAGCGGTCGTGCAAGCACGAGCGGACAGCCGCCGCACGGATGACTGACGATGTCGAAGCAGGTGCCGTAGACATCACTGAGCAGAGGCTCGTTCAGCACCGTGTGCGACGGGCCGAGCGCGACCAGTCGTCCACCGCAGAGCAGCGCAATGCGATCAGCATACTGCACCGCGAGATTCAGGTCGTGCAGGATGACGAGCACGGCCAGACCGTGGCCGGCCAGCGCACGCGCCAGTTCGAGCGTCCGATGCTGATGCTGCGGATCGAGACTGCTGACTGGCTCGTCCAGCAGCACCGCGCCCGACATCGAACCCGTGCCGATCGGCCACGCCTGCGCCAGCACTCGCGCCAGGTGCACCCGCTGCTGCTCGCCGCCTGACAGCGACGGATACCGACGGTGCGCCATGGTTTCCATGCCCACCAGACGCAGC
>JBBSCZ010000377.1:0-2026 GCA_038249795.1 Gemmatimonadales bacterium | reverse complement strand
TTCCGGCCCGTCTGCCCGTTGTCGTTGATCGGACCGCCCTCCACGAACGGCCCAGCCTCGTTCACCCGCACCACGAACTCGGCGCCCGGCGGCGCCAGCAGGTCAGGCATCCGTGCCGACTCCTCCGTCAGCACCCGCGTGAACAGCGCCCGCACCGCGCGTTCCAGCATCACCACCGACGCCGCCTCGAGGTGCTGCACGCTGCTCACCACCCACTGCGGGGCCCAGCGCGCAAACCCGCGTCGCTCGGACGGGAACGGGGCCAGCGCGATCAGCAGCTTGCCGTCCGGACCGGCGCCCAGCGTGCGGTCAGACACCGTGAGCTCCAGCAGCGCGTCGCGCAGCCGCAGCGCGAGGTACTGCTCCATCGGCAGCCAGTGCGTCTCCGGCGTGCCGATGGCATAGCCAACATGGATCGCCTGATCGTCGCAGAACTCACGCATCGCGCGTTCGTCCGGATCGGAGACATCGATCACGCACGCCAGATCCACCACCACCCGCGACGGGTGCGGGCACTGGTAATCGGTGCCATCGCCCACGCCAGGAAACAAAACGCCGAATCCGGCGCGCTCGTACACGCCGCGTACGGTGGCTTCCACGAACGCGCGGTCGAGCGCGACGCAGGCGGTGCTGATGCGACCGTTCACATGGCAGCGATGATCATGCACCGCCACCTCCACCTGCACGATCGCGCGATCGTCCACCTGCAGCGCGATGTCCACCAGCGCATCGGCAATCTGGTCGGCGAGCTTGTCGGGATGACCCGGCAGTACGGCTTCGGCAAAGCGGAGGCCAGCGGATGCGGCCACTGCGGAGTGCATCGTCATGAAATGCTCGATGGGGATGGAAGGCGTGTGCTGCTCGACACCCACGCCGCACGCTCGTGCAGCGGGCCGTTGCCGATCACGCCGAGATGGATGCGAATTCCGCGTTCGCGTAGCGGGTTGGACACGCGGGCAGGCACTGTCTCGATGAACCCGTCGGTGAGTACCACGACGGGTGTGCCGCCCGGCACCTTTGCGACGATGTGGCGCATGACGCACGCGATCGAGGTGCCACCGGTGGTCTGGACGCGACCGTGCTCGAGGTCACCCGGCTGCGCCTCCTCGACCGTGGTCGAGAACCAGCGCAGCACTGGCTTCACCTCGTCGCGCAGCGAGCGCAGGGCACGGCGCAGGTGGGGCAACAGGTCATTCATGCTCCCGCTCACGTCCACGTAGATCACCACACCCGTCGGCTGCGGCTTGCGAACCGCGATCTGGCCGGTGAACAGCAGCGGCGCTGGTGCGCCGAGTGCCGTCGCAGTGGCTACTCGGCAGGCAGCGCGTCGGTCGTGCATGCGATGGACCACCGTCACCTCGCGGCTGTCCCAGCGAAAGCGTCGCGAGCCTCCGCCATCGGCACGCACTGCTCGTTGCAGCAGCTTGTACAGTGCCCGCTCCAGCGCTGGCGTCCTCTCGACGTCACGCACGCGGATACGCGCGAGCTGGGCACCATCGCCAGGGAGCAACCCGCTCAGCGGCTGGAGCACCGATGCGAGCGCCTCGCCGGCATCGGCGTCACGCGTGCCCGAAAGTGCCTCGCGCTCAGCCTCGGTGGTGCCATGTGCCCCCAGCAGCGACACACCATCGGCATTCATATCCGCCGTGGTGCGCAGCGCCTCGATGATCTCGCTGTACGTGAGCTGCAGGTGTCCGACCTTGCCGTCTGCTTCTTCGTAGAGCAGACGGTGAATACGACGCAGCGCCGGTGGCATGTGCCGTGACGCATTCCAGTCAGGATCGGACGGCCAGCCAGGCGGCGGCCGCAGCAGGAACACCGGCGACGCGTCGGCGGCGTAGAAGTCAGTCAGGAGCTCGGCGTGGCGATGCACCAATGCACCGGCGGCCTGCAGCATCGAGAGCACGGTGCGGTTGATGATCGCATCGAAAGCGATGTTATGCACCGCTGTGGGCCGCGGGAAGAGGCGCGTGTGCCCGAGCGTGATGTGCGTGAGCTCGTGGAGCACGAGCATCGACAGTCGTTC
>JBBSCZ010000376.1:0-2036 GCA_038249795.1 Gemmatimonadales bacterium | reverse complement strand
GATCACGCGACGGTCTCGGTTTCGGCGCCAAGGACGTCGTTGATGGCGACGCCGCGACCGGCGGCCCACTCGCGCGCGGTCTGGCGGCGCTTGCCTGCGGGATGCACGACGGTGAGGCGCACGGTGCCTTCGCCGCAGGCCACCATCATTCCCTCGTCGTCGAGCGCGATCACGGTGCCCGGTGCATCGACCTGGGTGTGCATGTGCGTGGCTCGGGCACCGAAACATTTCACATCGACGCCACGCTGCGTGGTGAATGCACCGGGACGCGGATCATAGGCACGGATCAGGTTCGCCACGTCGGGTGCCGGAGCGCTCCAGTCGATGCGTGCATCCTCGCGCTCGATCTTCGGTGCGAACGTCGCCAGCGCGCCATCCTGCTCCACTTCCGGTAGCTGACCCAGCTCCATCAGCGCCAGCGCCTCGATCAGCGATTGAGTGCCCAATTCCGACAGGCGGTTGCGCAGCTCGCCGCCGGTTTCATCGCTGAGGATCGGCACGCGCGACGTGTGCAGGATCGGGCCGGCATCCATCGCCAGCACCATGCGCATGATGGTGACGCCGGTTTCGGTGAAGCCGCGCCGGATGGCGGTCTCGATCGGCGCCGCGCCACGCAGCAGGGGGAGCAACGAGGCGTGGATGTTGATGGTGCCGCGCGTCGGCTGCTCGAGCACGGCCGCCGGGAGCAGATGACCGTACGCGACCACCACGTTGAGGTCGGGGCCCAGTGCGGTGAGCTCCGCCATGAACGCCTCGCCGCGCGGCTTCTCGGGCTGCAGCACGGGCAGCCGCTCACGCAGCGCTGCCACTTTTACCGGCGGCGGGGTGAGCACACGCGAACGACCCACCGGGCGATCGGGCTGCGTGACGACGCCGACCACGTCGAACCCTTCGCCCAGCAGCGCTTCCAGCGGCGGAACGGCGAACTCCGGCGTGCCCCAGAAGAGGATGCGCATCAAGAAAGGTCCGACACGAGACTAATGCACGTCGCTGCGATGGTGATCACTGGACTCGGCCAACGCCTCATCCTCTTCCGCCTTCAGTCGCGCCAGCACTTCGGGAGTGAGGCGTCGGATGAATTCGGGGAAGTCGTCCCGCTGCTCGTCCCATTCGCGCATGGCCTGACGGCGCTTGAGGATCGACAGATGATCCAGAAACAGCTTGCCGTGCAGGTGATCGATCTCATGCTGCAGGCAGGTGCCGAGCAGGTCGATGCCTTCGATCGTGATCGGCTTCAGGTCGACGTCGAGTGCCTGCACGGTGACCTTCGCGGCGCGCTCCACATCGAAGTGGATGTCGGGGATCGACAGGCATCCTTCCTCGCGCCGGCTCTTGCCGCTCCTGATCGTGATCACGGGATTGATCAGTGCGATCGGGTTCTTCTCGAGATCGATCACGGCGATGCGCTCGCTGCGTCCCACCTGCGGGGCGGCGATGCCGATGCCGCGGGCGGCGTACATGGTGTCGAACATGTCGGTCACCAGCTGTCGCAATTCGGAGGTCATCTGCTGTACCGGCTCCGTCTCGCGGCGCAGGATCGGGCTGCCGAACACCTGAATGTCGAGCAACGCCATCAGGCGACCTTCTCCGCGTTCGAAGAACCGGTGGGCGACGAGATCTTCACGATGCGGCCACGCTCGATGACGAGGCGCGCTTCGCCGCTCTTGACGGTGATCTCGTCCTCGGGGCCGGGAGCCGCGGCGGACTTGATGTGCTGCACTTCGCCGACGAGCCCACCGGCGGTGACGATGCGATCACCCTTCTTGACCTCGAGGATCGCCAGTTCGTGCTTCTTGCGCTGCTGCTGCTGCGGGCGGATCAGCAGGAAATAGAAGATCGCGAAGATGCCGCCGTACATCACGAGCGGACCGACCAGGGCCTGACCACCAGGGAACTGGAGGAGGGCGAGGGTGGCGAAGGGCATGGAAGTCATGTGCGGCAGGGCAGCGGGATCGTGAGCGCGGGTGAGCCGGAGGCTGGTCGCGTCGGAGGGCCGGGCGGAGCGCACCAGCGCATCACGTGTCCGGATGATGCCT
>JBBSCZ010000375.1:0-2037 GCA_038249795.1 Gemmatimonadales bacterium | reverse complement strand
GGGCGGCGATCTGCTCGAGCGCATCTCGCTGCTCCGCAAGCAGGGTGCGCAGGAACTGGGCATCCTGGTGCCGGCGATCCGCATCCGTGACGACATCCGTCTGCCGGCCAACGAATACATCGTCAAGATCCGCGGCGCCGAGGTGTCGCGTGCCGAAGTGATGCCGCGCTTTCTGCTGGCACTGAATACCGGTGGCGTAATGCAGGACATCGATGGCATGGACACCATCGATCCGAGCTTTGGCATGCCGGCGAAGTGGATCACGACACAGGCACGCGTCGAGGCCGAAGCCGCCGGGTGGGTGGTCGTCGAGCCGAGCACCGTGATTGCGACGCATCTGATGGAGACGCTCAAGATGCACGCCGCCGATCTGCTGGGCCGGCAGGATGTGCAGGAGATGGTGGACGCGCTCAAGAAGAGTCATCCCGCGCTGGTCGACGAGATCATTCCGGGTCGCATCACGCTCGGCACTCTGCATCGCGTGTTGCAGCGCCTGCTGCGCGAGCGGGTGCCGATCCGCGACCTGGTCTCGATTCTCGAAGCGCTGGGCGATGCCGCCGAGCAGACCAAGGATCCGGAGCAGCTCACCGAAGTGGTGCGACGGGCGCTGGCCAATCCGATCAGCCGGCTCTTCCTCGACATGACCGGCAGCGTGCGCGGCGTGACGATCGGGCCGCGACTCGAGGCATCGCTGAATGGGCTCTTCAGTCCGCGTGGTACGCAGCAGGGCATGTCGCTGCTCAACCCCGACACCCTCGCGACGCTGCTCCGCGATCTGAACAACATCGCGACGATGCATGCGGTGGAGGGCCGTCCGCTGCCGCTCATCACGCCGCCCACGCTGCGCGTCGGTGTGCGTCGCCTGATCGAGCCGGTGCTGCCGAACGTGCCCGTCATCAGCCTTGCCGAATTGCCCGCCGCCGTAAACCTCACCTCTGTCGCCACCTGGGAGTTGCCGCATGCGGTTTGAGACTTTCCGCGCCCGTGATCTCAGTTCGGTCGCGCGCTACGCCGAAGCCACCCTCGGTGGTGATGCCATCGTGCTGCAGACGCGCACCGTGCGCGACAACGGCGAGCAGGTGGTGGAGGTGGTGGCTGCGGCGGCGGCCGATGTGGATGCGTTCCGCGAGCGGCTTTCCGCGACACCGCTGCCGCAGCGGGCGCAGCGCCACAACGGGCGTCCCTACGTGATCGCCGTGGTCGGCCCCACCGGTGCCGGCAAGACCACGACGATCGCCAAGCTCGCCGCCAGTGGACACGCCTTCGGCGCCTGGAGCGTCGGGCTGATCACACTGGACACCTATCGCGTGGCGGGACTCGAGCAGATCGCGACGTACGCCGAAATCACCGGCTGTCCGCTGGAGGTTGCGTATGACGCAGCGGATGCCGCCCGCGCCATCGAGGCGCTCGGCGGGTGCGACGTGCTGCTGATCGACACCCCCGGCCGCAGTCCGAAGGCCGGTGCCCGTGAAGAGGAGTGGTGGCCGATCCTCCGCGCGATGCGACCCGATGAGATCCATCTCGTGGTGCCCGCCGGCCTCCGCGCCGATATCGCATCGGTGGCGTTCAACGCCCATGTCGCGATGCGTCCCACGCACCTCCTCCTCTCCAAGCTCGACGACGTGCCGAATGATACCGGCATCGCCGATCTCGCTGCCGTGATCGCCCTTCCCGCGCGCTGGCTCACCGACGGACTCGACGTTCCCGCCGATCTCAAGCCGGCACCTCAGCGCATTCTCGCAGCACTCGGCCTCGTGGCCGGACAGGTGACTTCATGACGAACTCCGCATCTCCCCGTCGACCGCTGGTCGCCTCGAAGTCCACCATCGCATCCGCCACCACCATGCTGCCGCTCATGACCCCACCTGTCGCCGCACGGTCGCCCCGCGCCACGCTGACGACCACCACGCGCAGCGGTGCTGCGCCGATCACCAAGCGCAAGGAGCCCACGATGGACCCGCAGGTTTCGCTCTGGCGCGCGATGGCTTCCGGTGATCCGGCAGCCCGCGAGCAACTCCTGAAGGAGCACCTGGGCCT
>JBBSCZ010000374.1:0-2053 GCA_038249795.1 Gemmatimonadales bacterium | reverse complement strand
CGCTGGCACTCGAGACGGAGATTGTGCCGGAAGTGATGCGGTCACCAGCCCTGTCGCTGCTGGCACGGCCAGGCGATGGCAGCATTGTTTCGCGGAAGGTGGCCATTCTGGTCGCGGACGGCATCAGCGCGACCGATGTGCGCGCCGCGCAGCAGCTACTGACTGAACACGGCGCAACGGTCCGCCTCGTTGGGGCGCGTCTTGGTAAGATCACGGCTGACGGCGGCGACATGCTCGAGGTGGACGTCACGATGGAGAACACCCCTTCGGCCGCCTTCGACGGAATGATTCTCCCCGCTCGAGAGTCGGTCGTGGCGGCGCTGCTCGCAGATGTGCATGGCCGAAACTACGTGATGGATCAGTATCGGCACTGCAAGACCTTGCTTGTGCCTACGGCGGCCGCACGAATGCTGGCTGATGGCGGCTTCCTGGGTGACGACGAGCACGAGGCAGCCGACGAGGGCATCGTAACGACGGTCGATGCGGTGACCGAAGCGGATGTCCTGCGATTCGTCTCGGCACTCTCGGCGCATCGTCATTTTGCCCGTCTCCCCGTCACAGCAGAATCCGCGGCGTCGCGCTCGGCCGAGGGAGTCCCAGTTACCAAAGCTGCCGGAAAAGAAAAGGGCCGCGCCGCCAGTGCCGCTCAAAGCGCCGACTGATCCAACCCGACTGATGATGCGCGAACAGGCGACGGACGTAAGCGAGGCGATGATCGTCGACGCGTTGCACCATGCGCCACTGCCATTTGGATCGGTGGAGGCTGTCGGCGTGGCGATGCGAATGCTCATGGCGACGCAGCGTGCCGACCTGCCCCTGCCGGGTATGGGGCAGACGCTGCAGCGCTGGCAGATGCTTGCGGCCGTTGGGGCAGTCGATCTGTCGCTCGCGAAGGTGTATGAAGGTCACACGGATGCGGTCGCGATCCTCACGGAATTGGGCGAGCAGGCCAGTAGCGGACTGTGGGCAGTCTGGGCCGCCGAGCCGCCGACCGCGCGCGTCACGTACCATCCCGGGACCAACGGCGGTACGCTGTCCGGCCAAAAGGCGTGGTGCTCCGGCGCAGCAGTGGTGGATTGGGCGGTGGTCACCGCATGGACACCCGATGAGCAGCCTATCCTCGTATCGGTGCGCATGCGGCAGCCGGGAATTCGCGTCGAGGCTGACGGTTGGAACGCGGTGGGAATGTCCGCGTCGTCCAGCGTCGCAGTCGTCTTCGACAGTGTTGCAGCGCTTGCCATTGGCGCACCTGGTGCGTACGTCGAGCGACCAGGGTTCTGGCAGGGTGGGGCTGGTATCGCTGCGGTATGGTACGGCGCCACGCTTGCAGTCGCGCGGAGACTCGCATCGGCGCAGAAAGTCGCGAGCGATCCGCATGCGGCGGCGCATCTGGGGGCCATCGACACCACTTTGCGCGCGGTGCGTGCACTGCTCGTCGAAACTGCCGAGTGGATCGACGCGCATCCGCGTGCAGATGCGATGTCAGCGGCCTTCCGAGTGCGTGCGGCCGCGGAGGCGGCGGCCAATGAGGTGCTGCTGCGCACTGGGCGCGCGCTTGGCCCCGGGCTGCTCTGCGCTGACGCCGCGCATGCCCAGCGCTGTGCAGATCTTCCCGTATTTCTCCGACAGACTCATGCAGAGCATGATCTGGCAGCGCTCGGCAGGGCAGTCGCGAACCAGTCACACGGATGGGATTTGTGATCTCGCTCCACGACAGCGGCGGTCCCGTGCGTGACACGCTACTCGCACGCGCGATGACGCTCGCATTGCCCGCTCCTCATGCAAGCATGCGCTGCTGCGTGGTGGTTCCGGCGCGCAACGAGGCGGTCGCGCTCCCGGCTCTGATCGAGTCGCTTGCATCGCAATGCGATCTGGCGGGCGCCGTACTCGACCCCGCCACCTTCGAGGTCGTGCTGCTCTTGAACAATTGCACCGATGGCACCGCTGCTGTCGCGGCAGCCCTGTCCCGGATCTATTCGCAGATACGTCTGCATATCGCCGAGCTGTCCTTCGACGTGGACGAGGCTCACGTCGGGCGCGCACGACAGGCGCT
>JBBSCZ010000373.1:0-2063 GCA_038249795.1 Gemmatimonadales bacterium | reverse complement strand
GGTCATGCCGCCTGGTTCGCCCGGCACCGATGCATCCGGCAGGGTGTGCCCATTCACCAGGCGGAGGGCCGGATAGTCGCGGGCAGGGATCGCTCCATCCCGGCCCTGAAATTCGACGTAGACGATGCTGACCTGCCGATCGGCCGGATTGACGTTGACGAAATTCCGCAGCTCCTCCATGTCGATTTGAAGCATGTCGGGGCGGAGCCGCTCACGACCATCGAAAAAGGCGTCGGCTTCGAACCGGAAGATCGTCGCGCAAGCGCCGCCGAGTGGAGTGCGCCCGGGCGCGCGAAAGAACGTGGCGAGGGTGCAGAAGTTCGCGTTCGTGATTCCTGCGGCCAGATTCACCACGATCCGCAGGTCGGCCTTGTTGGCCATACGCACGGCCGCGATGTCGGGCGTGTCGGTTCCGGCTGCGGGAAGCACGAGTTCACGCGGGTCCATGGCCGCTGGCAGCGGCAGTTTGAGCGGCCGCACCCCACTCACTCGACTCATCAGCTTGCCATTGAAGCGAAGATTGCTGCGCGCCACGAAGCTCGCACCGGCGTGGCTGCGACTGTCGAAGTCGAGCGGCACGAGTATGCTGGCGTTGTTCGCGATATTGATGCCCGAGAGGCGCGTCGCCACATCCTTGCGCGACCAGAAGACGCTGTCGGCGGCCGTGATCTGATTCAGGTAGTTCGCGTTGGCGGAACTGAGGTACAGGCTCTTGTTGGAGTGCACCCACCCGATGAACGTCATCGGCGGACCGTTGTTGATCTCGAGGTCGCGGTCGTAGAACACACCGAACTGGAAGATCGGCACCGCCTGCACGGAGACACCGAGTTCCACGGCGGCGCGGTTGTTGTTGGCATCGGCGGCATCGATGCGCACCCGCATCGGCTGCTCGAGCGCGTAGAGACCGGCGAAGGCGCCGCGGGTAATGATGCGATTCGTGGGCGCGCCGACGATGTTGGTCGTCTGCGTGAAGGTGAAGCCGTCGATCGCCGGCGTCGCGATGCCGGTGATGTCGCCCGGGGTGATCATGCCGTCGCTCATGGCGGCGTCGAGCTGCGACATGACCTGATCACCGGCACCCTCGGCGGCGTACGCCACCCGGGCCGCGCGGACATCCACGCCCGACGTCCGCGTGTAGACGGCGGCGGCAGCGGTGGCCACCCCGACCAGGGCTCCCAGCAGGACCAGCAGCAGCAGTGTCGATTCGAGGGCAAAGCCTCGACGGTCGTTCGGTGCGTGCGACAGCTCGGCACTTCGGCGATTCACATCCATGCTCGACATACCACTCTCCAGAGACGGGGCCCGCCCGGTGACGATGGAGATGGGACAGTGGTAACAGTCGAGCTCGTTTACTTCGCCAGTTCCTCGCGGGGGAAGAGCGCATCCCCCTTCGTGACCCGCCAGCCGGCGGCATCCACCGGCGCGAGAGTCGGCCATTGGCGTTCACGTACGCTCCCAGGTGCCCCTAAGGCGTCCCAGAGCGCCTGTGCCTTAGAGGGCATGAACGGGGCGATGGCGATCGCCTGTCGGCCCAGGGAGCGCCCCAGCAGGCCAAGCACCGCCAGCAGCGCCTCCCGCTGTTCAGGGACCTTGGCCAGGGCCCACGGCTGAGACGACTGAACGAACTCATTGGCACGCGCCACGGTCCGCCAGATCGCGGCGAGGCCCTCGTGCAGCAGATAGCCGCGCGTGCCGTCCATGGCGGCGGCGGCATCGCGCAGGTCGGACAGATCGGCGGTGTCGAGATCGCCGTCCGGTGCCGGTGGAATGACGCCGTCGTTGTACTTCTCGATCATCGACATGACGCGGCTGGCCAGATTGCCGAAGGCATTGGCGAGATCGGCGTTGTATCGCTCGCCGAAACGCTCCCACGAAAAGCTCCCGTCGCCGTCGAACGGAATTTCGCGGAGCAGGAAGTAGCGGAATGCATCCGATCCAAAGCGATCGATCGCCTCGCCGAGGTCGAGCTTCACGCCGGCACTCTTGCTGAAGCGCTCGCCGCCCAGCAACACGAACCCGTGGCCCCAGACGCGATCCGGGAGCGGCAGTTCGGCCGCCATCAG
>JBBSCZ010000372.1:0-2109 GCA_038249795.1 Gemmatimonadales bacterium | reverse complement strand
GGACTCGGTCGCGAGGTGCCGGCCGGCGGCCGGCTGCTGGCGGCGGACGTCGCCGGCTTCTTCGCCTTCGTCGGCGACGTCTGCGTCGTCTGCGCGCTGAGCGCTACGGGGACCGTGAATGCGCAGACCGTCAGGGCCTGACGCAGATATCGCATGTGCACTGCAGCTCTCCTTCAAACGTGGATGGTGCGCCTCGCGCTCGTGCTGGCGTGACGACTGGCGCACTCATCCATAACGCAAAGCTCGCGCCTGCTCCGGCGGACTGCCCGCTTGGCTCCCGCGCGCGTGACGTTCGCCGTCGTCGCGCGTCACTGTCCATTGCTGCGCGATCAGCGCCGCGCCGCAGTGCCGTGCATCAGCGCACCGATCGCGGTGCCGAATCCGGCATGCTCAGGCAACCGCACCTGCGTACCGTAGTACTCGCCGACCTGATCGATCACGCGCCGGAAACTCGGCATGTCGGTCATGTGCCCGATCATCACCACGCGCTCGATCCGCTCCGCGCGCGCCGCGTTGATCGCCGTGATCGCGATGACCTGACCCACGAGCGTCATCAACGCTGCCGCCAGATCGTCAGGCGCCGCAGGCCTATCCTGGCGTGCGAGCCGGCCGAAGTTCACTGCGGTGGCATCGAGTGGCAGCGATCCGATCGGACCGCTCACCACGTCGCGCAGCGCGAGGTCTGCGCCATTGGCATCGCCGCGCATCGCCATCGCATCGATGATCGCGACATCGGTGGTGCCGAGCAGCAGGCGACCGAGGCCAAGCAGTGTGCCGCCGCCGACGCCCGTGCCAGTGATGTGCGCATACGTCTCGTTGCGCGCCGAAATCACGGCCGTGCCTGACCCGGCGCTGACGACCAGCAGCGGCGTATCACGGTCGTCCGCATCGGGCGTGGCCAACGCCTGGCCGCCCCGCCCGATGGCCGTGACTTCCGGTACCGCGACCACCGAGGTCGCGCCGAGCGCAGTCGGCAGCGTGCGGTGCTGGCCACCGGTCACGGCAAGCGTCGTCAGCCGGTCGAGATCGACGCCGCCATGCGCGAGCATCTCTCGGACGCTCTCGTGCGACGGCGCGCCGTTCGCGAGGCGTGTCCAGCGCTGGAGCTCGCCGCCGACGAGGGCCACCGCGTCCGTGTTGCTGATGCCGAAGTCGATGGCCGCGTGCATGGTCATATGTGAGAGACGTGAACGCTGTGCCGGCAGGCGCCATCCAGGCCTCTCGGCCTTCGGCGCTTCATGATCACCCGCTGCAATGTCATTGCGCCAGAGCCCGGCGTCGACCGGCACAGGGTGCCGGTGCGAGTGACGGCGGTGCGCCGATGCGGCAAAGCGTCGACGAGACCCTGTCGGCGCATCGGCATCGGTGAGGACCGCGACCGGCAGCGATGATAACGCCCCATTGACCCGGGACGACAGCTCCCCTAGGTTATCAAGGTCTGAACTCGGCAAGTGATCCTCGCGGCAGTGAGGGTCCACCCTTCGGCCCTCGCCCTGCGAGGTGTGCTGCTGGAGTCCAATGCAACGGGCACACCCCCATGGGTGGGCCCCGCGGCGTGGTCTTCATCTCCGAAGATTCCGCCGTTTTTTTGTTTTCCCGTTTTCTGGAGCAACGTCCTATTCAGGATCCGACCAAGCGAGTACGCGTCAACCGGCAGATTCGCATCTCTCCCGTCCGCGTCATCGCCCCAGACGGCGCCCAGCTCGGCATCATGGAAGTCGATGCGGCACTGGCTTCAGCAGTCGAACAGGGCCTCGATCTGGTCGAGGTTGCTCCACTTGCTCGCCCACCCGTCGTCCGCATCATGGACTACGGCAAGTACAAGTTCGAAATGTCCAAGCAGGCACGTGTGGCCAAGAAAAATCAGCACGTGATCCTGTTGAAGGAAGTGAAGTACCGACCGGGGATCGAGGAGCACGACTTCGAGACGAAGACGCGCCACGCTCGCCGGTTTCTGGAGGAAGGCAACAAGGTGAAGGTCACGCTGATGTTCCGTGGCCGGCAGATCGCGCACCCGGAACTCGGGAAGGCGGTCGTCGACCGGGTGGCCCAGCAACTCACCGACATTGCCAAGGTCGAGACGGACGCCAAGCTGGAAGGCAAGGCGCT
>JBBSCZ010000371.1:0-2113 GCA_038249795.1 Gemmatimonadales bacterium | reverse complement strand
CGCGGCACATTCAGTCGCACCCACCCTCGCTCGCTCAGCTCATCGAACGTGACGCCCTGCATCCGCTGATGATTGGAGTCGAGCGCCTGACGGATCATGGTGATGTCGTCGTCCTTGAGACACGGCTCGTCGAGCTGCATCGCCGCCGCCAACCGACGGAAGATCTCGGTGTTGGGCAGCGACTCGCCGACGGGGGCGATGGCGGGACGATTGAGCGAGGCGTAGAAATGACCGTATGCAGTATGCACATCCCAGTGCTCGAGTTGCGTCGTGGCAGGCAACACGAAGTCGGCCCAGTCGGCAGTATCGGTGCGGAAATGTTCGAGCACCACGGTGAACAGATCCTCGCGCGCGAAACCGCGAATCACCGCTGATCGATCAGGTGCGACGGCGGCGGGATTGCTGTTGTAGACCACGATCGCCTGCACCGGCGGACCACCGATTCCGGCATCAGGCATCGTGAGCGCATCGCCGAGCAGTGACATGTTGATCGTGCGCGCCGGCGGGCCGATGTCGGGGCGCTGGAGCGATTGCTTGTCGAAGTCGAATGCGCCGCTGGTGGAGAGATTGACGCCGCCACCAGGCCGACGCCAATGTCCGGTGAGCGCCGGCAGACAGGCGATGGTCCGCACCGCCATGCCACCACCGGCGTGCCGCTGCAACCCGTAGTTGATCCGCAGGAACGCCGCCTTCGACGCGCCATACGACGCAGCCAACGCCGCGATCCGCGATGCGTCGATCCCGGTGATCTCGGCCGTCCGCTCAAGCGTCCACTCAGCGGCGCGCGCCCGCAACTCCTCGACGCCGGTGGTGTGGTGCTCGATGTAATCGTGATCGAGCCAGTCGTGCGCGAACAGCTCGTGCATGATGCCCAGTGCCAGCGCGGCATCAGTGCCGGGCTTGAGCGCGATCCACTCGTCGCATTGTTCTGCGGTCCGGGTGCGGATGGGGTCGATGCAGATGATGCGCGTGCCTTTCCTGCGCGCATCGAGAATGAACGGCCAGAGATGCGGATTCGCAGTCAGCGTGTTGGTGCCCCAGAGCAGCACGAGATCGCTCTCCGGCACTCCTTCGATGTCGGCCCCGACGCTGCCGCCCACGGTCATCATCATCCCGACCCGCCCAGCTTCAGCGCAGATGGTGCGATTGAGTCGGCTGGCACCGATGGCGTGGAAGAAGCGGCGATCCATCGAACTGCCCTGCAACTGCCCCATCGTGCCGGCATACGAGTACGGCAGAATGGCCTCAGGGCCGAGCGGACCGGAGCGGATCTCATCGAGGCGAGCGGCGATCTCGGCAATGGCCTCGTCCCAGCTGCACGCCGTAAACTGCCCGTTCCCCTTCGGCCCCACGCGACGCAGCGGCGTGGTCAGACGGTCGGGATGATAGGTGCGCTCGAGGTAGCGATTGACCTTGGCACAGAGAAAGCCGCTGGTGACGGGGTGCGACGGGTCGCCCTGGATGCGCGTCGCGCGCCCGCTGCCGTCGACGGTGACGAGGGTGGCGCAGGTATCGGGGCAGTCATGCGGGCAACACCCCCGCACGACGGTCGAGGTCACATCGTCAGCTATCGGCACAACTCGGCGGATCTAAGAAAGAAAACAGGAGGAAGTCGATGCATTCCTCTTGACATGGTAACCTGATGGCATATTCTTCACTTCGCTTCCGTTTGGCGGGCCCGCCAGGCGGAAGTTTATGACGTACCCACCTCGGATATCCCAGGAGATTTCCCAATGAAGCGTATCGCCACGTTCGCCGCCATGCTGGTTCTCGCCGCCTGCGCCGCCAAGGAAGAGGCTCCGGCCGCTGACACCGCCGCTGCCGCTCCGGCCGCCGCCCCGGCCGCCGAAGTGGCCGCCCCGGTTGCCGACACCATGAAGATGGACAGCACGGCCATGGTCGCGCCGGTCGCCGACACCACCAAGAAGATGTAATTTCGCCTCCACGGCGAAGTCTAGCGGGGCTGCTCTCACGGGCAGCCCCGTTTTTTATTGCTTGGTGGGTCGTGGTGCGGGCATCGCAAACTCTTTTCGGGGAAGGCGCGAAGCAACGAAAGTGGGGAGGGGACTCTGCGCGGGGAGCCGATGATTGGCTGTTCGCCAGACCCTCCCAT
>JBBSCZ010000370.1:0-2127 GCA_038249795.1 Gemmatimonadales bacterium | reverse complement strand
GCCGGCCGACCCGTTGTGACTTCGACCCTGTGTTCTGGAGAACCGCCCATGCTCGTGCGCCCATCGTTGCTGCTGCTCGCCATTGCCTCCGCGTCGTTCGGCGCCGCCCCTGCCTTTGCCCAGGAGACCAAGCCTGCGTCCTCGTTCACCGCGGCGGTGAATCAGGACAACTTCTTCGGCTTCTATCCGACCTTCGCCGGCACGTATCAGGTTGGTAAGCAGACGGATTTTGCCTTTTATGGCACGCTCTGGACGATTCCGGGCTTCGGGCTCGGCGGTAATGGCGGCAACCTCTGGACGGAGTTCGGCGTCGGAGCCCGCTTCCGCAGCGCTGGCGACAAGCTCGCGATCAAGCCGCAGCTCGGCATTCTCAGCGGGTCACTGCTCTCCGGTGGTACCGGCGACGGCGGTCCGGCCGCCATCGAGGGCGTCGTGCCGAGCCTCACGATCAACTACTCGGACGCGAGGTTCGAGGCCGAGTCGTACACGGGCTATTACGTCGCCTCGCGTCGCCCCGCAGGCAACACGACCCTCGACTTCCTGCACTACTGGGGCAACGCTGGCGTGAAGTTCGCCAAGATCGCCTCCGTCGGCGCCCACTACGAGCAACTCCGCAACACGCGGAATTCGAGCACCGGAGTCGCGGTCGATAACTACAGGTGGCTTGGTGGCTACGTGCAGTTCGCGCTGCCGATGGGTGCCGCCGCGCGCTTCACGACCGGCGCCAATGTGCTCGACGGTGGTTTGGGGGATTTCTACAAACTTGGCATGTCGGTCACCTTCTGACCGCGACAGTGGCAGGGCACGGTGACCGCCAGCGCATCGGTCACCGTGCGCGCCATCTTTACGAGTTCGCACGTCCTCGTCATTCCTGACGACAGCGGTTCTATCGCGACGATTCTGGCGGCATGACAGGCACGTTGCCGGTGCCGTACGTCGTCCACACCGCGACGACGCCGCACGAGCTGAACGTCAGGAACTCCGCTTCTGGGGTCAGAATTCCTGAGCGATCAAGAACTCTGACTCGATGAAGCGAGATCCAATGCAAAGAGATCAAGAACTGCTCCCCCTCGATGCGGTGCGCAACTATCTTTCACCGCGACGTCCGCACCAGCGTGCCACCCGGCGACCTGATGAGGCGGTTGGGCTGTTCATGAGCCCCTGACTCCCATACGCAGTGGGTATCATGACCGTCTCCACCATTCGCGCGTCCGCGAGCGTACTCCGCGTCGCGACACTCTTCGCCGTCGCCGCCTGCGGCTCCCCTGCACGCCTGCCGATTTCCGCTGGCGTCGGACCGACGCCGGTGCTGCCGGAACCGCAGCACTCGCTGATTCCGATGGTGCACGTCGCTGCCGTCAATCGCTGGCCCGCTGGCACGCAACCGACGGCAGCGCCCATGTTCACCGTCTCGGCATTCGCCGACAGTCTCGATCATCCGCGCTGGCTCTACGTCCTGCCGAACGGTGATGTGCTCGTGGCCGAGACGAATGCGCCGAAGCGGCCCGACGATGCGACGGGAATCAAGGGGTGGTTCTTCAAGCGCTTCCAGAAGAAAGCCGGTGGTGCGGTGCCGAGTGCCGATCGCATCACGTTGCTGCGGGATACGAACGGTGATGGCGTGGCCGATCGTCGATGGGTGTTGCTGCAGCGGTTGTACTCGCCCTTCGGGATGACGCTGGTCAACGGCCAGCTCATCGTGGCCAACAGCGATGCACTGGTGCGCTTTCCGTATCGCGATGGCGATACGACGATCACGTCGCCCGGTGTGGTGATCTCGGCACTCCCGGCCGGGACGATCAATCATCACTGGACCAAGAACGTGATCGCATCGCCGGACGGCACGACGCTGTACGTCGCGATCGGGTCCAACAGCAACGTCGGTGAGAACGGTATGGCGGTCGAAGCGGAGCGCGCCGCGATCTGGGCCATCGACATGGCCACGGGCACGCATCGCGTCTTCGCGTCGGGACTGCGCAATCCCGTGGGGCTCGCCTTCGAACCGAGTACGCGCGCGCTGTGGACGGCGGTCAACGAGCGCGATGAGATCGGCGGTGATCTCGTGCCGGACTACATGACCGCCGTGCGCGATGGTGCATTCTACGGCTGGCCGTACAGCTACTTCGG
>JBBSCZ010000369.1:0-2155 GCA_038249795.1 Gemmatimonadales bacterium | reverse complement strand
TTTCCTGCGCGGCGTGCCGGGCGTGCATGAGGTATCCATCGGCCACGCGCTGATCGGCGAGGCGATCTACGCCGGACTCGCGCCGACCGTGAGCGCCTATCTGCGCATCATCGCCGAGGCCGATCCGGGCTGAGCAGTGCCCACGATGCGGACAGCCGCTCGGTCGCTCGCCACAAAACAAAAACGCCGCCAGGTGATTCGGCGGCGTCTTGCGTCGTGCGTGCCCGCTGCGCGGGCAGCTGCAGCACTCAGCCCTCAGGCATGTTTTTGAAACCGATCTTGGTCATGCCTGCGGTCTTCGCGGTGGCCAGCACTTCGGTCACCACCTCGAACTCGGTCGCGCTCTCGATGTCGACCTGCAGTTCGGGTTGTGGATCCTTGCCCGCTTCCAGCCGCAGCTGCGGCTCGAGGGCTGCCTGGATCAGGGGCTGGTCGTTCCAGAACAACTCGCCGGTGGCCAGGATGCGCAGGTCGATCGGCGGTGGCGGTTCGGTCAGCGGCGGCACCGTGCTTTTCTGCGGCAGATCGACCTTGACCTGATGGGTCATGCTGGGCGCGGTGATGATGAAGATGATCAACAGCACCAGCAGCACGTCGATCAGCGGCGTGACGTTGATGTCCGACATCGGGCCGGGACTGGCTTTCGCGAATGCCATGGACGTGCGTTCCTCAGGTTGCCGGCTTGGTGACGATGCGCACGCTCTTCATGCCGGCGTTCTTGGCCAGCGCGAGAACCTTGCCTGCTTCGATCCACTGGGTGTCGCGATCGCCGCGCAGCTGGATATCCGGCTGGGGTTCACGGCGCGCTTCGACCCGCAACTGCGCGAACATCGCTTCGCGGCTGATTTCGGCATCGTTCCAGAAATACTCGCCGCTGTTGGTCAGCGCGATGGTGATGCTGCTTGGTGTTTCGGAGGATTTCTGTGCCGTTGCCTCCGGCAGCTCGATCTTGACCTTGTGCGACATCAGGGGTGCGGTGATCATGAAGATGATCAGCAGCACCAGCATCACGTCGACCAGCGGCGTGACGTTGATCTCCGCCATCATCGCGCCTTCGCCGCCACCACCACCTACCGACATTCCCATGACTGACTCCGCCGACTTGCGTGGATCGTTGTTCGATGGATTTCAAGGACTGCTGCTTGCCACTGCGGGTGTGGCGACCGACTCACGGTGCCGACGCATTGGCGTCGGCACCGTGCCCTCGGAACGATCCCGCCTCAGCGGGCCGGCTTGGCTGCCGGTCCTGCGTCGACGCGCGCACCGGTAGCGAAGAAGTCGTGCAGGTCGTGCGCGAACTCGTCGAAGCGGGCGTTGATCTTGCGGTTGCTGCGGTTGAGGAAGTTGTAGCCCAGCAGTGCCGGGATCGCCACGAACAGGCCCAGCGCGGTCATGATCAGCGCCTCGCCGATCGGGGCGGCCACGATGTCGAGCGAGGCCTGACCGGATGCGCCGATCTTCAGCAGGGCGTGATACATCGCCCACACGGTGCCCAGCAGGCCGATGAACGGCGCCGAGGAGCCCACCGTGGCGAGCAGGGTCAGGCCGCCTTCGAGCTTGGAGCTTTCGCGCAATACGGCCTGGCGCAGCGCTCGATCGATGAACTCCGAGCGGTTGAGCGCCTCGACCAGACGCGAGCCTTCATTGCGCTGGTGATGCGCCGCTGCCGAGGCGCACTCGAGGGCGATCTTGGAAAACGGCTCGGACTGCGGCTGCTCTTCCATGAAGCGTACGGCATCGGCTGCCGACGGGGTCTGCCAGAAGGTCTGGATCACGCGCTCCATGCGCGAGGTGATCAGCGTATTCCGGATCGCGTTCCACACGATGTAGAACCAGCTCGCGAACGACAGCACGATGAGGGTGACGAACACCATCCAACCCACCCAGTCGAAATTGTTGATCATGTGGTTGAAGCCCATCTGCTGCAGGGCGGCCGCATTGGTGTCCACTCCGATTGCCGAGCTGGCACCCGGATCGGCGAACGCGGGCGGCGCCGCGGGCGGCATGGCAGCAGGCGGTGCCGCCGGCTGGGTCGAACTTGCGTCTTGCTGCATGGCCTTACCCTTCGTTGAGCTTGAAGTTGATGGGGACGAGGACCCAGCCCTCGACCGAACGTCCGTTGCGGACTTCCGGATTGAATTTCCACTTCTTGACC
>JBBSCZ010000368.1:0-2196 GCA_038249795.1 Gemmatimonadales bacterium | reverse complement strand
GACTAGATTCCCTGCATGTCAACCGCAGACCAAGAGACGTACTATCGGAAGGGATTCGGCCTGAAAGCCGACGTGCAGGACACTCTCGCCGACGACTACACCGGCCGTCTGGTGGACGTACTCCGGGCCAGCGAGTACACGCTCACCGCCGGTGACGTGACCGTGCGCCTCGCCAAGGAATTCGGCTTCTGCTACGGGGTGGAGCGGGCGGTGGAGTACGCCTACCAGACCCGTCGCAAGTTTCCGGATCGTCGGGTGTATCTGGCGGGTGAGATCATCCACAATCCGCATGTGAACCGGAAGCTGCGGGAGATGGACATCACTTTCCTCGAGGCCAAGGGCACGGGTTTCGACTACGGCGTGGTGCAGCCGGATGACGTGGTGATCCTGCCAGCCTTCGGCGTGACGATCCAGGACTTCGAGACGCTGCGCCAGCTGGGCTGCATCATGGTCGATACGACCTGCGGCTCCGTGCTGAACGTCTGGAAGCGGGTGGAGAAGTACGCGCGTGACGGCTTCACGTCGCTGATCCACGGCAAGCACTATCACGAGGAGACGCGCGCCACGGCCTCACAGGTCCAGAAGTATCCGGCAGGACGCTATCTGGTGGTGCGCGACATGGCCGAGGCGCATCTGGTGTGCGACTACATCGAGGGGAAGTGGGACCGCGCGAGTTTTCTGGACAGGTTCGCGGCCGACCGTGCCTCGCCCGGCTTCGATCCCGACCTGCACCTGACACACATCGGCGTGGCCAACCAGACCACGATGCTGGCGCGTGAGTCGCTCGCCATCGGCGAGGAAGTCGGCCAGGCGATGGCGCGCGCACATGGTGCGGCATACCGCGAAAGCAACTTCCGCACGTTCGACACGATCTGCTCGGCCACGCAGGATCGGCAGGATGCGGTGGACGAGTTGCTCCTGGAGCCGTTGGATGTCATGCTGGTGGTCGGCGGCTACAACTCGAGCAATACGCTGTCGCTGGCCGCAATCTGCGCCGACAAGGTGACGACGTACCACGTGGAGGATGCCGAGGGCATCGATCCGGCAACGGGCATCGTGCGCTTTCGTCCGATCGGCCTGCACATGCAGGAGGAGACGATCGCCGGGTGGATGCCAACCAGCGGGCCGGTGCGCGTCGGGATCACTGCGGGGGCGAGCACGCCGAACAACAAGATCGGTGAGGCCGTGTCGCGAATCTTCCAGACGCGGGGCATCGACCCGGCACTGATCGGGTGAGCGGCCCCGGACTGCGTGCCTTTGCGCGCTATCTCGCACTCGGCGACGGCCTCTCGGCCGACTTGACGCCGGCGCTGGATCTGAAGGTGACCGACATCAGCGTGGCGCTGGAACGTGATGCGCGCAGTGGTGAGGTGCCGCCGGTAGGGGCGGCCTCGCTGCTGTTCGAGAACGATGCCGAGCGCTGGCCCGACTTTATTGGTGATGATCTGCGCACATTGACCGGCTGCGAGGAGATCGTGCGGCTCTGCGCGGATGGCGCCAGTCTGGGTGACATCTTCGACGAGCAGGTGATCGGGCTCGAGCCAAGCGATCTGCCGACGCTGATCACGATGACGGCAGGGGCGATCGACCTGCTGAGCGCGGTGGCCACGAAGCCGGCGCCGGCGCGGATGGAGGCGATCGTGCGAGATGCGGTCATCGGTGTGATCGCTCTCGCCGACACGCTGCACGGCAAGTTCTCCGACCTCACGCTGGTGCTGACCACGCTGCCTGATCCGACCGATGGGCTGGGCGTGTTCACCGACGAACGTGACGGTGTGGCGGTGCCGGCCAGCGCGCTGCTGCAGTTCAATGCGCTGCTTCGCGAGCGGGGCAGCGCCCTGCCTGGAACGCTGGTGGCTGAGGCGCACACGGCGTTCCACGGCCATGGGTTGACGGCTCCGGAGGATGAGCGCTGGTTCTGGCGGCGGAGTCCGCACGAGCCGAGTGCGTTGGGCGCGTCGGGGCTGCGAGCGTGCTGGTTGCATGCGCTGACCGAAGCGCAGTAGGCTCGGCTGGAGCATGACCACGGGGTGGTGTAGGCTTGATGTTCCGCATCACCCCTCCATTTCCGTCGATCGCCGTGAATCTGTCCCTGCTTCGCATGACCCCTGCCGATGTGCGCCGATGCGCGTCGGTCCTGTTGTTCTGTCTCATCACCCCGGCGGTGCTGGGCGCCCAGGCTACCACGGAGCGACG
>JBBSCZ010000367.1:0-2202 GCA_038249795.1 Gemmatimonadales bacterium | reverse complement strand
TCGGCTTCGAGTCGCCCGGGCCGCAGAACCCCATCGCAAACAGGCGTTCGTCCTGCGTGATCTTCGCGAACAGCTGCCGTACGCCAACCAGATTGCCGGTTCGGAGATGCTCCTGGACGGCATCCTCGACGGTCGTCGCAACAAGCTTTGCGCGGATGTCGAGGTCGCGCGTGAACCAGCGGATGGTGAGGCTGTCGACCAGCGGCACGACGGCGTACGCCACCCCGGCCAGCACGATGAGCAGCGGGATGACGAATCGGAGGGACAATCTCATGGCGTTCTCATTCCCTGCGGCAGCGAGAATCGCTCACACGATCAGAGTGCTGTGCAACATCGTGAAGCGTCTGCGCACACCGCTGAGGCGGCGCGCTTTCGCACGCCGCCCCGGTGGGACGCAGGGGTTTCAGTAGCGGTAGATCGCGGCGACGCCGGACTCCGCCGGCAGCTGATCGCCAGGCACGATGAACACCTTGCCGCCGCGTCGGCGCGCCAGCGAGGCGAGATCGTCGAGCACGTCATCCACGTCGGGCCGCGCCAGATCAGCCAGAATCACCTTGCCCGTCTGTGGATCGACGTGCCCGGGCACGACGCGATCACCATCGATGAGCAGCGTGGCGACCCGTCCATTGATGACCGCCTCCGCGACTGCGTCGAGCGACTCCCCGCCCAGTCCATTTGCGCGTGCGGTGCCGAACTGCTCGAGCTGCAGCCGCAGACGCTCCGTGTAGAACGGCTCCACGACCTGCCACGCCCGCTTGCGAAGCTCGTCGAGCGACAGGACGTCGACACTGACGTCGATGCCATGCTCGAGCAGATTCGGATTGTGGCTGACGCGGCGAAAGCCGTCGCGGTGTTCCGGCAGCGTGGCGAGAATCAGCGGTAGCTCGGTCTCGTTCGAATGATGTTCGAGAATGTCGCGATCCACGACCCGGAAGAACCGCTCATCGTCCTTTTCCATCTCTTCAGCACGGGCGTCGTGACCATGATGGATTCCACCCATCGCCGTCCCTGACCCGAACGATCCGAATGTGCCGAGGTTGGACCCCGATGTTGTCAACTCCGCTCCCAACGCATCCACAATGGAGCGCGCGACGCCGGGTGCGAGATTCACCTCGTCCAGAGAATCACGGTCACCCTCGAACAGGCGCACCGACTTTCGGCTCAGCCCAAGAATCCGATAGCGGGTACTCGACTGCATCAGCTTCGTCAGCGGCTTCGTGTGGAAGCTGTCGGCCACCACCAGCATCGATTCCACGGGCCGCTGCAGCTTGTAGACACGGAAGAAGTCGCGCGCACCCAGCACCGCGAGACCATCCCGCGTGGTGTTCCAGAATTCGAGATCTTCGCCAAGGGCACGAAACGGTGCCAGCAGCGCCTCGACGTCAGCCGCTTCATAGTGTTGCTGCAACGAAGAATGCGCCGACTTGATGAGATTCTTGAACCGAATGGCATCCTGCTGATTCTCCGGATGTTGCCGGTGCGTCGACTGGTACAGCGAGATACAGGGCGGTGCGGCAGTGTCCAGCACGCCACTCGCGTCATCCGTTTCGAATGCTTCCATTGCTGCGATCTCCAGTGTGTGGCGACGATGGTGCGGCGCTCACGAGTGCCTGCGCGCCTATGGCGGATGCCGTATCGGTCATCTCCACGCGTGCGGATTCATCGCTGCCACACAGGTGCATTCGTCTCAAGGTATTTCCGCTCGACGCCGATGCGACACGGGAGCACCTGCCCGGCCCCCGGCGGAACAGCCCACGACGACATGCCCGCTGCAGCGACCGCGACCTGTCCAATCACAAGTGCAATCCTGCAGCGCCAGCAGCCAACATTTGATGATAGCTGACGCTGCGCAGGATTTTAATACCGAGCGGCACATCAGCCCGCTGAAACCTGACCGCGCGGTGAGTGGCTCGACAACTATATCGTCACATATTTCCGCTCACGGCCGCAGCGCCGCGCTTGGCAAGACCCCACACGATCATGACGATTGCCACGATCACGAGCAGGTGGATCAGGCCTGACACGACGTGAAACCCGAGCCAGAGCACAGCCCACACGGCGAGCAGGAGTACACCAAGAGTTACGAGGGGGTTCATGAAGACTCCAGCGTTACAGGTAAGTCGGCGCGCACACGATCACGGCGCGCTCTTCGTTACCGCTGCTCCATTACAAGAACCGTTCCGTTTCTGGCGAGCGGAGCTT
>JBBSCZ010000366.1:0-2203 GCA_038249795.1 Gemmatimonadales bacterium | reverse complement strand
CGGGCGCTCCCCGTGCGGTGTCCAGCGCTCGACCAGTCGCGCATCCATGTCGGCAATCCAGCACTCCACCCCGTAACGCTGATATCGGATTCGTTTGATCGCGCGGTCGTGGCGCGCCGTACCGGGCGAGAGCACTTCGACAAACAGCAAAGGATGGCCCGCCTGCGTTTGTGATTGCGCCCGCCTGCCGTCGACCAGCGGCAGCACGAACAGATCCGGCTGTACGAGAGTGTAGCGATCGAGTTCGAGTTCCCCCGGTCCGTTGAAGACGGAGCCGACACCTTCGCCGGTGCAATACACGTCGAGCGCGCGGGTCAGCAGCACGATCGCAGACTGATGCGGCAGTCGCGGGCCGGGACTCACGAGCAGTTCCCCGTCCACGCACTCGAACCGCTTCCCCGGCTCGTCAGGGAGCGCCCGAACTTCGTCCGCTGTCCAGCGGTGACCGTCGATGACAGGCATGGACATAGTCTTCTCCACGAGTGATGGTTTTGGCAAGGGCCCATGCGGCATGATACAGTTGCCGCCAGGAAGGGCGTCATCGATTTCGTGCTCGACAGCAACGAGCCCGAGTCCATCGCGGGTCACCAGAGGAGCAGACCATGCGCGTGCTTCGAACGAACACCGCCGACACATTTCGTGTGAAGGCCTACGCTGGCGACACAGGTGTCCTGCTGGCGATGGATCTGGCGAAGTCGCGGCGGGCTGGACTGCTCGGCTTCGCGATCGAGAAGCGTGCGAAGGGATCCACCAGGTGGCGCTGGCTGCTGAGCAGCCTGACGTTTCCGGATCGCAAGCACACGCTGCCAGAGTGGAACGCCACGCCGAGCAACCTGGCCCCGATCCAGAAATTCCGGTGGGCCGACTACAGCGTCGATTCGGGCGTGACGTACAGCTATCGGGTGCACCTGATGCGCGGCACACCGGCGGCACCGACGCTCGAGGAGTCGATCACGGTGGAGGTGACGACTTATGCCGGAGCCGCCGCCGGCCAGGAGGTCCGGTTCAACCGCGCCGTCGCCGCCAGCCAGGCGTTCGGGCGGAAGTTTCCGGAGCTCGACGCCCTGCTCACGAAGAACAAGCAACTGCCGATCGAGCAGTGGCCCGAGGCACCGCGCACCTGGCTGCAGCGCGGGCTGCTGGATGTGATTCTTTCGTTCATCGCCTCGGCCAAAGACAAGCGCTGGGCACTCGATGTGGCGATCTACGAATACGAACTCGCAGCCATCACCGGTGCCGTCGTCGCTGCGCACCGTCGCGGCGTGCAGGTACGCGTGCTGTATCACGCGAAGAAAGGCGACGAGCAGACGGCCGCGAACGAGGCGAGCCTGAAACGCATCCCGAAGGCCCGCAAGCGCGGGCGGGTCACGAGCAAGATCTTCCACGACAAGTTCATCGTGTTGAGCAAGGTGACGGCGAATGGGACCACCACCCCCGTGTCCGTGCTCTGCGGCAGCACCAACTTCACCGAGAATGGCGTCTACCGTCAGGCGAACGTGGTCCACGTCGTGGAGACGCCGGCTGCCGCCAGCGAGTACGCAGCGATGTTCTCCGAGTTGTGGAACACTCCGGACGACACCGGGGCTACACGCCGTTGGATCACTGCCAACGACCCGATCGACCCCGCGTCGCAATTCTTCGTCGGGTTCTCGCCGCGTTCAGGGAATGGTGACCTCGACGAGTTTGCGCGCATCATCCGGTCGGCTGACCGCGACGTGCTCTTCGCGACCGCCTTCGCACTCTACGAGCCGGTGCTGGACGCGCTGCTGGGCGGCGCGCATGACGATGTGGTGCGGTTCGGGATCCAGAACACGAAGAGCAGGATCACCGGCTTCCACGCCGATCGCACTGCGGAGTTCACGGCGGTGGCGTTTCTCAACAACGGGCTCGAAGGGTGGGTGAAGGAGGGGCTGCGCGGACAGCGCGGCAATCTCAGTATTCACCTCAAGGCGGTGATCGTGAACTTCACGTCGGACAGTCCCACGATCATCAGCGGCAGTCACAATCTGAGTCAGTCGGCCAGCAACGGGAATGACGAGAACTTTCTCGTGGTGCGCGGTGATACGAATCTGGCGGACCGGTACGGGCTGGAGATTCTGCGGTTCTATGAGCATTACCGGTTTCGGTATTATGCGAAGCTGCTGGCGTTGAAGGAGGTGCGGCCGTTGGTGCCGGATGATTCGTGGACGGATGCGTATTATCG
>JBBSCZ010000365.1:0-2211 GCA_038249795.1 Gemmatimonadales bacterium | reverse complement strand
TTACATCGCGACCTTCTTCACCGGCGGCTTCACTTTCGGATCGAGCAGCGGTTTCCGGTTCCGCAGGTGCGCTTCCATGTCGAGCCGCGGCACCCCCTCCTTCAGCCAGGCCGGGGCCGGCTTGCCCTGCAGGAAATGGTCGAACCACTCCTGCATGCGCAGCGCGTAGTCCTTCTGGTTGATCGGACGCGCCAGCCCGTGATTTTCGCCGACGTACTCCAGCAGCACGACATCCTTGCCCAGTTCGCGCAGCGTGTTGTAGTAGGTGATGCCCTGATTGAAGTCCACCGCACCGTCACGGTCATTGTGGAGGATCATGAACGGGATGTTCAGCTTGTCGGCAAAGCGGTTCGGCGAGTTGCGGAGATATGCGTCCGGATTCTTCGCATAGCTCGAGCGGAAGCGGCCCTGGCTCGAGATGAAGATGCCCTGATTCGTATTGCCAGAATTCCAGTAGACGCTGCTGAACATCGAGATCATGTCCGTCAGCGGCGCACCCGCGATCGCCGTCTTGAACAGGTCCGTCTGCGTAGTGATGAAGCTCGTCTGGTATCCGCCCCAGCTGTGCCCCTGCAGCGCCACATTCGCCGAGTCGACGATGCCGCTCGCGATGGCGGCCTTCACTGCCGGCACCACGCACCAGACTGCCGAACGTCCCGGATCGTCCAGTTTGTAGGTGATGTCGGGCATGAAGAACGCATAGCCACGCGATGTGTAGACGCTCGGATTGGCGTAGCGCGTGGCGTTCGGCTGTGCGTAGGCATGGAACCCCTGCGACAGCTTCTCGTAGATGTACGTCACTGTCGGGTATTGCTTCCCGGGCTCGTAGTTGGCCGGCAGGAACAGCGCGCCCTGCAGACGATCGCCGTCGTTGTCGCACTGGTAGTCGATCAGGCGGGCACCCGCACTCCACGCTACGTCGCCCTGCTGCGGGTTGGCATCCGTCAGGCGACGCTCGTTGGTCATCCCCGCGTCGGCGGCGTAGAAATCAGGGAAGCGGACGAAGCTCTGGCGCGTGTACACCCATACATCGGCGTCGCGCGCGCGTCGATAATCCAGCTTCGCGTCCTCCCACGCCATCACCCGTACACCACCCTTCAGCGCGTTCACTGCGACGAGTCCTTCCTGCTTCGTCCGCTCACCATACGTCTCGATGAACAGCGGAATCGACGGGTCGATACCACGCTCGCGCGGCTCCACTGCCACGCGTGACTGATAGCGGATACCATCGCTCTTTCCGTTGCGCGTGATGTTCACCGCCGGGCCACCAGCCACCGGTACACGCCAGATGTCCCAGTTGTCGCGCAGAAACACCGTGCGTGAATCGCGAGTCCAGCCGAGCGGCGGCGCGGCGGGTGGCTTCACCACGTTGTGATCGTCTTCATCGTTCCAGAACGTCGCCGCGATCGTGGTCGTGAGTGGACGTGACGTCTTGCTGAAGAAGTCGTACAGGTTCCACATGCCGTTGTCATACCACACCGTGCGCAGCCCGTCGGGCGACATGAGTTGGCCCGGCTGACCTCCAGGATTCTGGATCCCCTTGGCGATGATCGTGCGCGCGCCCGTCATCACATCGATCGCGTACAGGTCGCGCAGTTGGCGGCCGTCCACGCTCGCCTGCCGCTCGTATGTCGACACGTCGACTCCCATCGCCCAGCGATCGCCGTACGCCACCGTGACACTGCGCACCGCCTTGTCACTCAGCTGCACCACCTTCGGCGAGGCGAGGTGCCAGGCCGCGAGATAGCTGAAGGTCCGGTCGGCACTCTCGGTCACCTGCTGAGTGCTCTGCAGTCGCGGATCCTTCCAGTGCCAGAGGATCAGCGACGGCGTTTCGTCATCCTGCCGCGCCGGTGCGACCTGGCCACCGGCACCCGCGCCGGGTGCATTCACCGTCGCGCCTCCACTGACCGGCGCGCCGGTCGACGGCGGTGCGGCCGGCCTCGGCTCACGCAATCCGAAATAGAGTACCGATTGCTCGTCATTCCACTTCGGCGTGCGATCGGCGCTGATCACCAGTGCGCCGGTGATGCCCGCACTCTTCTCGTTGATTGCCACGCTTACCGGCGTGCGCGACGCAAGGCGCGTCCAGCCAAGGATCGTGCTCAGCGTATCCCTGGTTGCACTGTCGGGCACCGAGCGCACCACCGCCAGCGCCGCGCCGCTGTCGGCCCACGTCAGGCGACGGTACAGCGCCTTCTCGCTGTCCAG
>JBBSCZ010000364.1:0-2252 GCA_038249795.1 Gemmatimonadales bacterium | reverse complement strand
CCCAAGGCAGCGCGCGACCAAACAACGCCAACGCACGGCGCCTTACAGGCTCCTCGGGTTGTTCCTGCAACTTCGCAGATGCCGCATCCATAGACGCGCCGGAGTGACGTCGTGAACCTGCCCCAATGCCCGCTGCTGCCTAGCAAGAATTATGTAGCGTACGACATAAACCGCATCCCGCACAATCCCCACGTATTCTGCTGCGCCGCCAGACTTCTGTCGCAGGAGAATTCAAGAATAGCTCAGCCGCATTCTGTGGCAGAAATTCCTGAAACCGACGACCTGGCAACGACTTGCAACTCCCGCCCTGATTCTCGACCACGCTCCTGAGTAAGCTCCGCAAGGTCATAAATACCACATAAACCCACCACCACCACGAGGCGCTCTGAAAGCCTCGTACCCGCCCCGGCCCCGGCGCATCGGAAACGCGACTACACGCAGCGCACACCCCAGCCGAGCCGGTACGTCCACATGCAGTGGACTCCGAACCCAGACGTCGTCAGCGGAATGGAGTCACGACTCTCACGCCGTCAAACAGCTGTCCGTCCTGCGGATCTTCCGTCGGCAGGACGTCGCATCCCGCCGCGCGGGCGCCCTCGAGATTCGCGGCATCCCAACAGCTGACTTGAAACCGCTGCACCGTTGCCATCGCGCGCGATACCAAGGCGAGCGTGGTGTCCTGCTCTGGGAATCGCCGCCTCGCGCGCTTCGTCGTACAGCAGCATGTCGGTGTCAACGAAGTGCATCGCGATCGTGCTTCTCGTCCCGGGTCAGGCGCTTCGCGGCGGAGTAGCCGGCCCGTCTCTCGCGGATCTGCGTCAGCGTCTCAGCCTGAAGCGCACTGAGCCTCTCGAACTCGCTGCCTTGAGATGCGACGCGGATGAGGTAGTCCCGCACCAGCGCCGATACGGACGTGCGCGCCTCGGCAGCTCGGAGCCGAGCGGCGTCATACACCTCGGCGGGCACGGAAACTGTGATGTTCGCCACAGATGGACAGTGTGTTCAAGCGCTGGAATTCGCAACATCAGGACGTGAGTCGGGACGCATCGTGAGACAGGCGCTGGTCGCTGCGCTGCGCAAAAGAGCGCTACACGGAACCGTCAGTCGCACGTGGTCGCGGATCATGCCTGATATCTTCGGTGGTATGCATGCCGCCGCCTCGGACCGCCTTGCGGGTCCTTCGCGCCTCGCTTCGTCAGACCGACATCGCGAAGCCCACTCGATTTTCCGCAACCCGTGACTCCGACACGGCGCTGGGCCGGGGTCGCGCTCGCGTGCGCGTCAGTATGCATCGGTGCACTCACGCTCACTCCCGGTGGCAACGCCAGCGGATCGGCTGATGTGGAATCCGTCTGGCAGCGCATCCGCTGCCTGACCTGCTCCGCGACGTGGCTGGCCGATGTGATCGGCAACATCGTGCTCTTCGTCCCGCTCGGTTCTGCACTGGTGGCGGTGGGCATGCCGTATCGCCGTGCCGTGCTGGCTGGTGGCGTTGCCTCACTGCTGATCGAGCTGCTGCAGCTCGTCGGCTTCCCCGTTGGGCGTACGCCCGCCATTGCCGACATCGTCAGCAACGCACTCGGCACGTGGGTAGGAGTGTGGCTCGCGCGGCACGTCGCGGTGCTCCGGTCGCCCTCGGCAAGCGATGCACGTGCGCTGCGGAATGCCTGGTGCGCCGTGCACCTGACTGCGTGGCTTGCACTCTCGATTGCGCTGCGGCCCGCCATGCCGCTGCAGGCGCGCGCAACAACTGCGGTCAGTACGCTGCCGTACACGCCCGGCTACGGATGGTATGCCGCCGAGCCCAGTAGGGCGCGCGTCAATGGTGTGTCGATCGCGCACCGCGGCACGGGACCGGTGCTCGTGGCCGCCGCGCGCATCGGCTCCGTCATGGCATCGGTGACGGTGCGCGGGCGGGATCTGCGGGCGGGCGTGGTGCCGATCGTCTTCGTGCACGATCCCGCGATGCAAAGCCTCGACCCCACCAGCACGCGGGCGCACCTGCTGCTGGCGCAGCGCGGTACCGATGCGGCGCTCACGTCCGATCTGCTGGCCGGGCGATGGGGCCTGCAGGTGCCAGTGCTGGTGGCGCGCGGTGCGTTTGCATCGGGCCGCGACAGCGTGTCACTGCAGGGTGTCGTGACAGCCCGCGACTGGCGCCTCGCATGGACTCATGCGGCAGAGCAGGGACGCGCGCACTGGGCGACGCTACCCATGTCGCCGGCACTTGGCTGGTCGCTGATTCAGTCGGT
>JBBSCZ010000363.1:0-2257 GCA_038249795.1 Gemmatimonadales bacterium | reverse complement strand
TGCCGTACGATCGCTGGTTCGACGTGGTCCCCGGCGTTCGCGCACTCTTCACCGACGCCGGCCACATCCTCGGCTCGGCATCGGTGTTGCTGGAATGCACGGAGGGTGAGCGAACGGTGCGTGTCGCGTTTTCGGGTGACATCGGTCGGAAGGGGCTCGCCATCATCCGTGATCCGAAGCCGCCGCAGCATGCCGACGTGGTGATCATGGAATCCACCTACGGCAATCGTGATCATCTGCCGATCGACGACGCGCGCCGCGACCTCGGTCGGATCGTACGCGAAACGGCGGCGCGCGGCGGTCGGGTGATCATTCCCGCCTTCGCGGTGGGACGAGTACAGGAAATCGTGTACGACCTGCATGCGCTGGCCCGCGCCGGCGAGATCCCGCGGGTGCCGATTTACGTCGACAGCCCGCTGGCCACCAGCGCCACCGAGATCTTCGAGATGCATCCGGAATGCTTCGACCGGAGCGAGGATCTGGTGCGCGCCGTTGACGAGCTGTTTCACTTCGACCTCGTGCGCTACACGCGCGACGTGGCGGAGAGCAAGACGCTGAATGCGATGCGTGGTCCGATCATCATCATCTCGCCGTCCGGCATGGCGGAATCGGGGCGCGTGCTGCACCATCTCGCCCACGCCGCCAGCGACCAGCGCAACACGATTCTCGTTGTCGGCTTCATGGCCGAGCACACGCTGGGCCGACGCATCGTGGAGAAGCGCGACACGCTGCGCATCTATGGCGCCAACGTCCCGCTCCGCGCACATGTCGAGATCCTCAACGGTTATTCGGCACATGCCGACCGCACCGAATTGATCGAGTGGCTCGATGCGGTGAAGCTGACGTCGCCGGGGCTCACGCGTGTGATGCTGGTGCATGGCGAGCCGCCGGCGCAGACGGAGTTCAGCGCCGCACTCACGGCGAAAGGCTATCACTGCACCGTGCCGGCGCCGGGTGACCGGGTGACGTTGTGAGCGGTGCGTGGCGGGGCGATCGATGAGCGAGGCGACGGGCACGCGGGGCGCCGCCGCCGGACGGATTCTCGAGGCCACCAGCGCCTGCATCGTGCAGAAGGGCGCCGCCGACGTGAGCCTGCAGGACGTTGCCGAAGCGGCGGGGGTGAGCAAGGCACTGATCCACTATCACTTTCATGACAAGGGCGAGCTGCTGGCCCGACTCGTGGAATGGCTGCGAGCCGGTCTGGTGGCGCGACAGGCCACGGCACTCACCGGTGTGAGCGGATCGGCGGCGCTGGATGCGCTCTGGCAGTGGCTTTCCGATGAACTCGATCGGGGCGACCTGCGCGCGCTGCTGGACCTGACGCTGGTGCAGGGCGAGGCGGTGCAGGCGGCAGTGCGGATCACCGCGATGGAACGTCGCACGGCCGCCGCAGAGGTCATCGGCGAACTGTGCACGATGCTCGGCCTCACGCCGCGGGTTCCTGCAGAACTTCTGGGCGATGCGTTCGTGGCCTTCGTGGACGGTCTGGCGCTGGACCGGGTGGTGGAGCCGGAGCGCAACGCGCGCGTCTCCTTCGACGTATTCTGGCTCGCAATGCTCAGCCTGACCGACTGACACTCACACCCTCCAGCGTGGCCCGGACACAGCGATCGGCCTCAGACGGTTTTGGCCGATTCGTCGGCCGGTTGCTTCTCGTGCTCATCGGCGTGTGGGGACTGCTCGTGGCGGCCGTACTGATCACCGGCAACATCGATTCCGCGCAGCCCGCCGACGCGATCGTGGTACTCGGCGCCGCACAATACGCCGGCCGACCATCGCCGGTGTTGGAGGCGCGACTCGATCATGCGGTGGACCTCTATCGCGCCCGCGTGGCCCGCACGCTGGTGGTGACCGGTGGTCGCAAGTCGGGTGACATCAGCAGCGAAGCCGCGACGAGTGCGCGCTACGCACGCCGCAAAGGGGTGCCGCGGTCGGCGATCATTCTCGAGGACGAGAGCCGCAGCACCACCGAGCAGATGCACGCCGTGGCCCGCATTGCCAAGGCGCGCAAGATGCAGCGCGTCATCCTGGTGAGCGATCGCTTCCACATGCTCCGCCTCCTGCTGACGGCCTACCGCCTGGACCTGAAAGCGTCGGGCTCGCCCACACGCAGCAGCCCGATCTCACTGACCGAACTCGCCGGCATCCGCTACGTCCTCGCCGAGTCCATCAAGGCCCCCATCGCCTTTTTCCTCGAACCCGGCGCCAGGTAGCAGTCGTTCGTTGCCTTCTGACAAACGCAAACAGCAACAGCAAC
>JBBSCZ010000362.1:0-2292 GCA_038249795.1 Gemmatimonadales bacterium | reverse complement strand
GGTGATCGGCGTGGGGCTGCTGGTGGTGACGCTCGCGTATTCCTTCACCGGGTATCTGCTGCCGTGGGACCAGCTCGCGTACTGGGCCGTGACGGTGGGGGCGGGGCTGGTGAAGTACGCGCCCGGCGTGGGCAACACGATGCGCGACTTCCTGCTCGGTGGTGAGACCATCGGCCAGGCGGCGTTGCTTCGCTTCTACGTGATCCACATCGCCGTGCTGACGCTGGCTTTCGCGATGTTGATGGCGGTGCATCTCTGGCGCATCCGCAAGGACGGGCTGGTGGTGGGCGATCCGCCTCATTCGCACGACGTCACCACGCGCGCCATCGAACGGATCGACGTCGCTGCCGACGCCGCCGTGGGTGAGGTCTGGCTTCCCGACGGGCGTCGGGTGCTGGGTGTCGTGGACACCGCCGAGGTGTCGGGGCGTGCGCGCGAACCGGCCAACGAGGTGTTCACGTGGCCGGCACTGATCCTCAGGCATCAGGTGATCGCGCTTGCAGTCTGTGCGCTGGTGCTGGCGCTGGGCATCGCCTTCGAGGCGCCGCTACGCGACATCGCCAACGCGAACCTCACCCCCGAGCCGTCGAAGGCGCCGTGGTACTTCGTCGGGTTGCAGGAGCTGCTGGCGCACTTCGATCCGCTGGTGGCCGGTGTGCTGGCACCAGGCGCGCTGATCGCGGCGCTGGTGGCGCTGCCGTACGTGGACCGCAATCCCTCGCGCGAGCCGCGCGATCGCAAGGTCGCGCTGCTGCTGTTCTGGGCGATCTTCTTTGGTCTGGTCGTGCTGACGATCATCGGTGCCCTGTTCCGTGGCCCGGGCTGGGGATTCGTGCTGCCGTGGGAACACCTCTACTTCGAACCGTGAGCGGGAGGAACTGATGGACCAGACTCGGCGTGACCTGCTCGAGGCAGGATGGACCGTCGGCACCGGAATGCTGGTGGCCGCAGCCGGATGGACGTCGTACGTGGCACTGAAGCCGCTGGCGGTGGCGGGCGGCGGCGGCGTGCTGCCGCTGCTCGCGCCCGATGCTTATCCCGAAGGCTCGGCCACTTTCGTGCGGCAGGGGCGGCTGTTCGTCACGCGAGCCGGCGGCGAGTTGCGCGCGCTGGCGCAGAAGTGCCCGCACCTGGGCTGTGCGGTGCCGTTCTGCGACTCATCGGGCCAGTTCGAGTGTCCGTGCCATGGCTCGGTGTTCAATGCGGCGGGGGAGTGGGTCAGCGGCCCGTCACCACGCGGGATGGATCGCTACCCGTTGCAGGTGGCCGATGGCCGTGTGCTGGTGAATACCAGCGTCCTCGAGGAAGGCGCGCCGCTGGGTTCGAAGACGTTCGCCGTGCCCGCCCGTGGACCGAGCTGCGCGGCCGAGAAGGAGGGCTGAGCCGCGATGCCGTTGAAAAGTCGCACTCCGCGCCCAATCGACTCTGCTGACGACACCCGTGACATGGACTGGTGGCGGGTGGCGGGGCTGGTGTGCATGGCGGTGCTCATCGTGGCGTTTCCGCTGTACAACCACGGTGAACCGGTCCGGCGGAAGGAGGCACAGGCGGCCATGGCGGACGAGAACGTCAGCATCGGCCGCACGATGTTCGCGCAGCATTGCGCCTCGTGCCACGGCGCGGAGGCGGGGGGCGGGCGTGGTGCGCCGACGCTGGCCGCGAAGGAGTTTCTCGGCTCGGTGACTGACAAGCAACTGCACTGGCTGATCAGCGGCGGGGTGCCCGGCACCATCATGTCGGCGTACGACCTGGATCTGGGCGGTCCGTTTACGGCGCAGCAGATCACCCGACTGGCAGCGTACGTCCGTTCACTGGAGCCGGGCGCGCCGAGTGTGCAGGGATGGTTCAAGGGCACCCCGGCACCACCGCGGGCGATGGCGGCAGCTGAGCGCCGAGACGACGACGATGATGATGGTGACGACGATGACGACAAGCGTGATGCGTCGCGCGGCGTATCAGGGGCCACGGCGCGTCCCGATGACGCTATCCCTCGGTCAGTCTCGGGTACCGCTCCGGGCGAGGTGGCGCGCGTGAACGCCACCCGGGTATTCGCGACCCGTTGCAGCGCCTGTCACGGTGCCAACGGTGAAGGGAGCACGATTGCACCGGCCGTGCGACCGATGCGTGCCGCGCTCGCATCGAAGCCCGAGGAGGCGTTCGATCGCATCGCCCGCGGCGTTCCGGGCACGAGCATGGCGGCGTTTTCGGGGCAGCATGGCGGTCCGCTCGACGAGACGACGATTCGTGCGCTGGTGGCGTGGATGCGCGAGGGTAGCGCGCCGCGCTGACGGC
>JBBSCZ010000361.1:0-2293 GCA_038249795.1 Gemmatimonadales bacterium | reverse complement strand
GGGTTCTGGTCCTCGACGACGGCCCGGTGGGCGGCGGTGAAACAGGACGAACGACGGCGCACATCGACTCGTCATTCGACGACGAGTACCACGAGGTGGAAAAAGTGCTTGGCGAAGCTGCGTCGCGCCTGCTTGGTGAGGCGTTCCGCGCGGGCGTCGATGCAATCGAACGGATCGTGCGCGACGAACAGATCGATTGCGACTTCGCACGGCTGGATGGTTGGTGGATTCCCTCGACCGCCGATGCATCGGAGCGGCTGGCACATGAGTGCGATGCCGCGCGCCGCGCAGGTTTTGCCGATGTCGAGCTCGTTGATGACCACCCGATGGCGGCGCAGTTTCCCGGTGCCGCACTCCGCTTCCCGCAGCAGGGCCAGTTTCACATCCTGCGCTATATGGCTGGCCTCGCCGAGGCGATCGCGAAACGCGGCGGGCAGATCATCACGGATGCACATGTGACGTCGGTCGATGATGCAAGGAGCGATGCGGACGAATGCATCGTGCACCTCGCCGATGGACGCTCCGTGCGTGCGGCACATGTGGTCGTGGCAACGAACACACCCTTCATCGATCGCGTCACGATGCACACGAAGCAGGCGCCGTACCGCACGTATGTGATCGGTGCGCGTGTGCAGCGCGGCAGCGTGCCGGTCGGCCTGTTCTGGGACACCGAGGAGTCGTATCACTATCTGCGCCTGCTCCAGGGTCCGGTTGCTGACGGCGAGACCGATGTACTGATCGTCGGAGGCGAGGATCACAAGACAGGCCAGTCCGATGACGAGTCGGCTGCATTCGACCGGCTCGAGGCGTGGACCCGCGAGCGCTTTCCTGTGCAAGGCATCGAGGCACGGTGGAGTGGTCAGGTCATGGAGCCCGTGGACTACGTCGCGTACATCGGACGCAACCCGGGGAGTCATCGCCTCTGGATCGTGACTGGCGATTCGGGCAATGGCATGACACACGCCAGCATCGCCGGCCTGCTGCTCCCCACCCTCATCGCAGGCGCACCACACGCATGGGAGGCGCTGTTCTCGCCATCACGCATCACACTGTCGGCGACGACGGTGACGGAGTACGCCAGGGAGACCCTGAACGTCGCAGCGCAGTATGCCGACCTCGTGACGGGCGGCGACGTTGCCGACGCCGATCAGATTCCGCCTGGCGAGGGATGCATCATCCGTCAGGGTCTCGAGAAGCTCGCGGTATTTCGTGCGCACGGTGGCGCTCTCACCGTCAAGTCAGCCGTCTGCCCGCACCTTGGCTGCATCGTGGACTGGAACAATGCCGAGAAGACGTGGGACTGCCCGTGCCATGGCTCGCGCTTCGCAACTGATGGTACGATCCTGAACGGACCATCAGCGGCACCGCTTGGCGATGCGGAACTGAACACATGATTCACACCACCGCGCGTCGCCACCCACCGGACGCCCACAGCGCCATCATGGCGAGTGCGCGCGCAATGGCGGTGAGCGAGATCACCCACCAGATGCCGGTGGTGCCCCATTGTGCGGCGGCCCAGACGGCGAGCGGCACGCGCGCGAGCGTGATGGCGGTGGAGGTGATCATTGGCGGCAACGTCCAGCCTGCACCGCCGAGGGCACCTTCGAGCACCGTTTCGCCACTCACCACCAGCTGCGCGAAAGCGGCGGTTCGCAGGTAGTTCGACGCCTCGGCCACCACGGTGGGATCGGTCGAGAAGAGACTCGCCAGCACATCCGGGAATAGAAGCAGTGCGGTACACGCGATGATGCCCGGCACGCCGGTCATAGCGAGCGTCAGCCAGCCGGCGCGGGCCGCACGATCAGGCTGGCCGGCGCCAAGATTCTGACCGACGATGGCGGCAGCCGCCGCGCCGAACCCCACACCGATCATGAACATCCAGCTCTCGATGCGATGGCCGAGGCCAAGCGCGGCGAGTGCAGGCGTGCCGAAGCGCGCGGTGGTACGCGTCATCACCACGTAGATCAGCGAGAAGACGATACCGGTGGCCGCAATCGGCAGGCCCACACGCACGATGGTACCGATTCGCGACCAGTCGATCGCACCGAACGCGATCAGCTTGCGATGCCGCAGCAGCAGCACTCCGACCACGCAGAGCGAGCCGCGCACGCAGAGCGTCGCGATCGCAGCTCCGCGGATACCGAGTTCCGGGAACGGTCCCCATCCCGTGATCAGCGCCGGGTCCAGCAGCGCGGCGATGAGCGTGGCGCAGAGCAGCATGATGAACGGCAGCTTCGTGTTGCCGGCGGCGCGGAAGGCGGCATCGACCACGAAGTACCCGAAGATCAGCGGC
>JBBSCZ010000360.1:0-2301 GCA_038249795.1 Gemmatimonadales bacterium | reverse complement strand
GTTGAAACCAACGGCACGCATCAGGGTCGGCGCACCTGGCGTCTTGAACCAACCCGTCACGTTCATCTTCTGGACGGCGACGCCGAAGCGCGTGAGGCGCAGCCCGCCCGCGAAGGCCCCGGGAAAGACGAACAGCGAATCGCGCGGCGCAAAGGTCAGCCGTCGCACGTTGGTGGACGGTGTCGAGATGGCAGTCAGGACGATGAGTCGGCGCTCGTTCTGCACCTGGAGCAGCGCGAGGTCACCGACGACCAGCTGGAACGGCACGGTGTTCGGATCCACCACGTCGATGCAGGTGGCCCCGCAGGTCCCACCCGGCGGGAGTACACTGGCCGTGTCGATGGGCACCACCATGTCGTATGCCTCGGCCTCGTTCGGCAGGAACGGCACCGACAGCGCCACGACGGTGTCATTGCGCGTGGCGAGACTGCCGAACTGCTGATTGGACTCGAAAGCGATCCCGGCATCCTGCAGATCGCGCGAAACCGCCAGACCGACGAAACGCGCATCCCGATTGAGGCCGTCGCGCAGGTCGCTGCCTCGACTGCTGCGCAGTGTGGCGGTGGCGAAATTCGTCGAGACGGTGAGGATCACGATGCCCATGAGCATCGACACCAGCAACTCGAGGAGTGTGAAGCCGGCGCGGCGGCCGTGTGCGTGCGGAATGGGTTGGCGCATGGCGTTGGGCCTCAGGTGCGCGGTGTCATGGTGCCGCCGCGGTATGCGTTCGTGACCAGGCTCACCGGCCGCGCGAGGCGTGGACCCTGCACCACGACCTCGATGGTGATCAGGTTCGAGCGCTCGACGGTGACCGTCACGCTGCGTGTGAACTCGCCGGTGGCTGAGGCCACGCCGCTGGCGTTTACCTGCACGCCGGCTTCGGTGGCGATGGCCCATGGATCACCGCCCCGGATGTTCTCGAGGTGCTGCCGCGCCACGTTCAGCGCGACGTCCTTCGAGCTCGCCACGGTCTGTGCGCGAATGCGCGTGGTGTTCGCCGCGCCGATCGCCATCACGCCCGTCGACAGGAGCACCACCGACACCATCAGGGCGATCAGGGTAAAGCCGGCACGCTGCCCAGCGGGGCGAACGCTGCGTGCCGATGCCGGAATTCCGCGTCGATTCTTCATCATTGCCAGACACCTTCCACCCAACGCCAGACCCGCACGTTGGCAGCAGAGTTGATCTCGACAGCACTGACGGCCGTGTTGTCAGAGTCGTACGTGAGGTACAGGAACCAGCTGGATCCAAAAGGTTCAGTGGTGCCGCGGGTGCCAAACTGCACACGCCGCGTGCCGGGGAGCCAGTTCACGACGGTATCAGCCGGGACGCGCGGCGCCGCACCGCGCCCGAAGACGACTTCCGGCTCGAGAATACGCGTGTTCATCGGGCCGAACGCAGTCAGTTCCGAGGCCACCTCGGCGATCACCGAGTCACGGTTCTGGTCTAGATAGCTGTGCCAGAGTGTGTCTTCCACCACCACGCGCACGCTCGTCCGGGCAGCGTACGCCTTGCTGCGTGCATGATCGAGATCCTGCGCGAGCAGTCGTGCATTCTGCTCGACGGTGCCATGAGAAGAAGGCCGCATCAGCGGCGCAGCCACCGACGTCAGAATGCCCAGCACCACCAGCACGACCAGCATCTCGATCAGCGACGTACCGCGACGGCGCGCGATCAAAAGACGTTCCGGTACGAGATCTGGAGCACCGAGCCGAGACGTGGTGTGCCGGGTGGCAGGAGCATGGGATCGCGGAAGCGGGTGTCAAAGCTCCAGTTGCGGACCGGCGCGCCGTAGTACGCGAAGCCGTTAGCCCAGGGCCGACCGGACTGCGCGCTGGGAAAGAGTGACACCAGCGACCCGGTGTAGTTGAAAGCTCTACCGGCCCAGTTTTCGATGAAGCGCGGGAAGTTCTCGAGGCCACCGCCATACGGTTGCGGCCCGCCGCAGACGCGCGCGTCACATGGCGTCTCGGAATTGCCGGACAGCAGCGCGGCGAAGACGGTTGTCGCATTGGCCGTGCGGATGGGGACGCCGGGGGCCGTCCCAGCGTCGTTCCACGCATTGGAGAGGAAGGTGGTGACGTCGCCGATCAGTGCGGCCGGCTTCCAGTTGACGGTGTTGTAGTCACCGCGCACGTACATGTGGGCGTTGGTGACGATGGTCATGCCGCCTGGTTCGCCCGGCACCGATGCATCCGGCAGGGTGTGCCCATTCACCAGGCGGAGGGCCGGATAGTCGCGGGCAGGGATCGCTCCATCCCGGCCCTGAAATTCGACGTAGACGATGCTGACCTGCCGATC
>JBBSCZ010000359.1:0-2305 GCA_038249795.1 Gemmatimonadales bacterium | reverse complement strand
TCATCCTGCTCGGCAAAGGCGGCTTCGAGCGCGGCGAGCCGTGCGTATACGTCCGCATCGGTCAGCGGCGACGCGTCTTTCGTCGGGCGGCGTGTGCGCCGACGCGACGTCGCTTCCATCGTTCGAGTCATTCCGAAGAGATTCGAGACGAGCGCGCCCGCGCCGACCCGCACGCCGCGCATCATCCCGGTCGCAGACGCCACGGTCGCCTGCGCCTCGTCCTGCACGACATCGAGCATCGTGCCGAACTGATGCAAGCGCGACTCGCCCGCATCGATGGCATCGCGCACCGCGTCATCCACCGCGTCGATCGTGCCGGAAAGCTTGCGCAGTTCACCACGTGCCTCCGTGGTGACCTCCTGCAGCTGCGTGGCGATCTGATTGAGGTTGCGGGCCAGCGGAATCAACTCGTCGGCCAGCCCCTGCATCCGGCCGCCGAGATTCTTTTCCGCGCCCTTGAGCGCACGCGCCATGCCGAGCAGCGAAACGGCGATCCCGAGCAGCAGCAGCGTGACCACGACGCTGAGGATTCCGGATGCCACACTGTACCAGGGCGCCGGTACATCCACCGGACGCACCAGCAGTGTGTCGGCGATCAATGCGAGAACGGGAGGCATCATCATGATGCAAACTACCCGTCGGCTCGCATCGGGCGCACCCCTGCGCTTGACCTGCTGCCATGAGTCCGGCACCTTCACGCGCTGTACTGACCCAATTCGGGAGCGTATGCATGGCCGGTCTGCGGTATGTGGTGGAAGGTGGGCATCGACTGTCGGGAACGATCCGTCCGTCCGGAAACAAGAACGCCGCGCTGCCGATCGTGGCTGCGGCGCTGCTGACGGAAGACGAGGTCCGTCTGGAGAATGTCCCGAGGATTCGTGACATCGAGACACTGGTGTTGCTGTTGCGCTCGGTGGGTGCCGAGGCAGAGTGGGTCGGGCCGAACAGTCTGCGCATACACGCGAAGGACATTCATCCCGCGAACCTCGACCCGGTCCTGTGCGAGAAGATTCGCGCGTCGATCCTGCTCGCTGGTCCGCTGCTGGCGCGCTGCGGGAGTGTGACGCTGCCCCCGCCCGGCGGTGACGTCATTGGCCGTCGTCGTCTCGACACGCACTTCTTCGCCTTCGAACAGCTCGGCGCCACCTTCACTGCCGGCGAACAGTTCACGCTCTCGGCAAAGGAACTGCGCGGCCGGGACATCTTTCTCGACGAGCCCAGCGTCACCGGCACCGAGAATGCGATGTGCGCCGCCGCACTCGCCAAGGGCACGACGATCTTCCGCAATGCCGCCAGCGAACCCCATGTGCAGGATCTCGCGCATTTTCTCATCGGCATGGGCGCGAAGATCGAGGGCATCGGCACCAACACGCTGACGGTGCATGGTGTGGATCGGCTCCACGGTTGCACACACACGATCGGCCCGGATCACATCGAGGTCGGCAGCTTCATTGGCCTGGCGGCCGTCACCCGCTCCGAACTGCGGATCGCGGATGCCGGTGTCGAGCATCTGCGGTCGACGTTGATGGGTTTCGAGCGACTTGGTATCAGCTGCCGCATCGACGGCAAGGATCTCGTGATCCCTGCGGAGCAGTCACGCCGCATCCGCGATGATCTTGGCGGACATGTGCCGAAGCTCGATGATCAGCCGTGGCCTGCATTTCCGGCGGACGTGATGTCGATCGCGATCGTCACGGCCACGCAGTGCGAAGGCATGATCCTCATGCACGAGAAGATGTTCGAGTCCCGCATGTTCTTCGTCGACAAGTTGATCTCGATGGGCGCGCGCATCGTGCTGTGCGATCCGCATCGTGCACTGGTATCCGGACCGTCGCAGTTGCGTGCCGGTAACGTGGAAAGCCCCGACATCCGCGCCGGCATGGCGATGCTGCTCGCGGCGCTGTGTGCAACGGGCACGAGCACCATTCATAACGTCGGGCAGATCGAGCGCGGCTACGAACGCATCGACGAGCGCCTGAACGCCCTCGGCGCACGCATCACGCGCATCGCCGATTGATGCTGCCGGCCCGCCTCGGAATCCCTGACTTCGACGACTGGGGGCTGACCGCCTTCACGACATCGCGGGCTGCCGGGACCTTCGGCACGCAGGCGGCAGAACCGGTCTCCGAGGTGCTGGGCCGGTGGAATGGGCTCGTGGCGGGGGCGCTCGAACTGGGAGCCTCGCGCTTTGCGAGCGGAGGCCAGGTGCATGGCGCCGACTTCGCAGTGCACCAGTCGAACTGGCGGGGGTGGCTGCGGACGATGGACGTGGACGGACACGCCTGGATGCAGCCGGGCACGGCCG
>JBBSCZ010000358.1:0-2307 GCA_038249795.1 Gemmatimonadales bacterium | reverse complement strand
GATTGCCGTTCCCTGGGCGCGCAGGTCCAGCAGCAGCCGAGAGAACTCGTTGCTCGCCTTCGGATCGAGTCCGGACGTTGGCTCGTCCAGGAGCAGCGCCGTTGCCCGCTTGGCCAGGGCAATCGCGATCCCGACCTTCTGGCGCATACCCTTCGAATATCCGCCGACTCGCCGCTCGATATCGTCGCGGCCAAGTCCAGTCTGCACGAGCAGTGCGTCCAACTCGGCGGTAGAATACCGATGTCCCGCAAGTTCACTGAAGAAGGCCAGATTTTCACGGCCCGTGAAGTATGGGTAGAGCATGACGTTTTCAGGGATGTAGGCCAGCCGCGTTCGTGCTTGCAGCGGATCGTGATCCACTCGAACGCCGCTGATCGCAGCGAACCCGCTGGTCGGCGTCAGAAAGCCGAGGAGACAGTTGATCGTGGTCGATTTCCCGGCACCGTTGGGGCCGAGGAGACAGCAGACCTCACCTGACGCTACCTCCAGCGTCAGATCGTCGAGCGCGAGCGTGGCACCGTAGCGATGCGAAAGATGGGAAGCAGTGATCGTCATGGCATCCAGCACCGTGGCACCGGGCAACAGGAAGGCAACGGAATCGGAGGCATCAAACTGCAAGTCGCGGCCGCGGGATAGTGCACCTCGCCGAGGCCATCCAGCAAAGGAATGAACGCCGCCGGCGGCGCAACGGGGTGGCCGTGTGTCCCCTGCGCGACGAGCGACGGGGATGACAAAAAGACGGCCCATGCGACAATGACAAATGGCTTCAAGACTCTGCGGCCACACACAGCAACAATGCGGAGATCGAAATCCCGGCTGTCGAACACAAGGACGTCAGACCACCGCGTACTTTTTCAGCCGCAGCAACCCGATCCCCCACAGCACTGCGGCCGGCACCAACAACCACGCCAGCGCCGTCACCATACGTTTGGTCACATCCGCCGTCGTTTCCTCCCGAAACACAAACACCGGCACCGTCGCGACCTCGGCCGCCGTCAGCTTCTGCTGCCGGATCTGTCGCGAAATGAAGAAGTCCTGCCACTGTTTATGGAACGCGAGCGTCTGCGTGCGATACGCCTGCCAGCGCGGCAGTCCAGTCCCCGCGACATCCTCGAGCGCTGTTTGCATCAGCAGCGCCGGTGTCAGGACGCGCGCCCCCGTGATGACGGCCTGCTGCTGTGCCAGTTGCTGCTCGAAGTCGGCGTAGTGCGGTGCCAGCGTCTTCTCGATCGTATCCTGCACCGTGAGCGACCGCGTCCAGAAGTCACTCATGTTCACACCCGCACCGGCCAGCTCCGGATGATCGACCAGGTACTTCGACATCAGGCGATCGGCCACGGCGTTGGCCTCGTTGGTCACACTGCGCACCATGGTGATGAACGCCACGCGCGATGGCGTGGGATGGCGGCTCTGCGCCACCAGATTCACCAGCACCGGCGCCAGCACCACCAGCACCAGCCAGACGGTGACCGACGCCACCGCCGCCGCCGCCGATCCGCGCACGATCGCATTCACCAGCAGCGCCACACCGAACCAGAACGCCGCGTATGCCGCCACCAGCACGAACCACCACGCGGCGCGCACCACCACCGCGCCGTCGGTCAGGTTCACGCGTGCGGCGAGCAATCCCGCACCCACCAGCAGAAAGGCGATCGCCAGCACCACTGCAGCGCGAATGCCGATCTTGGCCAGCAGCAGTGTGCGCAGTCGTACCGGCTGCGAGAGCACCATCGCGAGCGTGCCATCCTCGCGCTCACCGGAGAGCATGTTGTAACTGAGTGCCAGGATCACCAGCGGAAACAACACCACGATCACGAACGCCAGATCGAAGCGCCCGGTGAGGAGATTGGCGGGATTCTCGATCTCGTCACCCTTCAGCACACCTTGCCGTCCACCCGTGTTGACCTTGAGGTAATACGGCAGCAGGTCGCTCTGGCCGACGGCGAGCACCGACAGCGGCGTCGGGTCCAGCGCTGCCAGCGTTCCGCCCCGTGACCCGATCGTCATCGGGTTGCGCGGGTCAGGCGCGAACGGTCCTGCAATCTTCGCATCGGGCGCTATCGACTTGAGCGTGTCGGCATAGCCGGCAAAACGAGCCGCGTCAGCCGCACGCAACTCGCTCAGCGTCGCCGCCTGAAAGCGCGCCCACGATACCCCGTTGACCAGTGCGGCCAGCAGCAACACCGCGAACAGCACGGCGACCACGCGCAACATCCGATCGGCACGCAGCAGTCGCCACTCGTGCGCGATCATCACCCTGGTCGTGGATGATCGCTGCGCGGCCTCGGCCACCGCGTCCGTGGACAT
>JBBSCZ010000357.1:0-2341 GCA_038249795.1 Gemmatimonadales bacterium | reverse complement strand
CCGGGGTGAAGGTCGAACGACGCACCTTCGACCTGTGGCCATTGGTGGAGTCGCTCATTCATGACATCCCTCCCGTGGCGGGGACCGGCAGTACTGCACTGGTGAACGCGGTGCCGATCGACTGCGAGGTGTCTGCAGACGCGAGCTTGCTGCGGCGCATCCTGCAGAACCTCGTTGCCAACGCGATCGAACACACGCCGCGCGGTACCGTCACGATTGGTGCATCGCACGACCGCGACACGGGCATCATGGAGCTGTACGTGCGCGACGATGGAGTCGGTATCGCGGCCGAGCTTCGTCAGCGCGTGTTCGACAAGGGAGAACGGGCCAGTGAGAAGGACGGTTCATCGGGGCTCGGACTTGCCATCGTGAAGACCTTCGTGGAAGCACACGGTGGCGAGGCGTTCGTCGACAGCGACCCCGGTGCCGGATCGACGTTCCGCTTTACGTTGAGCGCCGCCACATAGCGCCGACCACGCCATCGTGAGGCAAAGCGTGGTCGTACGCTTTTGTGCCGTCGTGGAGAGTCGCGCCGACATGCGTGACGGTCGTGCTCTGTGTCTGCGCCATGAGGTCAGGCCGGCATGGCGTTTCGCTGGGTCCGGTTTCCGATCAGTTTCACGATTTCGACCACGACCAGCGGTATCAGCGTGCACGCCAGGATCAGCTGCCAATCGCGCGAGTTGAGCGGGACGGTCTGCAGCACCTGTCGCAGTGGGGGCAGGTACACCGTCGTGAGCTGCAGAAGCACGGTGAAGACGATCGCCGCCAGCAGCCAGCGATTCGAGAAGATGCTCCTGCTGAACAGGGATTTCGTCCGCGAGCGGGCGTTCAGCGTGTGTGCGACCTGCACCATGGCGAGCGTCATGAACGCGACCGTCGCACTGTGCTGCAGTCCCGTTCCCGTATCGCCGTACCAGCGCAACGCGACACGAAAGGCGAGCAGTGTACACGCGGCCAGCAGCACGCCTTGCCATACGATGAGCCATGCAAACGACCGTGTCATCAACGGTAGCCGTGGGTCGCGCGGTGGACGCTGCATGACATCCTCTGCCGCCGGCTCCATCGCCAGCGCCAGCGCTGGGAAAAGATCGGTGACCAGGTTCAGCCACAGAATCTGCAAGACTCCGAGCGGCAGCGGCCAGCCGAGCATGATTGCGGCGAATACCGTCAGAATCTCGGCAAAATTGCAGGCGAACAGATAGTGGATGAACCGGATGATGTTGCTGACGATGATCCGGCCCTGCTCGACGGCGCTGACGATCGTGGAAAAATTGTCATCCGTGATCACGATGTCGGCGGCGTCCTTCGCAACGTCCGTCCCGCGGATTCCCATGGCGATGCCGATGTCGGCGGTCTTGAGCGCTGGCGCGTCATTGACGCCGTCCCCCGTCATCGCGACGATTTCGCCCTGCTGCTGCAGCGCAGTCACGATCTGCAGCTTGTGTTCGGGAGTGACGCGCGCAAATACCGAGGTGCCCGTGACGATGGCCTGCCACGCTGAGTCGTCCAGTCCGGACAGCGCTTGCGCATGCACCACACGCATCACCGTGCCACCGGGCCCGACATCGAGGCCGAGCTGGCGCGCAATCTCGGTCGCCGTCGCCAGCTGATCGCCGGTGATCATCACGACACGAATGCCAGCGCTCCGACAGGAATCGATCGTCTCTTTGACGCCATCGCTGAGTGGGTCGATCATGCCGGTGAGCCCGACGAACGTCATGTCGTGCGCCAACTCGCTGGCCGCGTCGCCGTCCGCATCAGCCAGTGGGCGGACGGCGAGCGCAAGCACCCGCAACGCCTGGCTGGCCAGTGCATCGTTCCGCTCACGCCATGCGGTTCGCGCCGCATCCGTCATCGCGGAGCGGCCCTGGCCGTCGACGACCCATGTGCTCGCGTCGAGTATCGCCGACGGTGCGCCCTTGGCGAAGGCGATACGTGATCCGTCTCCCGAACGGTGCACCGTGAGCATGCGCTTCGTCTCGCTGTCGAACGGCGCCTCGCCGACGCGTGGGAACGCACGAGTCAGCGCCTCAGGCTCCAGACCAGCCTTTTCGGCCAGGACGATCAGCGCGACTTCGGTCGGGTCGCCGAGGACAGTCACGTCAGCCCCGACACGCATGATCTTCGCATCGTTGCAGAGCGCCCCGATGCGGAGCGCGAGCGCCACCGGGTCGTCGGCCACGGCGAAAGCCGCGCTGTCCACGATGTGATCGCCGGTGCGGAGCTCGCCCTCGGGAGCGTATCCACTTCCCGTGATCTCGACCCGCTGCTCACCGACGAGCAGCACGCGCACCGTCATCTCGTTCTGCGTCAGCGTCCCGGTCTTGTCGGTACAGAT
>JBBSCZ010000356.1:0-2345 GCA_038249795.1 Gemmatimonadales bacterium | reverse complement strand
GCGGCCCGGCGACGACGCCGTCATCGTGCAGCTGGCCGATCTCACGTTCGCTCAGGCCGAGCAGGTCGAGCAGGATCTCATCGGTGTGCGCGCCGAGCGCTGGCGCCGGTGCCACCGGTACACGTGGCACGCCACTGAAGTGGAGCGGTGACGCAGGGGCCAGCGCAGCGCCGACGCCGGGTTGGTGCAGCATCGCGAACATCGGATTCGCTACCGACAGGTCGGCGTCTTCAGCAATCGCCTGACGCACGGTGCGGTATGGCGCCCAGGTGACGCGCGCCGCATCCAGTGCGGTGCGTGCCTCGGGCAGTGTGCGCGCGGCGAACCACGGTTCCAGCAGCGATGCGATCTCTTCACGCACGCGAAACCGATTTCCCTCATCGCTGAGATCGAGCGCGCTCCGCTCCGCGAGTGCCGCGATGCCCTCGGTAATACCGGTCGCCTTGACCAGTGTCGCCCATTGCATGTCGGTGAGGCCCACGACCATCGCGCGCTCGCCGTCGGCCGTGACGAAATCGCGTCCAAATGCGCCGAACAGATAATTGCCGTAACGGCCACGATCGCTGTCGTTCACCATCACCTCGGCGATCATGCCGACGTGGCCGAGCATCGCGAGAGCGACATCCTTGAGCGCGAGCGTCACGAGCTGCCCTGCACCATGTCGCGTGCGATGCCGTTCGGCCGCGAGGATTGCGGTAGCGAGCATGTTGCCGGCGATCGCATCCCAGGCGGGGAAGACGTGATTCACTGGCAGCCGCGAATCGGAGGCTCCGGTGATGGCAGGAAAGCCAATCGCAGGATTCACGGTGTAGTCCACCTCGGAGCCGCCATCGCGACGGCCGAGCAGGTTCACCATGATCAGGTCCGAGCGCTGTGCACGCAGCGTGTCGTACGACAGCCAGCCCTTCGCCGGAAAGTTCGTGCTGAAGATGCCGGCGTCGGCTCCCGGTGCGCAGATCAGTTGTGTGAGGAGTTCCTGACCGCGTGGGTTACGGAAGTCGACGGCAATGCTCCGCTTGCCCTTGTTCAATCCGGTCCAGAACAGGCTGTGCGTGCCGTCGTTCGTGAGCGGCCAGCGTCCATGATCGAGACCACCGCCGATGGGATCGAAGCGGATCACATCAGCACCCAGCTGCGCGAGCGTCATGCCACCCAGAGGCGCCGCCACGAAGGCTGATCCCTCGATGATGCGCAGTCCTTCCAGAATGCCGCTCATGCGCAGGCTCCTGTGACGTGATGTCGTACAATTGGCGCGCTCAGATGACACGCTTCGCGCGAAGGTCGGCGATCTGTGCCGGCGTCATGCCCAGCACTTCCGACAGCACTTCGTCGGTATGCTCGCCGAGCTTCGGACCGAGACTGCGAATGCTTCCCGGTGTCTCCGAGAGTGCAGGCACGGGCGACGGTACGATGATCGACTCGCCCGTATCGGGATCATCGATGGCCACGAGATTGCGCCGTGCGTGGAACTGCCGGTCCCCGAAAATATCAGCGATGTTGTTCAGTGGGCCAGCCGGCGTGTCGGTGGCGTAGCACCGCTCCAGCACCTGCTCACGGGTGAGCGAGCCGCACCAGTCGCGGACGATCTCGTTCACGTCGTGGCGATGCTCGAGGCGTGTCTTCTGCTCGCCGTACGTACTGGAGGAAGCCAGCTCGGGACGGCCCATCGCCAGCGCCAGACGGCGAAACAGCTTGTCGGTGGCCGTCGAAATCGCGACCCATTTGCCGTCCCTGGTCGCGAAGTGCCCATGCGGACAGGCGAAGTCGTTGTGCGACGATCCCTGACGTTCACGCACGGTGCCGTACATCGCGAACGCCGGTGCCAGCTCCTCGGTACAACGAAATACCGATTCGTACAGCGCCGCATCCACATACTGTCCTTCGCCGGTGAGATCGCGATGCCGGAGCGCCATCAGCACGCCCAGGCAGCCGTAAAGCCCCGTCATGTAATCGGCGAGCGTGGTGGAGCCCGGCGTGACGGGAGTGCCCTTGGGCATGCCGGCGAGATACGCGATGCCACCGACGGCGTGTGCGACACGCGCGAAGCCGGGCCGATCACTGTACGGGCCGGTCTGACCATAGCCCGTGACCCGCAGCATGATCAGGCGCGGATTGATCGCATGCAGTACGTCCCATCCCAACCCCCACTTCTCGAGCGTGCCGGTGCGGAAGTTCTCGCAGAGCACATCGGTCCTGGCGATCAGGTCCTTGAACACCTGCACTCCTTCCGGCTTGCGCAGGTCGAGGGTGACGGAGCGCTTGTTGCGCGCCTCGCTCATCCACGTGAGCGTATCGCCACGCTGCGATGGCGTGCCGAAGCGTCGCAACGCGTCACCGCCCACAGG
>JBBSCZ010000355.1:0-2360 GCA_038249795.1 Gemmatimonadales bacterium | reverse complement strand
GAACAGGCCGGTGAACTCGCCTGGTGGTACCAGCAGCAGGGCAAGCCGCTCCGCAGTCATGGCAACTCGTACGCCCAGAGCTGGGCCGACGTCCAGTTCCAGCGCATGCCGAATGTCTCGCTGCTGCCCGGCGACAAGGACCTGTCGTACGAGGACCTGATCGCCGCCACCGATCGAGGCATCGCCATCGTCGGCGACGGCTCGTTCTCGATCGACCAGCAGCGCTACAACTCGCAGTTCGGCGGCCAGCTGTTCTACGAGATCCGCGGCGGCAAGATCGTCGGCATGCTCAAGGACGTCGCCTACCAGATCCGCACCCCAGAGTTCTGGGGCGCGATGGACATGCTCGGCGGCAGGAAGAGCTACCTGCTCGGCGGCGCATTCGGTGACGGCAAGGGTCAGCCGGCGCAATCGAATGCCGTCAGCCATGGTTGCCCACCCACGCGGCACCGGGCGATCAACGTCATCAACACCGGACGGAAGGCATGAGTCACGGCCTGCGAGCCGACAGCTCGCCGCGCAGCCTCCTCGAGCCCGCCCGCGTCCTCTCGCAGGCCGAAGCCGAGTCGCTGGCCAAGCGCATCGTCGGGTTCTCGCAGGCCGACAGCTGCCGCGTCTCGTTGCAGAGCAGCGCTCGCGGCAACACCCGCTTCGCCGTCAATCAGGTCTCGACGTCAGGCGACAACGAGGATGTCAGCATCCGCGTTCGCGTCACGGTTGGCAAGAAGGTCGGCGCCGCCACCACCAATCGCCTCGACGACGAAGGGCTCCGTCAGGTCGTCCAGATCGCCGAGCGCATCGCGAAGCTGCAGCCCGACGATCCCGAGCTGATGCCCGAACTCGGGCCGCAGCAATACACCGCCGTCGACGCATTCCACTCGGCCACCGCCGCCGCGGAACCGGCGCAGCGTGCCGAGATCGTGCGCAAGGTCACCGACGCATCACGCGCTGCAGGGCTCACGTCGACCGGCTATCTCGAGGTCATCACTTCGGCCAGCGCCATCGCCAACTCGGCGGGGCTCTTCGCCTATCATCGCAGCACCGACTGCGCCTTCACCACCACGATCCGCACCTCCGATGGTGCGGGATCCGGATGGGCGGGCTCCGCCGCACGTGATATCGGCAGCATCGATGGCGCCGCGCTTGCGGCCACCGCGATCGACAAGGCGAAGCGCTCGGCGAGCGCCGTCGCGATCGAGCCGGGGCGTTACACCGTCGTGCTCGAACCCACCGCCGTCGGCAACCTCGTTCAGCTCCTGGCCTTCGCCACCAATGCCCGTCAGGCCGACGAGGGACGCAGCTTCTTCTCGAAGCCCGGCGGCGGCACCAAGATCGGCATGAAGGTGGTGGATGATCGCGTCAATCTGGTCTCTGATCCCCGGCATGCCGTCGCACCTGGTGTCCCGTTCGACGGTGACGGCCAGGCCACGCGCAAGGTGAACTGGATCGAGAATGGCGTCGTGCGTGAGCTGTCGTACGACCGCTACTGGGCGCAGAAGTCGAACCATGCACCGGTGATTTTCCCGGGTTCATTGCAGATGGCGGGTGGCTCGCAGAGTGTGGCCGACATGATCGCGTCGACCGAGCGTGGCATCCTCGTCACCCGCTTCTGGTACATCCGTCCGGTCGACCCGCGGACGATTCTCTACACCGGCCTCACGCGCGATGGCACGTTCCTGATCGAACGCGGCAAGGTGACGAAGGCCATCAAGAATTTACGCTTCAACGAGTCACCCGTCTTTCTGCTGAACAACATCGAAGCGCTCGGACTGCCGCAGCGCGTCAGTGCCAGCGAAAGCGGGTCGGCCGGTATTCCGATCGTGGTGCCGGCAATCAAGGCGCGCGATTTCATGTTCACCAGCCTGAGCGACGCGGTATAGCACTCAGCGGGCGACCACGCGTCGCTCGCGCAGGACGTCGGTGCCTCACGTCGTGAGGTGCCGGCCGTGGGGGCCTTCCGCCCGATCGGGCGTGGCCCCTTGGTTTCGGTCTCCACCGGGGGAGACACGGGCCGCATCACTCCAGTTCTGGAGGTAGTTCCAATGGCTGCAAAGAAGGCTGCGAAGAAGGGCGCCAAGCGCGCCGCAAAGAAGGGCGCCAAGCGCGCCGCGAAGAAGGGTGCCAAGCGCGCAGTGAAGAAGGCCGCCAAGAAGGGCGCGAAGAAGGCCGCCAAGAAGGGCGCGAAGAAGGCTGCCAAGAAGGGAGCCAAGAAGGCTGCCAAGAAGGGCGCCAAGAAGGCCGTGAAGAAGGGAGCCAAGAAGGCTGCCAAGAAGGGTGGCCGCAAGGCTGCCAAGAAGGGCGCCAAGAAGGCTGCAAAGAAGACCAAGCGCGCATCGAAGAAGGCTGCAGCACCTGCTCCT
>JBBSCZ010000354.1:0-2363 GCA_038249795.1 Gemmatimonadales bacterium | reverse complement strand
GTCGGTCGCCGAATCGGCGGTGATGCCGCGCACGGTGAACGGTGTGCCTTCGAGCAGAACCGTACGGTCGATCAGCGCCGAGGGCGAAGGGAGCGAATCGGCCTCGGCATAGCGTGCGGCGAGTGCCTGCGACAGCACCACACGAGCTGTCGTGGTGTCATCGACATCGTCCGCGTTGAGCATGCGTCCGGCGGCGATGGGAAGTTGGGCAATCTCCTGCAAGCCTTCCGTGATGCCCCAGACGGCGACCATGCGACGCACGCGTCCCCGTCCGTCGGTGGCTTCAGCGCGCCCGGTAATTTCGCCGGTCAACCCCGCGAGTCCGTCGATCCTGGCGGCCTCTCGTACATCGGCCACCGAGAACACGGGAAATGTGTCGAGTGGAAACTGCTGGCCGTCCACGTCCTCGGTGGTCACCGGCGCCACGGTAAAGAACAGCACGCTGGTGGTGGCGTCGAGTTGCTCGCGCATGGTGGCTTCCATGCCATCGCCCACGGAGAGCACGGCCACGAGGGAGCCGACACCAATGATCACGCCGAGTGTGGAGAGGACGGTGCGCAGCAAATTGGCGCGCAGCGCATCAATCCCGACGCGCAGATTCTGTCGGAGCGTGGAGGCAGACATGCTGCGGCGTACGCCAGCCGGCGACAAGGGGTTTCAGCGGGAGCACGGCTCAGTCCCACCGCGGCCCAATGGTGGGCCAGAGGGAATCGAGCGACAGGCGAGGGCCTCGCGCGAGGTAGATGCGAACATCCTGCTCTTCGGGGACGGCGCGTGGGTTCTGAAGCCGCTCGACCTGTCGCACCTCGGCAAACACCGCTCGCAACCCCTCGAGCGCGTCCGGTCGATCGACGAGAATCACAACCTCACCTGAGCGTCCGTACGTCCCCCAGGCATGGAAGTCACCATGCACGCTGACGGGGTAGGGCAGTCGGAGCCGTTGCCGATACATCGCGAGCGCGCCGGCCTGCCCGTAGTTGCTTCCACCCAGGATCACGGTGCGCTGCTCATCGGGCGACAGGGCGTGGAACGCCCGCGCCGCCGCGTCGGCCATGGCGCGCCAGCCGATCATGTCGGCGTAGTCCTGCGGCAGCGATCGGACGTCGTCACGATTGGTTTGCACGGCGGTCCCCGTCCCTGTCGCCACGGCATATCGCGCCATCGCGGTCGGTGTGAGCAACGGAATGCCGAACGGGAGCAACAGCGCGGCGACGCCGGCGACCAGAAGTGGAAGCATGACGCGTACGATTCGGCGCGACGTCACCGCATCGCGTGCGCTCAGGCGGCGCTCGAACCAGACGATTCCCGCCACGAGGAATGCCGGATAGCCGGGCACCGCATAGTAGCCCTTGCCGTGCAACAGGATCATCAGGCCGAGCAAGGTGACGAGGACGGTCCCCGTGACGCGGGCGGCGCGGTCGCCGCGTGCGGCCGCTGCGAGTCCGAGCGGGAGCAGGAGCGCAGCCCCGCCGAGCATGCGCGGTTGTTCGCCGAGGAAGTCCAGGAACGAGACCGTGGCCAGTTGGCTCTCGCGCAGCGACTGCATCTGCAGAAGGAAGGGCCAGCCGTTCACCATCTGTCCGGCCACCGACGGGATCGCGAGCACCATCGCCACGAGCATGGCCAGCCACGGCCAGCGCGTCGCCCCTGCGTGAACACTGCTGCAGTTCCAGCAACAAAAGAAAAGCCGCTGGTGCCGCATCAGATCGACGCAAGCACCAGCGGCCTGGCAACGCCAGCAACGGCCCTACAGCACCGTCGTCTGCAGATCCCGCACCGACTTCCGCAGCATCTCTGCCTTCTTGTCGTCACACCCGGCGCGCGTCTCCGCCTCGAGCGACGCCGCCAGCTGCGACAGCGTCGTGCCGCGCGCAGCTGCCGATGCCTTCTCGGCGGCACTCAGCGACGAGCGAATCGATGCGATACGACCCGTGTTGAAGCAGCCCTTCCGCTCCATCTGGTCGGTGAAGGCACGCGCCAGCGCGAACGAGGGCGGCCACTCGATCTTCGGCTGACCCTGCGCGTTCAGGTAGCTCCACTGCACGGTGTTGGCCGCGTCGATCTCGTTCTGCGACACGAACTGGCTCGGAATCATCTCCGCCACATCCAGGCCGCGGGCGATCTCGCTGCTCACGATCTTGCCATTGTACCAGTACACCGACCACGAGCCGCCCATCACCATGCGCGTGGAGTCCACCGGACCGCGATCGAACGAGGCGATCTCGAACGGCTTCGCCGGATCGCTCCAGTCGAACACCGAGATGCCGCCCTGATACCACGACTGCACCATCACGTCACGACCGGGGATCGGGATCAGCGAGCCGTTGTGCGCCACGCAGTTCTCGTTCGCCGACTGGAAGCTC
>JBBSCZ010000353.1:0-2369 GCA_038249795.1 Gemmatimonadales bacterium | reverse complement strand
GCCATGCTGGCGCACGAACTCCGCAATCCGCTGGCCCCGATCCGCAACGCGCTGGAAATCATCCGCCTGACCGCACCGCAAGGGAGTGATCGTCCGGAAAACGAGGCGGTGCAATCAGCCACCGCGATGATGGAGCGACAGGTCAGCCAGATGGTGCGACTGGTCGACGATCTGCTCGACGTGAGCCGCATCACCCGGGGAAAGATCGAGCTGCGCCGCACGCGGATCGAGCTGGCGCCTGCTGTCGATCATGCCATCGAGGTCATCCGACCACTGTGTGAGCGCATGCAGATTTCGCTCACGGTCGCGATGCCAACGGAGCCGATCTATGTTTTCGCTGACCCGACACGATGGGCGCAAGTGCTGGGCAACCTGCTGAACAACGCCTGCAAGTTCACGGACGCGGCGGGGCAGATCTGCCTTTCGGTCGAGCGTGAAGGCGCTGACGCAGTGATCCGCGTGCGGGACGACGGCATCGGGATCCCTGCCGAGCAGTGCCCCCGCATTTTCGAGATGTTCACACAGCTGGATACCTCGCTGGAGCGTTCGGTCAGCGGGCTGGGTATCGGCCTGACGCTGGTCAAGACCCTGGTCGAGATGCACGACGGCACGGTGGAGGTCGAGAGTGCGGGACTTGGCCATGGGACCCAGTTCACCGTACGGCTTCGAATTCTCGAGGATGTGATGCCGCTGCCCCCCCTGCTTTTCGACAGCGAGCCGACAACGAGAGCAGCCAGCCGCATTCTGATCGTCGACGACAATCGTGATGCGGCCACGTCTCTCGCCATGCTGTTTGAAATAAGCGGCAGCGAAACCCACACCGCCCATGACGGGCTCGAGGCCATGGACGCGGCGGCACGGTTACGGCCGGATGTCATTCTGCTCGACATCGGCTTGCCGAAGCTGAACGGCTTCGAAGCGTGCCGTGCGATCCGCCAGCAACCGTGGAGCAAGAGCATCGTCATTGTCGCGTTGACCGGATTGGGACAGGATGACGACCGCCTCAGATCCCACGAGGCCGGGTTTGACGGCCACGTGATCAAGCCCGCGGACTTCGGCGAACTCACGCGACTCCTCGACACGCTGCGACCGTGAGGCGCACACCACTGACCTCCACACACGATGGACGAGTCTGGCACACGCTGCCGCAGCGATGCTGCAGCGCGTGTCGATTCCGGATCCCGGCGCGATCGCGGCGACGACAGCGATGACGGCGCTAATTCCGGCCGGTTGGACGACGATCGGCGGGCCGTGCGATGAGCCCTACGCGGTGAACTGGTCCGCCAGTTCCGCCGATGGCGACCAAGGCGAATATCGAAAGCGTTCAGCGCGCCAGCGGGATGATCGGCCGTGAAGGCAGCGGCGAGTCGTATCCTGGCGAGGCGGCGAACGACCGCATGCAGGGGCGCAGCATCGAGCCAACTCGTGGCGTCGAGCCGCATCACGACCCGGTCAGCAACAGCACGGTGCAGCTGGATCACACGTTCGGTAACGCGTGGCGTGTCGACAATCTGGATGCATACATCCTGACGAAGGATTCGAACTTCAATCCTGGGCTGTACGGTCTCGAGGCCACACACGAAGGACGAGGACGACGCGTTGCTCGGCTACGGCCCGGACGGCGTGCGATCCTCGACACGTCAGCGTTGGTGGCGGTGCTGCTCCGCGTGCCGGGATCAGACGCAGCGATGAACTTTGGTGATTGCCTGTCGTACGCGACGGCGGTCATCGCGGCGGAGTCATTACTGTGCATCGGCGACGATTTTGCGCAGACGGATTGTCTGTTGGCATGAGGGCGCCAACGCAGCGATCGTTTCCGAGGCGCTGCGCCCACCCACCGCTGATCACCGCTTCTGCGTCGGCATCGTCCGATCGAAAAACGCCCAGACCCGATTCCACGAATCGATCTGCTCCGGCGAGTCCTCCAGCTCCAGCGTCTTCCGATTCACGCGACGGCTGAAGGTGTGCCCGACGCTCGCTGGACCTGGCGTTGGATTGACGTAGATCTTCGTCGCGGCGAGTTGCGGCTTGCGCGCCACGAGCGCGTCAATCAGCGGTCGAGCCTCCTCGAAGTTCACATCTTCGTCGTTCGTCGCCACATGCACCAGCAGTGGCGCACGCAGACTGTCGACCCAGTAATACGGCGATCGCCGGATGTACTCGGCGCGATTCTCGTACGGCAGCCCGCGCAGCCCCGCCTGTGTGGAGAACGAGCGCTGATACGACGGCCCCTTGAACGACAACCGGAAGAGCAGGTTGGTGACCGGCACGATGGCCGCGCCCGACCGGAACGGAACGTCCCGAGCGTGCCGCATCATCAGCAGTGCCGTGATGTAGCCGCCGTGACTCCAGCCCATCACGCCGATGCG
>JBBSCZ010000352.1:0-2393 GCA_038249795.1 Gemmatimonadales bacterium | reverse complement strand
CGGCCGGCGCAGGTCTGCACGCCGATGCCAGAAGGAGAATCGACACCAACGGCGAGCATATACGGGAGTGGTGCGTCACGGCCACGTGATCATTCTCCGCTGAGTTTAGAACCGGGATCGCTCTGAAAAGGACAGCAGTGCTCGCCGACTGTACGCGCCGAGTGGCTACGATAAGAATAAGATGCTGGTAACGGCGGATTCGCCAAACTGGTCGTTTGAGGCCAGCACACCGCGGCACGTCACGCTGCAGCAGTCTGGCTCATGCGTCGCCGGCGTGCTGTTGGGGTCGATCGCCTGTCGCTCCCATCGAGCTCGGATGGCGCTGCGACGCCTCGACCGTTCGTCAGTCCGCGCTCAGGCGTCGCCGGAGCAATCTGTCGACGCTGTAGCCACCGGGGCCCACCAACGTGATGGCCGCGAACGCCGAGAGATACAGGAAGGCGAGTTCACCGCCCTGCTCGCCAGCGAGCGCACCACCGTGCATCACCACGACCGTGACGATGAAGAAGATGGACAGATACGCTGCGCTCATCCGAGTGAGCAGCCCGACGGCCACGAGCAGTGCCGCCACTACCTCGGCGAGCACCGCCAGCGCGCTCGACAGCAGTGGTGGCAAGCCGAGCACCGAGGGAAACTGGGAGCCGTCGCCGGCAAACAGCGTTGCCGCCTTATCCCAGCCGTGCAGCACTGCCATCGTAACCCCGAAAGCGACGCGCAGCACGAGCAGTGCGAGGTCGGCACTCACCGGGAAAGCTTTACGCGACACGGTAGGTGCGTTTGAGTTCGTCATGACAGGCGATTGCTGGTGACTGGATGATTGACTGATGAGCGGTCGCAAAACCATGGCGCAGCGGCGTCGCGTAAAGAAATTCTGTTGGTGGTTCGTCGCCAGTAACGAGGTATTTTGGCAGTCGCACTTTTCCTGAAGCTTCTGATGCCGTCATGCTTTGCGTCTTCAGCATGTCGCCGTGCGGCGGGAGTATGCCAGTCGCGTCGCTCAGTTGGGTGATGCCTGAGGAGAGACAGGTACGCCGGTCGGCTCCTGTCGCGAGGCGATTTCGATCAGTCGCAGTGTCTCCGGATCGCGCTCACCCTCGAAGTACCGATCCAAGACCTGCTCGAACACCGAGCCCGGTGGTGAGATCAGCGTGAAGAGTGTGGCGCTCGATCGCAGCTTGAGATCGTCCGGAGAGCCGAGGATCTGCCGCGCCGAGCTGTCGCGGATCCTGAGCATCGTCAGGGCGAACTGCTCGAGCCGCGCACCGAGTCCTGCATGTCCGAGGTAGGCGCGCGCTTCGTTCACGCTGCGGATGGCGTACCGACGCGCGCGGGGGCTCGTGCCCAACCCGTCGAACTGCGGGAAGAAGAACCACATCCAATGCGTTGTCTTGCGACCGGCGCGCAGTTCGGCGAGGGCAGCCCGATAGTGGTCACGTTGGGCGTCCACGAATCGGGCGAGGTCGAAAGGGTCGTCGATGACTGGGTTGAGCATTTGTCGAAGAAGGCGGGGTAGAAGACCAGTCGTGAGGTCAGCGCGGCGCTGCGAAAGTATGTCGCTTGCTGACGTGCTCGTCGAGGGGGCTACCATCGTGGTGGCCGGTTTCGCGGTGTCGATCAATGGCCGGATTCGAGGTGTCCACCGAGGGATTACAACCGGCTGCGTAGCAAACGGGTTGCGAACGCCGCTGCGCGGATGGACCATGCTGATACAGAGGACGAGTTTACGCGTCTCATCTGATCACCGCCGTCTTACTTCGCCCCCCACACGTTTCGTGAATGCTTTCCCTGCTGCGTGCCTCTCCGCTGGTACTCCTTGCAGCCTGCGCCTTTTCAGATCCAGGGGCACCTCGCGACGTCCGACTCGGTAAGGCCCGCGAAGGCACGAACCCGGGAACATGCCCCCCGGTGGCGGGCACCTACCGTGTTGCCGCGAACACGCTCAGCCAGGTGATCCGGCAGGCCCGTCTGAGTGAGTACGGCGATGCGCCATGGGAATACCTGACGGTCGTTCAAGCGGGTGATACGCTGCTGCGCTTCGTCTACAACGGGCAAGGTCAGACCGATACGACCGTCTTGCGAGCGCTTGGGGATTTCTCCTGCAATTCCGGATGGATCGAAGCGAACGGTGCCTGGGGGCGACCTGATCCCGTCGAACGTGATCCGAACAAGCCGCGAACGATCCGACAGGAGTTCCGCATCGCCTCGACTCGGTCCGGGGCGCTGGTGGGGCAACTGATCGTGCGGGAGTTCGAGGAAGTCGTTGGTCGCGTCCCGATGCCCGGGACAGCGCGACGGGTGGTTTCGTATAGTCAACTCGCCGATTCAGCGTCGCCGGCGGGGTCCGTCAAGACTGATCGAGCGTCGCAAAGGCGCGATGCGATTCAGGAACGGCT
>JBBSCZ010000351.1:0-2414 GCA_038249795.1 Gemmatimonadales bacterium | reverse complement strand
CGAGACAGTGAACATCGGTGTCGCGTGCCAACCACCCGTCAGTGCGATGAAGGTCACTGACGGCGCCGGTGTGTCGTGCACCTCCGTGACGGCGAGGTCTGGCGCAAGGTCGACTGCCGGCACCGAGGGAAGGGTGTAGAGCCGCGTCAACAGCTCCGTGATGTCGTCCGGCACGACGAGTGTCGCACCGTGCTGCTGCAGTTCGCGCAGCAGCGGAAAGGCGCCATCGTTTTCGAAGCGCATCACGGAGTCGCCTGTAATCAGATATCCGGAGGGATGCAGCAACAGTGGCTCGCCGAGTGTCAGCTCCTCGGTGTCGCGTACGAGCAGACCGCTGATCTGGTGGGCGTCTGCAGCATCGCGTGTCACGCGGAGCCGAAACGTCCACGGCGGCCCATCGTCCCAGCGCAGCGTTCGTCCCGTAACGGCCGGTGTGCTGTTGCTCCGCAATCGGCAGCGGCCGGTGTCGAGAATGGTTCGCAGCGTGACAGGGAAGGCACGGGGAGCGATCACGATTCCTGACGCACGCTGCCGCGCGAACGAATAGCTGTCGTTGGCGCCGCAGAGCAGTTCGGCGATCTGCCGATCGACCGCATCGGGTGCGGCAAACCACACGGGTGCGCCAAGTGTGAAGCGTTTGGCCTCGCCCCATTTACCGTGACGATCGCGACGTTCGGTGCCGATGTCGATCGACACGCCATCGGCTGCGGCGCTCGCTTCGAGGTCGAGGATGTAGACGAGGCGACGATCGTCTGGCCAGACGGCTGGAGGGTCATTGGAAGCGATCGGTTGTGCGGCGTGCATCTGACGCCGGGCGCCGTCGAGCACGCGGATCCAGGGTGCGATCGGTGGTGGCGGCACGACCAGTGCCCGGGGGTGAGGCGTGGCTCCGAACGACCGCGACGGAATGCGTGCTTGCGCCGGACGTGCGGACTCGGTCGGCGATTCGCCCGCGAGCAACTCGTCTGCATAGTCGTCCGCCAGTAAGTCGAAGTCATCCAGATCCTCGTCGTCGTCTGTATCCATGACGAAGCTGACGACCGGCGTTGCACCGGCCGTTGCGAGGAGCGGTGCCAGCGTCCCGGTTGCCTCGCCATGGATGATCAGTGCCCAGAGATGCTTGCAGGCCCCGGCGGAGTCGGCATAGGGACAGTTGCACGAGAGCGACAGGGCGCCAGGGCTGGCGTGGATATCGGCGGCGTATCGCTGTGATCCGAGGACCATCGCCAGCAGCGAGTCATTGTTCGTCGAGACGATGCGCACCTTTCGCGCAGCGGCGTAGGCGGCGCCGCGCTCGCGGATCGTGACCGAAAAATACCGGGCGAGCGATTTGGACATCACGACGTGTCAGGCGCGAGAGGTTCGGACGGGTGACGGCCATCGAGCGGCGGTTTGGTTGCGATGGTGTGAGTCTACCATGGTCGTGCGTGTGTCGGGGGGGGGCTGGCTGAGCGGGGATCTCCGGTTCAGCGGCGCGCCGGTAGGGGCGTTGGACTGTTCATGGGGTCGTTTGAGAGGGGCCGTTTCCGTTCTGCGTTCAAGGGGTCGCGATCAAGGGGTCAGAGTCCTTGAACGTTCGATCAAGGGGTCAGAGTCCTTGAACGTTCAAGGGGACAGAGTCCTTAACCCTTCGTATGGACTGAGATGCTCGGCGTCGTTGGTGCAGGAACACGCCAGAGCCGTTTGGCTCAGTTCATCTCCGGGGCCTCATCCTCAACCCCGAGCGCGGATTTTCGCCGACTGCCCCCGTGGCGAGCCCGAGTCACGGGCCGGCGTAGTTCGCGCACCAACTGTTGCTTGAAGTCGTTGCAGCCGAGTGCAGCACCGCCGTGTGTCGCGCGGCGGATCGCACTGCGCGACCGGCCCATGTTCGCGGCGTTGCACAGTGCGACATAGGCGTCGCATCGCTGAAGTACGGTGTCTCCAAGCGCGAGATACTGGGGATGCAGCGTCAGGAGCGGATCTGGTCTGCCAAGTCCCATGCAGGCGAAACTCGACCACGCGTAGTCCGCCGGCGACCGAACCAATCCCGCCCGCACGGGATTCAGATCGATGTAGCGGCTGCACGTGAGATAGTAAGTCGACGTTTCGACCAGGGCGGATTTGAAGCGCCCCTCCCACAGCGTACCACTGCGGTGATGCCGCGCATTGAAGTACCGGACGTACAAGCGCCCGAGTCGCTGCATCAATCGCGATGCACTCGTCGCGCTCTGCGGCATCACGAGTAGATGGACGTGGTTGGACATCAGAGCATACGCGTGAATCGTGCAGTTTTCCCGCTCGCTCGCGTGGCGGAGAAATTCTCGATACTGCCCAAAATCCTCCTCGCAGAGGAATGTGGCCGCGCGGTTGTGACCGCGCTGTGTGATGTGCATGGGTATCCCCGGCGCCGTCAGGCGCGGCCAGCGTGCCAT
>JBBSCZ010000350.1:0-2430 GCA_038249795.1 Gemmatimonadales bacterium | reverse complement strand
GCCGTGAAGTCCACGAAGACGGCGCGTCCGGAATCGCGAGCGGCGCTCACGCGGGACTCCGACCAGGGCTCCCATCCCGATGGCGCGACGCGGTCGCTCGCAGGGGTGACGGGCTGGGCAGCCGTCACCGCTCCCCCACCGACGATGGTGAGCAGCAGGAGCGCGAGCGCCACGCCACTCCCGCGGCTGCGTCCAGCGTTCTGCGCACGTCCGGCGATCCATCCGGCCAACGCAAGGATCACGACGAACAACAGCACCAGCGCAACCTGGTCGCTGCCCGCCTGTCGACCCAGCACCCACAACAGCCATACCACCGTCGCGTACAGCGGGAAGGCCAATAGCTGTTTCAGTGTCTCGAGCCACGGCCCGGAGCGCGGCAGTCGGCGCAGCAGCCCAGGGCTGCTGGCCAGAATGACGTATGGAGCCGCAAGGCCAAGTCCAAGGGCCGTGAAGACGGCGAGCCCGATCACCGCGTGCTGCGTGAGGGCATACCCGAGGGCCGCGCCCATGAACGGTGCCGTGCATGGCGTGGCGACGATGACGGCCAGCAGACCGGTGAGGAATGAGTCGCTGTAGCGCATGCCGCTGCCGATCCCGCCAAGTCGCGTCAGGCTCATGCCCATGGCGTACACCCCGCTCAGGTTGAGCGCGAGTGCGAACACGACCAGCGCGAGCGCTGCCACCACCGCCGGTGACTGGAGCTGGAATCCCCAGCCGAGTTGCGCACCGCCGGCCCGCAACACCAGCAGCGAGCCCGCGAGTACCCAGAAGGTGGTCAGAATGCCAAGCGTGAACACCAGGGCATGCTTCCGGCCGACCGCGCCGCCGTCGTCGCCACCGCGATCGACGAAGGACAGAATCTTGATCGAGAGTACCGGAAACACGCAGGGCATGAGATTGAGAATCACCCCGCCCGCGAAGGCGAGCAGCAGTGCCAGCACGACACCGATATCTGCCGCTGCCGCATTCGCGCCGGCCACCGACGCCGCCGTCGCAGGCAACACCGTGCCACTCGACGGTGCGCCCCCGGTGCCAAACGCCTGGGCTCCGTCAAGCCGCGCGACCAGCGCTGCCGAGCGCGGTGGCGCACGAGTCAACGCGACATCGAGCTGATAGCTGAGCTGTGGAGCATTGACATCGGCGAGCATCACACCGCGGACGCGTGCTGCGGAATCGGCGAGCGCCTTCGCCGGCGTGAGCGCAAGCACGATCGTATCGCCCAGGAGCGCCACTCGCTGCACGGCGGCATGCTCGAGCACACCGCTCGAATCCGCAATCACGTACGGTGCGCGCAGGCTCGCCTGCAGCAGTCCGGGCACCTGCGCCATAAGCACGATACGCGCGCCGTCACGCCACGCGATCACGGTCCAACTGCTCGTTGCCCGCACGAGTTGTGCACGAGTGGCGGAGATGGCCTGAGCCCAGGCCGATGACGCACCCTGCGATGCCGTGCGTGCCGTCAACGTCGTGTGAGCACTCGCCGGCAGGCACACGTCGGCGCAGACGAGAAATTCCGTATCGACAGCGAGCGTGAGGGTCGTGCCGATCGGCACCGTCGACGCCACCGTGACGTCGGCGAGCACGAGGACTTCGCGTTCGTAGCCATAGCTCATGAGCGGTGGCAGTGGCAGCAGCGATGGTGTCGGAAACCTGAGCGCCGACACCGTGACGCCGGCAGGCAGCATCCAGACGGCGTCAAGCGGCAGCCCAGCATCACCGGGATTCGTCCAATAGGTATGCCAGCCCGGGTCCATCGTGATGCGCAGTGCAACCGTCGTCGTCGCTCCCGGTCGAAAGACGTTCGACTCCGACACGAGGGCGACCTCGCTGTTCGGCGACAGATCAGTGGCCTGCGCGGCTGGGCCGGCCTGCGCCCCAATCGGGCCCGCGGGTGCCAGCACGAGACCGATGGTTCCGAGCACGCTGGCGAACCGGCACGTTGCTGCTGACAGACGAAAGCGCATGATTGCCACTTGGCGGAACGTGAGGGTGCAATGCACGACAGCGGCGTGCAACGGCCAACGTAGCACGAAGCAGTGGATTTGGTTCCGTCGCTTTAGATCGCGGCCCCTCCGCCCGCTGCGGCAGCATCCGACGCCGACCAGTGGCTGCGCGGGCACTGGAACCAACCGTGGCACTCCCGTCTACGAGCCGTGCAGGAAGTTCCTGCTGCGGTACGCAGTGCATCCGGTGGTCCTCACCCCACAGCCTACGCCCCATGCCCCGTCGAATTTCGCCCACACGCCACGCCCTCCGCGTCGCCGGTCTCCGCATTGCCCTGGCGTGCGCCATCACCGTTCCCACCGTGTCAGCCGAGGCACAGGCATCCGCCATGCTCGGTCCCGTCGACGGGAAGGAGCTGGCCGCCACGGATATCGATCGTGTCGCCGTCGGCGCGATGGCGCCGGACTTCACGCTCGCGAAGTCTGG
>JBBSCZ010000349.1:0-2430 GCA_038249795.1 Gemmatimonadales bacterium | reverse complement strand
TCCAGCGGAGAACTACACGCGCGTCGAGCTGATCCTCGAGCCGAAGGCGGCGGCACCTGCATTGGCGACGGGGTTGAGCATCTACAGCCTGATGACGCTCCAGCGCGCCAACATTCCCGCCGCACTCCGCAACAAGCGCGCAGCATCGGGTGAGCTCGAGGCGATCGTCACCAGAAGAACGCAGGGTGGTTCCGTGGCGCCGAATGTCGGCGTGGTGGTGCAGGGTCCCGGTGGTGACTTCAACACGCTGATCGGCAACCGGAACAGCGACAGCACCGGCACCGCGCGCTTCACCAACCTGCCTGCCGGTGCGGTGCGCGTGCTCGCGATTCCATTCGGCGGCGCTTCCGTCGAAACGCGCGCCACGATCGTATCCGGCCAGACCACCACCGTTCGGCTCGTGGTACCGTAGCTCTTCGCTTTGCGGCGAGCGTCAACTCCCATCATATGGAGCTCTCTGTTTTGCGGCGATCGTCAACTCCCATCACACGGAGTCGCGGATCCACGGAGAACAGCAAACTGCTGTGGGAACAGCGCCTCGGGAGCGCAGTTCCCATAGTAGTCTTTGCATTCGTGAGAGGTCGGACGTCGCCCAGCGAACGAACCCTCAGTGGATCCGCGGCTCCGTGTGATGGGTGTTCGCCGTTGCCTTTGCCGTTCCCGTTCCCGTTGCCGTCAGCTGTCGCGCAGGGCCGCCATCGGAGTTTCGCGGAAGACTTCACGGCCCGTGAGCACGCCGATCAGGATCGTGATGCCAAGAAGCAGCCCCGCGATGCCGAACGCCGGGATCCACGCCATCACGAACGGCACCTTGAACTGGAAGTGCGCCAAGGCCCAGGCGCCACCGATGCCGAGCAGCATGCCCGCCAGTGCGCCGAGCAGTCCGAGCACGGTGTATTCGCTGAGCATGATGCGTCCGATCTGTGCGCGCGTGGCGCCCAGCACCTTCAACAGCACACCCTCCCGCAGTCGTTCGCGACGGGTCGCGGCGACGGCGCTGATCAGCACCGGCACACCCATGATCAGCGCGAACACCGCCATGAAGCGGATCGCGGTGCTGACCTTGTCGAGAATGTTCGCGATGGTGCGCGTGATCAGTGAGATGTCGAGCGAGCTGACGTTCGGGTAGCGCTTCACCACATCACGCTGCAGCCGTGCCACCGCCTCCTCGCCCGTCACGCTGGCGATCACGGCGAACTGCTTCGGTGCCTCCTCCAGCGCTCGCGGCTCGAACACAACGAAGAAGTTCGGCTCGAAGCGGGCGAAGTTCACCTTCCGCGTGCTCGTCACGATCGTGCGCACCGACGCACCCTGCACGTTCCACGTGAGCGCGTCACCAACCGTGATCATCAGGTCGTCGGCGATCGACTGGTCGATGCTCACCTGATACACCCCCTCGGGCGGCTTCGTCGCCTTATCAAACCATTTTCCGGCGATCAGCTCCTCGCTGTTCACCAGCGTGTCGCGATAGGTGCTCCGATACTCGCGCGTGTAGGGCCACGGCGCCTTCTTCATCACCTCGGCGGCGGCCTGTGCGGTCTTCACCGGCACGCCCTTCACCTCGCTCAGGCGCATGGTCACGATCGGCACGCGCTGCACCAGCTTGTGCCCCGACTGCGTGATCACCGTGTCCATCCACGCGCCCTGATCATCCTGCACGTCGTAGAACAGCACGTTACCACCACTGGCCGCCGCGTCCACGTTGAAGCGCGTGAGCAGTGTGGTCTGCAGCAGGTACAGCGTGCTCACCAGAAACGCGCCGAAGCCGAGCGACAACACCACCGACCGCGTCTGATTGGACGGACGGTAGAGATTCGCGACACCTTGCCGCATCACGTACGGCCACCCTGCGCGCAACAGTTTGCGTGCGACGAACATCAGCAGACTGGCGCTGCCAAGCAGCAGGCCGAGTACCACGGCGATGGCCGCACTGATTGCGAGGCCTGCACGCCAGTCGCCCGCACGTGTGATCGCGAGTGCGATGACGCTGGCCACGATACCAAGCGTGACGAGCACGCCGAGCCAATCCTTGTACCACGGCGTGCCGGCCGTGGCATCGATCTCCGCGCGCAGCACCTGCAGCGGCGAGATGTTGCGAACGCCGACGAGCGGACGCATCGCGAACGACAGCGCGACCCACACACCAACGCCGAGGCCCGAGAAAATGGCCGTAGGCGACAGCGACACCGACACGTCCACCGGAAGCAGATCGCGCACCAGGCCCGGCAGCGCGAGCTGAATCGCGACGCCAAGCGCCGCGCCGACGGTCGCGCCGGCCAGGCCCATCATCGCCGCCTGAATGCCGTAGATCGCCAGCACCTGACCGCTCGTTGCACCGAGGCAGCGGAGCACTGCGATCGTTTCCTGCTTGCGACGGATGAAGGCGTGCACGCCGGAGGCGACGCCGATGCCGCCAAGCAAGAGCGCTAC
>JBBSCZ010000348.1:0-2455 GCA_038249795.1 Gemmatimonadales bacterium | reverse complement strand
GTTCACACCAGAGCTCTGGGCCCCGCTGCCGGGGGCCATCACCGGCATGATCGTCGGGGCCAAGGGCGGTCCCGTGTACCTCACAGGGTTGGGAAATGCCTTGCTCAAGCTGCCTCGCTGAAAGCGAGAGCGGGTCGCGGGTAACGTGTGGAGATTGCCGCCATCACCCCCGTGCGGTCTCACAAGCAATTGCTGCTGACGGCGCCTGAAGTACACCCCCGATCGCGACAACGTCGGCGGGGTTGACCACTACGCCCGGCCCGCTCCTCGACGAGATCAAGCAGCTCCCGCGCCCGACCGATCATGGGGTCAGAGTCCTTGATCGCTCGATCATACGGGCAGAGTCAAGGATTAAAGGACTCTGACCACATGATCGGTTGTCCTGTCGATCCGATCGATCAATGAATAGGCTCCCGAGCATGCCGTCTCTGCGCCCGCGTCTCCGACAAACACCAGCCAGCTTACACGCGTGACCACACTACCTGCGAGCAGGCTTGCGCACATCATGAACGGCCTACTCCGCCGCGTCGTGAAGCCACGCGCGCGACTGTGGTCAGACGCACGAGAGACACGCGCACTATTCGACGGTGCGCTCGTCACACGTGCCTGGGTGGCCGGACCTGTACGCTTCACGCCGTCGACCGATGCCCCAGTGCGCGGTGAGTGGACGACGCCGCGAACCGGTAGCGATGGCATGCGAACCATCCTGCACTTGCATGGCGGAGGCTACCAAAGCGGCAGTCCGGGCACCGTCCGGCCGATCACTGGTGGACTCGCGACCGCGGCGCGGGCGCGCGTCTTCGCACCGGACTATCGCCGTGCGCCCGAGCACCGATTTCCTGCCGCATTCGACGATACGCTGGCGTCATATCGCTGGCTGCTGTCTCAGGGTATTCCATCAACCTCGATTGCCGTCAGTGGCGACTCGGCGGGTGGTGGACTTGCCCTGGCGCTGCTGCTTGCGTTGCGTGACGGTGGCGAGCTGATGCCGGCGTGCGCAACGCTGATTTCGCCGTGGACTGACATGCTTGGTACTGGCGAGAGCAACCGGACCAACATGGACCGCTGCGCGCTCTTCAACGAACAGTCGATTGCGCTCGCGTCGCGTGCATATCTGGGCGACGCCGATCCGCGCGACGTGCATGCGTCTCCGGTGTACGGTCGGTTCCACGGGTTGCCGCCGGTGCTGGTGCACGTTGGCGAGGACGAAATGATTCGCGACGACAGCACGCGCGTCGTCGACCAGATCCGCGCGGCGGGCGGCGATGCGCACTGTGCGTTATGGCCAGTCGTGCCACATGCGTGGCAGCTGTACGGCACGCTCATGCGCGAAGCGCGCGAGTCGCTGAGCGCACTCGGACAATTCATCGTGGCGAAGACCTCGGTGCCTGTGGCTCCGGGAATCGAGCAAACGCGCTGATACGCGAGGGGTGGCCATCGCGGGGGCAAAGTCCATGTTCCGACCATCAAGGGGGTCAGAGTCCTTGGTCCATCTGGCGGACATGACGCCGCCGTCGTGACCCATCGACTGGTGTGACTCAGCCGAGCGGCACAGGCACGGCGACCACCTCGAGCCCGTTGATCCCGGTGAAGTCACCGGGATTGCACGTATACACCGGCAGCGCATGCGCCAGGGCGATGGCGGCGATCATGGCGTCGTACGATCGCGCCACGGTCTTCCGCCCTGACTGCCGGAGTGATGCGGCGACTCGGCCAAAGGCGCGTGCGGCCCTGGCATCGAACGGCACGGGGGCAAAATCTGATTCCGCCTGCTGGAGATGCGCCTGGCGCGCCACTCGCTCGTGATCGGTCGTCGCGACCAACGGGCCGACCGTGAGCTCGGCGAGCGTGATCGCCGTGATCAACGGTTCGTCGGGGAGGAGTGCCGGATCATTCAACCGGCTGAGCATGAGGACCGTGCTCGTATCGAGGATGCCCCGTGTGTGCCGCACGCGACCGATCACAGCGACGCGTCCAGAACCTGATAGAGATCGGCGCGCAGCAACTGCGCGTCGACAGGCGGGAGCCGGCGCCACCGCTGGAGCAAGGTGGCCGCCGCCAGACCGCGACCCACGAGCGGGCGCAGCTCGGCAATGGGGTGCCCGTCCATCGTGACCGTGAGCGTCTCGCCGCTCGCAACGCGCTGCAGCACCCGGCCACCGTTGTTGCGGAGCTCGCGCACGGAGACATTGTCCATGCCGCAGTGTATCACGCGTGATACAGACGCGCAAGGTGGCAAGCAGGCGGACGCCGGACCGGGCCGCGTCTCGGCGAGGTATACACGCGGCTCGATCATGGGGTCAGAGTCCTTGACCCATTATGTGGCCAAGGACTCTGACCCCTTGCTCCGAATTCAGCAACCAATCCAGGGGTCAGAGTCCTTGATCCAGGATCAACGGGACCGATGCGCGACCACCATGGACTCTGACCCCTTGATCGATGCGCGACCATCATG
>JBBSCZ010000347.1:0-2462 GCA_038249795.1 Gemmatimonadales bacterium | reverse complement strand
GGTACGGAGCTCGCCCTCGGGAGCGTATCCACTTCCCGTGATCTCGACCCGCTGCTCACCGACGAGCAGCACGCGCACCGTCATCTCGTTCTGCGTCAGCGTCCCGGTCTTGTCGGTACAGATCACCGTCGTCGAACCCAGCGCCTCGACCGCCGGCAGATTTCGGACGAGCGCGCGCATGCGAGCCATACGCTGCATGCCGACCGCCAGCGTCATCGTCGTGACGGCGAGCAGACCTTCCGGCACCGCGGCAATGGCCAGCGAAACGCCCACCTCCAGCATCCGCAGGATCTCGTTCCCGCGAAGCCACCCCGCCAGCACGATCACGGTACAGAGGACGAGTACCAGGTACAGCATGGACCGGCTGAGCTGCGCCAGCTTCATCTCGAGCGGCGTTGCGCTGTCCTCGACGCCGCCGATCATCGTTCCAATGTGACCAAGCTCCGTGTCGGCGCCGGTCGACGTGACGATCGCAGTGCCGCGGCCAGTCATCACCGTCGTCCCCATGTACAGCACGTTGGTGCGGTCACCAAGTGGCGCGTTGACATCGGCGACGACAGCCTGCGACTTCATGACCGCGAGCGACTCGCCCGTCAAGGACGCCTCGTCCACCCGCATCTCGATGGAATCCATGACACGTGCATCTGCCGGCACGCGATCACCGGCGCTCAATACTACGACGTCGCCAGGCACGAGATCGCGAGCGCGCAATTGAGCTTCGTTGCCGTCCCGGCGCACGCGTGCCACCAGCACGGCCTGACTACGGAGCGAGTCGAGCGCACGTGCCGCCTTAAACTCGGTGACGAACCCGATCACGGCATTGAGTACGATCACCGCCAGAATCACCAGGGACTCGGTGACATCGCCGAGCACCCACGCGATCGCGCTGGCGACGAACAGCAGCAGCACGATCAGGCTCTTGAACTGATGAACCAGAATCAGGAATGGGGACCGGGTCGCTACGACTGGAAGGGCATTCGGACCGTACTGCGTCAGGCGGGCGGCGGCAGCGGAAGCCGTCAGCCCCGAGACGCTGTCGGCACCCAACTCTCGCGCGACCTCGGTCACGTCCTTCGTATGCCAGAGATCACCAGTCAGTGCGTTCTCATCGTGTCGTGCGACTCTCTGCATCTGGCAAGTTGCGCATGGCGGAGCCCGACTGCTCTTTGCCATCGACCGGGCGTTGACGTGGATCGTGCGTGGATGGTGTGCCGACTGCTCTACCTGACCGCACCTGCCGTGCTCCGACGTCTCGTCGGCACGACGTTCTTGAGCGACCGAGGCCCCTTGCTGACAGTCGCAAGGGACCCGAATCAGTATTTACGGCGTGCCAGGCGTTCGCGGCACGCCGACGCGATCTGACGGCAACCGAACCGTCATTTCGCGGATTTTCATAATCTCGGCTGTGTGCTCGATGACTGCGGCAGCGTTGGGCATTGGTGCGTTGACTTCAGTCTCCAGCATTTCGAGATGTTTCTCGATGGCGGCCATTTGTGGCTGCATGCCGCCCGTGCCTGCCGTGCGCGATGAGTCGTTGGCCATCGGCTTGTTCATCCGCTGGCCCATCATCGAGTCGGCCCGCATCGGAGGTGTCATGGGCCTCACTCGCGCAGAATCTAGACGGCGACCGGGTTGCCTCGCCTTACGCATCGAGTCGGGTCGTATCGGACGAATCATGCCGGATGCAGAGTCCGCAGTCGTCGGCATGCGCATCGCGATGCCTGCCGCAGAGTCCGCAAGCACCGGCGCGCGCATCGCCATGCCGGTAGTCGCCATCTGCGCCGCACGGTGCGTTTTCATCTGATCGAAGCTTCGCCGCATCTCGATCGTTGCTGGCCGGGCGAGCTCCACATTGACAGTCCGGGACTGGCTCGCGTCGGCGTTCAGGGCCCGCGCGAAGTTCGCGACTGACTCACCATAGGCCATCGCGAGAACATGGTGCGGACCCGACATCATCGCGGCGCGGCTCGCCATTGGCGTCGCACCGGCACGCGGCTGGGTCGTGTCGGGAGCCGTTGGCTTGACTTGTGCTCCTAAGCGAGAGACTTGTGCCAAACCGAGCAGCAGCGGTAGTGCAACGCGTACGATGCTTGTTCCTGTATGAAGCTTCATCGGACCTCCGAAGTCGTATGACGCGCACGTACGAGTTCGTGTCGCAAGATGTGCTGACGTTTTGTACGTGCACCCGGATAAGGGAGCACAGACCGTGCCGAAGTGCCTGATGCAGTTGGTATCCGGCGTGCGCCTGCGTCTCAGCGTTTCAGCAGCTTCAGTATCAACGGTGTCACATCCAGCTGAGATGGCTGCTCCCCGATGGCAGCCTGCACGATGCCACGCAACTCCGCGCCCGTCGAGCCTGGCCGCGCCAGTGTGAAGAGTATCTCGCTGTCCTGCCGGCTCGGGCTTCCGTGCCAGGATCGATATCTGGCGGCGAAATAGTAGCGCTCAGTCTCGGGATCCTG
>JBBSCZ010000346.1:0-2540 GCA_038249795.1 Gemmatimonadales bacterium | reverse complement strand
GCGAGATAGAACCAGAGCGCCACGTACAGATGGCGCTCACGGCGCTTGATCAGCGTGCCGATGAAATTCACCGCGAACACGACCCAGATCACCGTGATGGCGATGTCGATCGGCCATTCCAGTTCGGCGTACTCCTTCGCCTGCGTGAAGCCGAGGGGAAGGGAAACGGCCGCCGCCAGGATGATCGCCTGCCAGCCCCAGAAATGGATCTTGCTCAGCGTGTCGCTGAACATCCGGGCCTTCAGCAGTCGCTGTGTCGAGTAGTAGCAGCCGCAGAAGAAGGCATTGCCGCCGAACGCAAAGACTACGGCGTTGGTGTGCAGCGGACGGAGGCGGCCGAAGCTCGTCCACTCCGTGCCGAGATTGAAGATCGGATTGGCGAGCTGCAGGGCAATGAGCACCCCGACGAGCATGCCGATGGCACCCCACGCCACGCAGGCCACCATGAACTTTCGGACGATGTCGTCGTCGTAGGAGAACGCATCGAGGGGCGTGGGCGCGGCGGAGCCCGGTTGCGCAGCGACGGCAGCGCTCATCGTCGTGGACATATGTCGAAGCAAAAGGACAGTCACCGCGCCGAGCGCGCGGAGCCTGCCCATAATCAATGCCTGACAACTCATCCACACTGTCAGATAATACCCGTACCCTTTGCAAGAATAACCCGACAGCAGAGTAAGGCGGCGCCTTACATACGCACTTCCTCGTCCAGCAGGCCGAGTCGCACGGCGAAGCGAACGTAGTCAGGTCGGTGCGCCAGTCCGATCTTTTCGTGGATGCGTTGCTTGTAGGTATCCACCGTCTTGGCGCTGATGTTCAGCTGCGCGCCGATGTCCGGACCGGTGTAACCGGCCGCAATCAGCCGCAGGATCGAGCGCTCCCGGTCGGAGAGCGATTCGTACTGCGTCTGTTCGGCCGCTCGATGTTCGCGCTTCTTCAGTTCCTTGGCCAGCGCCCGCACGGCGCCGAGACGCAGATACTGGTCGCCGCGTGCCACCATCCGCACCGCGTCCACCAGCTCCCGGTCCGCCGCATTCTTCACCAGATACCCGCTCGCCCCCGCTTCCAGCAGCCGGACCAGGTGCTCGTCCTCGGCGTGCATGGTCAGGATCAGGATCCGCGAGGGGCACTCCAGACGCTGGAGCTCGCGAGTGGCTGCCGCGCCGTCCATCACGTCCATGCTCAGATCCATGACCACCACATCCGGCTTCAGGCGCAGGGTGGCATCGACCGCCTCACGCCCGTTCCGCGCCTCGCCGATGACGGTGATGTCCGGTGCCGTCTGCAGAACGGCCCTCAGCCCGTAGCGAACGACGGCGTGGTCGTCCGCGAGGAGCACGGTGATGATGTCGCTGTCCAAGGTGACCTCCAGGTCTGACCCAAGAGTGCAGCACCGGCCGCGCCTCCGGTGTCAGGTGATGCCGGACACTTTTCCAGGAGACGTGACATACCATTCGGGACAATGTCGATTCCCACCGTCCCCGACCAGGTCCTCGCCGGCGTCCTGCATCTCGCCTCCGACGCCGTCCTCTGCGTCGACGAGGCGCAGCAGATCCGCTTCTTCAACGACGGCGCCAGCCAAATGTTCGGCTACGCCGCCGCCGAGGTGCTCGGCCAGCCGATGTCGGTGTTGCTGCCGAAGCGGTTTCACATCGGCCATGCGGGCCATATCCACAGATTCGGGAAGGGCGAATCCGCCGCGCGGAAGATGTCGGAGCGCTCCCCGATCTTCGGGCTCCGCAAGAACGGGCAGGAGTTCTCAGCCGAGGCCGCGATCGTGCGCGTCTCGACGGATCAGGGAATGATTTTCGCTGTCGTGATGCGCGACGTGACCGATCAGCGAGAGACGGAGGCGCTGGTGCAGCGCGCACTCGGTGATGCGGAGACTGCCGTGCGCGATCGCGACGACCTGCTCGGACTGGTATCGCACGATTTACGCAATCCGATCAATGCCGTCAAGATGCTCGCATCGGCACTGCTGCGGATCCCGAGTGACGCGCATGCGACGACACTGCCACCCTCGGCTGCAGAACATGCCAGCGTGATGATGCAGGCGGCCACGCAAATGGACACGCTCATTCAGGACCTGCTCGACGTCACGCGTCTCGAGCGTGGTCAATTGCGCATCGCCCGGCGGCCCGAAGCCATCGCCGCGCTGATGGCCACCACAGCGGATCTGCTCGCGCCACTCGCCACCGCACGCGGTGTCACGCTGGAAACGGAACTCGAGGCTGGTCTGCCATTGGTGGACATCGACCCCGATCGCATCGCGCAGGTACTCTCGAACCTCGTGGGCAACGCGGTGAAGTTCACGCCGCCGGGAGGGCACGTGAAGATGCGCGCACTTCGTCAGGCGGGGGGCATTCTCGTGATCGTACAGGATACCGGCGCCGGCATTGCGGCGGAGGACCTGCCGTTCGTGTTCGATCGATTCTGGCAGAGCAAGCGCACCGATCGATCCGGTGCCGGGCTCGGGCTGGCGATCGCGCACGGGATCGTGAGCGCGCATGGCGGGACGCTGTCGCTGGAGAGCGAGGTCGGGC
>JBBSCZ010000345.1:0-2568 GCA_038249795.1 Gemmatimonadales bacterium | reverse complement strand
GCCGAAACCGGCACGGCCGGTGCGAACGCGAGCGTGAAGGTGCTGCCAGCGCCCGGCATGCTTTCCACGCTCAGCATGCAGCCCATTTCGGTGGCCAGTCGCTTCGAGAGTGCGAGGCCGAGTCCCGACCCGCTGTAGTGATTGACCGCGTCGTGGTCGGCGTACGCGAACAGGTCGAAGAGGTGTGCCTGCCGCTCGAGCGGGATGCCGATGCCCGTATCGCGCACGATCACGGCGGTGGCCCGGTTGCCGCTGCCCTGTGTGCAGACGGTGATCGTGATCGTACCACGCGCGGTGAACTTCACGGCGTTGCTGACGAGGTTCGTGAGCACCTGCCGCAGGCGCAGCGCATCCACTCGCGCATACGCGGACACTTCGGGCAGCTCGCTCGCCAGCAGCACGGGGCGGCCGGCCACCTGCGCGTCGAACTGCGCCACCAGCGACTGCGCCACCGCGGTCACATCGGTATCCGCCATGTCGAGGGCGATGGTGCCGGCGTCGATCTGCGAGAGGTCGAGGATGTCGCTGACGAGCGTGATCAGGTGCTCCCCTCCTGCATGCACCCGCTCCAGGTAATGCCGATCACGTTCGCTGAGCTGCGAGCTGCGACTGCGCAGCACCACCTGCGTGAAGCCGAGTGCGGCGTCGAGCGGCGCCCGCAATTCGCGACCGATACGCGCCAGGAACGCTGTTTTCGCGCGGTTGGTCTCTTCCGCCATCAGCCGTGCCGTCTGCAGTTCCGACTGAATCTGCTGTTCTGCGCTCAGGTCGTGCACGAACACCGCCCACGCCCGCTGCCCCTCGAGTGCCAGCGGCGTCACCGAGACGTCGGCGGGGAATGCGCGCCGCCCGAACACGCGAAAATTGGTGGTGAACCGGCCGCCATCGGCATCGGCGTGGCAGGTGATCGTTCCGTACTCGTCAACGCTCATCTGCAGCGACTCGGTGGCGATCATGTCCGACAACACCACCCCGGTGAGGGCGTGCATCGGACGGTCGAACATGCGCGCCGCTGCCGCATTCGCATGGATGATGCGGCCGCCGCCATCGACCGCGAACACACTCGCGAACACCGTGTCGATGATCGCGCGATTGCGATCCCGTTCGAGTCGCACCTCCGTCAGCAACGATTGCAGGTGTCCGCGCGCTTCGTGCACCGCATCGTGCAGTGGTTGCAGTTCGGCATGCGCTCCAAAGGCTGCGGGCACGGGGTGATGGTCGACGTGCGTGACGAGTGACAGCAGGGCGTCACGCACCTGACTCACACCGCGTCGCAGTGCGCGCGTCGTCACCGCCACCACCAGCAACCCGGCACCGTTGGCGACGACCGCCACGAAGAGCAGCGTCGCCCACACGGCGCGCTGGAATTCCGATGCCGACACGCTGGCGCCGAGGGCGTGCAGCTGCATCAGGTGAGCCGCACCCGCCAGCATCGCCAGGATGCCTGCGACCGTCGAGGCGGCGAGGGCGAGGGTCAGACGCGTGCGCACAGACAGGACGAACACTCCGGAGGCCTGCAGACACGGACGCGTGCGACCGGAGGTGAGGTCCGGCCACGGGAACGTGTGAGAGTATCGGCAGCAGCCGTCGGGCCGTTACGGCGGTCAGCCGCCGGCGAGCACCTGCGCGAACTGGCTGCGATCCACGTTGCCGCCGCAGAGGATCACCGCGATCTCGTCCTGCAGGGCACCGCGTTCCTGCAGTGCCGCGGCCAGTGCCGCCGCCCCAGCTCCTTCGGCGGCGTTGTGCGTGTCGGAAAACAGATGACGCATGGCACTTTCCACCTCGTCGTCGCTCACCAGCACCACGCGCGCCAGTCCGGTTTGCAGCACGGCCAGCGCTGCGGGCACGGGCGTGCGGCAGGCCATGCCATCGGCGATGCGGGTGGTGACGGCGGCGGAAACGGGTTCGCCCCGTTCGATCGAGCGTGCATACGCCGGCGCCTCGGTCGAGACCACCCCCACCACCTCGGCCTGGTGCCGCAGTGCGTCGCGCGCGGCGATGACGCCGCAGGCGCCGGAGCCGAGTCCGATCGGCACGTAGACGGTCCTGACGTGGGGCGCGGCGCGGAGGAGTTCGAGCGCGTAGGTACCGACGCCGCTCACGAGGCGCGAATCGAAGCTGGGCAGGCGGTGCCAGCCCCGTTCCACGGCGATCCGGTCGGCGGCCTCCACGCTGGCCTGGAAATCGTCGCCCTCCTCGATCAGCTCCACGCCCAGCGCGCGCATCGCGGCGTTCTTCTCGGCGCTGTTGCCGTGTGGCACGACCACGCAGGTACGCACATGGCTGCGCCGGGCGGCATACCCTACCGATTGCCCATGATTGCCGCGGGTCGCGGTCACGACGCCGGGCACATCGGGATGGGTGCGCTGGAGCCAGTCCATGTACACCAGCCCGCCGCGCACCTTGAAGGCGCCGACGGGGGTGTGATTCTCATGCTTGACCCAGCACCGCACTCCCAGCCGCGCCTCGAGCAGTGGCCAGCGGTACTGCGGCGTCGGCGGAAAAGCCGAGTACACCAACCGTGCCGCCGCTTCCAGGTCTGCGAGGGTGGGGAGTCCGTTCGTC
>JBBSCZ010000344.1:0-2594 GCA_038249795.1 Gemmatimonadales bacterium | reverse complement strand
GCCGCTCGGACGGCGCGCACGGCGCCCGTGCGAGAGACAGGGCACGCCGCCGCCCCTCACGCGGTGCTGGCGAGGTCGGCGATCGCGCCGTACGTTCGACGAATAGTCGACCGACCCCGATTGAAATTCCTATCCCGAACAGATGATGGAGCGCGTCGGCGCAGTCGGCCGCGGGCCCTGACACGCGGCGTGGGCAATCGACGTGCTCGGATCATCATCCGACCAGCGCACGTCCCCGTTCGTCAGCGGTGCTGCTTGGCAAGGAAATAGCGCCGCTTCGGGTCCTGCGGTCCGCTTCCCACTTCGCGCACGAGCCCGTTCCCCGCGAGCCGTAAGAGGCGGGTGCGGCACGCGCGGGTCGTAAGCCCAATGACGGCAGCGATCTGACGCGTCGACTTGCCCTCCCCGTCGGACACTGCCTTCACGATGGCCTGGTCGGTGTCGTCGAGGGTGGGGCGATCGACCTGTGTGGTAAAGATGGTCACGCGAAATCTCGTCGCGATCTCCTCGAACCGAGGGTGGTCCAGCCCAGCCTCGCGATAAGCGGCGGTCATCCGTTGGATGCCGCTTCCCCACTGTTCGATGAGGCCGAGCGCGTGGAAGACGCAGCCGATCACGTGGTTGCGAAGCTTGGAGATGCCGTGCTCGAGGTCTTCGACCGTGAGGCCGAACGGGAGGGGTCGCCGTTTGCGGCACGCGAGATGTTCGTTGACAGGGACGCGCGTACGCTGGCGCGCGAGATTCTGACGATGGATCAGGCGGACTTTACGGCGGCGTTCAACGGGTCCGCGATGAAGCGCTGGAATCGTCCGGATGACGACGGTGTAAATCGGCAGCAGCGTTCGGCGTTTACACACCCCGGCGCCCTCGGTTGTTGCCGCTGTCTCGGTTGACATCGGATGATTTGCATCGGCTGCGGACAGCAATTGCCACTCACCTCGCCTGCACCCACGACTCGTTGTGCCTGGAAATGGCGCGGGTGGGCGGCACGTTCTTCGCGCACGGAGGGCTTGAGCACAGCGACGCGCGCGTGCCCACGGCACCACCCCTCGCGCTACGACGCGGCTCGCGACACATTCCCATGACCTGGATCGAAGGTCGTCTCCCGAACTGCGGCAACGAACCGAGGGCATGTTGAAACAGCCCACATTAATTGTCCGACTGCTGAGTGCGATTGCCATAATTGGGCTGGTGCTCGGCGCCTATCTGCTCGTGGCACGTCAGTCGCAGTTGCAATGGGGCGCGACCGATGCAGAGATCGCACGCGCCATGCCTGGCGACGCGCTCAGCGATCACCCGACGTTCCTCGCCACACGAGCCATCACGATCAACGCGGCCCCGGAGGACATCTGGCCGTGGCTGGTGCAGCTCGGGTACGGACGCGCGGGCTTCTATGGCTATGACATTCTCGAGAATCTAGGCAGCCCACGGGGCATGCACAGCGCGGATCGCATCCTGCCTGCTCTGCAGCGACCGGCGATCGGAGATCCGCTCCCACTGAGTGCGGCGGGAGGCCTGATCTTCAACGCCATACGGCCGAATGAGTTTCTCGTCTGGTCGGGAGCGTCGGGCCGGTTTCCCGGTGCGTTCACGTGGGCGTTGTACCCGGTGAACACGACTCATACGCGACTGGTGAGCCGCATCCAGTGGAGTCATCACTGGACGCAACCCCTCGCATTGTTCATGGACTTGTTCACTGAGTTCACGGACCATCTCGCGGTGCGCAAAATTCTTCACGGTGTCAAGGACCGGGCCGAGGGGCACGTCGAATCGTTCTGGTGGCAGACGTTCGAGTTCACGATGCTCGTCTGGGCGTTGTTCACGTTCGTTGCAGCGATCGGGATGGTGATGCGAGGGCCGCTGAACTGGTCTCGCTGGCTCAGCGCGCTGGGTGCCGGCGTGGTGTGGCTCGTCGTGTGGTACGCGCCGATTCCCGTCGCACTCGGCACCGTCATGAACGTACTCGTGAGCGGCGTACTGTTTGCGAACCGACGGGGTAGCGCTGCCCGACACGCACCGACGTCGACGGCACCCGCGCGACACGCGACATGATCTCGACAGCTACGATATCGCGTGTAGCGGCACGGCTCGGTTATTGGTCGGCGATCCTGACGGCGGTGTTCTGCGCTCTGTTCACCGTCGCAGCGGTGCTGACAGAAGCGCGGCTGCTGTCAGCACCATGGCATGTCATTCTTCCCATCGTCCCGTCGTTGCTGCTCGCGCCCAGTTTCCTCGTCATGCTGGCCTGCGTGAATGCCGTGGTCTCGAGCGAACGACAGATCTGGAGCCAGCTGGGTGTTGCCTTTGGCTGCGTGTACGTCCCGCTCTGCGTCGCCGCGTATGTCGTGGAACTGTTCGTGGTTCAACCGCGTGTTCTGCGCGGCGCGACCGGCGAGATGGCTCTGCTGACACTGGTCCGGAGTGACTCCGTGTTCAACGCCATCGACGGCGTTTACAGCACCCGCCTCGCGCGCTACTGCGCCCGGAATCCCGTCGCGCTGGAACGGCTGACGTACGACCGGGCCGCCAAGGCGGTGACGTACCGGTCGGACAAGTCGGACGGCCCGACGGCGGGCACCGAGACCGTCGACCCG
>JBBSCZ010000343.1:0-2600 GCA_038249795.1 Gemmatimonadales bacterium | reverse complement strand
GCTTCGTGTACTTTTCCGACGAAGGTGTCGGCGTCCGGAAGTATCATGCGGATCCTGACTCAGGGTCGACCGAGCTCGCGCTGTTCGCGACCACTGGCGTGCGCGACGATCACGAGGGGCTGGCGATCTATCAGCGTGACTCGCTGACGGGCTACATCATCCTGTCGGATCAGGGCGCCAATCGGATTCAGGTCTTCCCGCGCGAAGGGGCAGTCGGGAATTCGCACACACATGCGCTGCTGGCGGTGATCCCGGTGATGGCACAGCAGACGGATGGGCTGGATGTCACCTCGCGTGCCCTCGGTGCGAGCTTCCCGAGGGGCATGCTGGCCATGATGTCGAACCGAGGCGCCTTTCACTTTTACCGGTGGGAGGACGTGCAGCGAGCGATCGATGGCGTTGCCAACCGGGTTCGGTAGCCCGATCTGACCCGGGTCATCGGCAGGCCGAGCTGTTCTTCACGCTTCTGTTACCCGGAATAGACGAAGCCGTGATGGGCTGGTGGGTTTGTCCAAGGCACCTTGCGTCGTTCACTTCCCCCCCGGAAAACGACGGAGCTCCAGAAAGTGCTGTTTCTCACAAAATTTCGCGCCTGTGCGACGATTATCGCCGCCGCAGCGTTGTTCGTTTTCGTATCAACGCCCCTTGCGGCGCAAGCGGGCACCGGTGTCATCGCCGGCACGGTGACCGACGCCACCGGGCGCCCACTCGGCGGCGTGCTGGTGATGCTCGACAAGGCGCGCGGCGGCGCGGCGACGGAACGCGACGGGAGCTACCGTCTCACGCGCGTGTCGGCCGGCCCCCACACCGTGACGTATCGCTACATCGGTTTCGGGCCGCAGACCCTCTCGGTGACGGTGCGCGCCGGCGAGACCGTCACGCAGAACGTCAAACTGTCGACGGCAGCAACCAATCTCGCAACGGTGCTCGTGACCGGTCAGGTCGCTGGTCAGGCTGCGGCGCTCAACCAGCAACGCGCGGCAGGCAACATCTCGACGGTGATCGACAATGAACTCGTCGGTCGCCTCCCCGACCCGAACCTCGCCGAGGCGCTGGCTCGCGTGCCGGGTGTGGCGGTCGTGCGTGATCAGGGCGAGGGGCGGTTCGTGCAGATCCGCGGGACGGCGGGTGAGCTGAACTCGATGTCGCTGAACGGGCTTCGCATCAGCACGCCGGAGCAGAGCACCAGACAGCTGCCGATGGACCTCATTCCCTCCGATCAGGCGGCAGCGATTCAGGTCTCGAAGACGCTGACCCCGGACATGGATGCCGATGCCATCGGCGGGAATGTGAACGTGGTCACTCGCACCGCGCGCGCGAACCGCCCCCTGATCAACTTCACGGCGGCTGGTGGGCAGAACGCACTGGGCGGTGGTGGTCTCTTGAACTTTGGCGCCAACCTTGGCAAGCGTTTCGGCACGTCACAGAAGTTCGGCGCCATGTTCGGTGGCACCTACTACCGGAATGATCGCGCCTCGCAGAACATCGAAGGCGACTGGTGCGCGCAGACGCGCGAGTGCGGTGTGGCGCCATCGCAGACGTCGCTGGATGCACCGAACCTGTTTGAATTGCGCGACTATCCGCAGGTGAACCGCCTCCGACAGGGCGCCAACGCCACGTTCGATTACATGTTGGGCAACAACAGCAAGCTGTTCGTGCGCGGCACGTACAATTCCTTCGAGGATGATGAGCTGCGGTTGCGCACGCGCTTCGGCTTTCGCGGTGGCAGTGGTGCCCGGTGGACGCAGATCTCGCCCGACTCCGGCACGGTCACCGGCGCGCGCATGGATCGCGACGCCCGCATCCGGAAGGTGACACAGGAGATCATTACGGCACAGGTTGGTGGTGAGCACTTCGCCAACAACGGACTGGCCTTCGACTGGACCCTGGGGACGTCACGCGCCTCCGAGGAGCGCCCCGACGTCCGCACGCTGGCCTTCCGGCAGACGGGCATGACGCTGGCATACAACTTCGCCGATCCGGAGCGGCCGCGAGCCAACGTCGTCGTCGGATCGTTCGACGACCCGACGCGATTCCCGTTCAACAGCTTCACGCGCGAAGTGCGGAACACGAAGGACGATGATCTGAGCGCCAAGGTGAACCTGGCGGTGCCGGTCTCGATCGGCACGATCCGGATGGGCTTTGCGGCGCGGCTCAAGGATCGCGAGAACGTGCAGAATACGCAGACCCATACCAACGCGCTTGGCGCAAACTCTGCCAACGCCACCGGCGCCACGCTGTTTTCGAACCTGGTGACGGAAACCGTCGGTCGCACGACGTTCGGCGGTGACTATCAGTTCGGACGCAGCCTCGACACCGATCGTGCCGCCGCGTTCATCGCCGCCAATCCCGGGGCCTTCACGCTGAATGCGACGAGCAGCACGCTCGCCTCGCAGGGTGGCACGTACTCGGTGGGCGAGGATGTGCTGGCCGGCTACGTGATGGGCACCTTCGACCTTGGCGCACTGCGCCTGATCCCCGGGATGCGCGTCGAGCAGACGAGCACCGACAACTCGGCGGGCCGGGTCACGCAGACTGGCAGCGCTGTGACGGTGACGCCGGTGACGGGTTCCACCAACTACGTCAACGCCTTCCCGTCG
>JBBSCZ010000342.1:0-2687 GCA_038249795.1 Gemmatimonadales bacterium | reverse complement strand
TGGCGATCCCGTCGTCGGGGCTCATCGTGGCATCGACGCTCGCGGTCGCGGTCCTGCTCGCTCATGCCCTGGCGACGGGGCGTGCGCCGGTTGCCGCACGGCCGTAGCGGTTCGTTGGCCGCGTGATCGGGTGAGTTGAATCCGCGGAATTCTGACGTCCGATTCAGTGAGCTCGTCGTTACTGCGTTAGGTGAAGGAGGCCTCGCGATTCGCCGGCCTGCAGCGATTCGCGCGGGAGCAGCGTACCGCAGATATCGTTATGTGTGCCCAAATCCAGCGGCGTAGTGGCCGCCCAGAGTCCTGTCCCACCCAAGGAGACACCGCGTGACTTTCACGCTCCCGCGATCCGGCGCCCGTTCGGCCGCCGCGCTCGCCCTGCTCGGCCTCCTGCCGCTGGCCCTCGACGCGCAGGTCCGTCGGCCTGCGGCGAGCCCCGTACGACGCATGGTTCCGCCGCCCCCGTCGGGCCCGCTGACCTTCGATTCCACCGTCTTCGGTGCCATGCGCTGGCGCGAAGTCGGCCCCGCGCGTGGCGGTCGCTCGGTGGCGGCCGCGGGCTCGGTCCAGCGTCCGAACGAGTACTGGATGGGCACCACCGGCGGCGGCGTCTACAAGACCGTCGACGGCGGCCAGAACTGGTCCCCCGCCAGTGACAACTACTTTGGCGGCACCATCGGCGCGATCACGGTCGATCCGAAGAATGCCGACGTGGTCTGGGTCGGCGGCGGCGAGACCGACATCCGCGGCAACACCGCCGGCGGCGACGGACTCTGGAAGACCACCGACGGTGGCAAGAAGTGGTCGATGCTCGGCTTCCGCGAGGAGCACATCGCCGCCATCCGCATCCATCCCACCAACACCGATGTAGCGTGGCTCGCGGTCTTCGGCGATCCGTTCAAGGCCGGCAGCACCCGCGGCGTTTTCAAGACCACCGACGGCGGCAAGACGTTCGCGAAGGTGCTGTTCGTCGACGACTCGACGGGCGCGATCGACATTCAGGTTGATCCGTCGAATCCCGACATTCTCTACGCCGCCACCTGGCAGGCGTATCGCACGGCATGGTCGATGTCGTCGGGTGGTCCGGGGAGCGGCATCTACAAGTCGCTCGACGGCGGCATGACGTGGACCAACATCTCGCGCACCGCCGCCGGCATGCCGAAGGGTGTGCTGGGTAAGATCGGCCTCGCCGTTTCGCCGGCGATGCCAAGCCGAGTGTGGGCGATCATCGAACATGATTCGGGCGGCGTGTATCGCTCCGATGATGCCGGTGCCACCTGGAGCTACATCAATCGCGATCGCAAGCTGCGTCAGCGCGCCTGGTACTACTCGAATCTGGTCGCCGATCCGAAGGATTCGAACGTCGTCTACGCGCTGAACGTGGGCTTCCATCGCTCGCGCGACGGCGGCAAGACCTTTCCCGGCAGCATCCGCGTGCCGCATGGCGACAATCACGATCTCTGGATCGCGCCGAACGATCCGAATCGCATGGTCGAGGCGAACGATGGTGGTGCGACGGTGAGCACCGACGGCGCGAAGACCTGGACCGACGAGGATTTCCCGACGGCGCAGTGGTACCACGTCGACGTCACCAACGATTACCCCTATCAGATCTGCGGTGCGCAGCAGGACAACTCGACGCTCTGTGGTCCGAGCCGTGCCGAGGGCCGCGTGGCGCTTTCAGACTGGAAGGACGCGGGTGGCGGTGAGTCGGGCTACGTCACGCCGCATCCGACCAAGCCATGGATCATCTTTGCCGGCAGTTACGGCGGCCTGCTGACGCGCAAGGACATGCGCACCGGCTTCGAACGCAATATCACGGTGTACCCCGTCAACCCGATGGGCTACTCGTCGAAGGACATCGCGGTCCGCTTCCAGTGGACCTTCCCGATCGTCTTCTCACGCCACGATCCGAACGTGGTGTACGCCGCCGGATCGAAGCTTTTCCGCAGCACCAACGAAGGCGAGAGCTGGACCGAAGTGTCGCCGGAACTGGCACGTCGCGACCCGAAGACGATGGAAGCGTCGGGCGGCCCGATCACGAAGGACCAGACCGGCGTCGAGACCTACGCGGTGATCTTCGCGTTCGACGAGTCACCGGTGCAGCCGGGAGTGCTGTGGGTCGGTACCGACGACGGTCTCGTGCACCTGTCGAAGAACGCCGGTCGCACTTGGGAGAATGTGACGCCGCCGGGTATCGGTGACTTCACGCGCATCGCGATCATCGAGCCGTCGCACTACGCCGCCGGCACGGCGTATATTGCAGCGAACCGCTACCAACTCGGTGACAAGAAGCCGCTTATCTACCGGACGACCGACTTCGGCAAGACCTGGACGCTGATCGTCAGCGGCATCGACGACGAGCATTACCTCCGCGTGGTGCGCGAGGATCCGGTGCGTCGCGGCCTGTTGTTCGCCGGCACGGAGCGCGGTGTCTACATCTCGTTCGATGACGGCGCCAACTGGCGCTCGATGCGCCGCAACCTGCCGCTGGTGCCGGTGCATGACCTGCGCATCAAGGACGCCGACCTGATCGCTGCCACGCATGGTCGCGGATTCTGGGTGATGGACAACATCAGCGCGCTGCGTCAGGTCACACCGGCCATCGTGGCATCGTCCGCGCACCTCTTCAAGCCGACCGACGCCTGGCGCACGAATTGGGGCGGCGGTTTCATGGCGCAGATGATGGA
>JBBSCZ010000341.1:0-2735 GCA_038249795.1 Gemmatimonadales bacterium | reverse complement strand
GCACGCGTGGCTCTGCGAAACGGCAGCGAGCGTCGACGACCTGCGCTGGGTGGAGCAGCCCACGCCTGCGCCCGGCCCCGGTGAGGTGCTGGTCCGCATCCAGGCCGCGAGCCTGAACTTTCCCGATCTGCTCATCGTGCAGCGGAAGTATCAGGTGAAGCCGGCGGTGCCGTTCATCCCCGGCTCCGAGTTCGCGGGCGTGATCGAGGCGGTGGGCGACGGCGTGAAAGGGCTCAAGGTTGGACAGAGCGTGGCCGGGCTGTCGAGCGTCGGCGCATTCGCCACCCACATCGTCGTCAGCGCACTGCTCTGCGTACCACTCCCGACGGGCTTTCCGCCATCCGACGCGGCGGCCTTCATCGTCACGTATGGCACGTCGCATCACGCGCTGATCGACCGCGCGCAGCTGAATAAAGGGGAGACGGTGCTGGTGCTCGGCGCTGCCGGCGGTGTCGGCACCTCGGCGATCCAGATCGCGAAGGCGGCCGGTGCCCGCGTGATTGCCGCTGCCTCCACCGCGGCAAAGTGCCGCTTCTGCCAGACACTCGGCGCCGATGCCACGATCGACTACGGCACCGAGAACCTGCGCGATGCGCTGCGCACGATCACCGAGGGCAAGGGGCCCGACGTGATCTGCGATCCCGTTGGCGGCGACCTCAGCGAACTCGCCTTCCGCTCCATCGCCTGGCGCGGGCGCCATCTCGTGATCGGTTTCGCTGCGGGACCGATCCCCGCATTCCCCCTGAACCTGGCGCTGCTCAAGGGCGCATCGGTCGTCGGCGTATTCTGGGGCGAGTACGCCAAACGCGAGCCCCGCTCGGCCGCGAACATGATGCTCGACCTGATGATCTGGTACGGCGAGGGGAAGGTGAAGCCCGTGATCGATGCCACGCTGCCGATGCGCGATCTCAAGACCGCCTTCGCGCGCATGTCGGCGCGCGACGTGCAGGGGAAGCTCGTGCTCGTCAACGACTGAACAGCGTCATTGTTGCGCCGCGAACAGCGAACAGCTTGACGCAAAGGTGCAAAGGCAGAAGAAAGGCGCAAAGGATTTTTTGGGGAAGTGCGCAGCTCTTCCCGAGCGAGCGCAGTTCCCATCAAAGCAGTTCTTTGCGGCCTTTCCCTTCGTACCCTTTGCGCCTTTGCGTCAGGCAGTTCCTTTGCCGACTGACTCGGACGCCCGATGAATCGCGGCGCGGATGCGCGGATAGGTGCCGCAGCGACAGAGGTTTCCGTTCATCGCCGCATCGATTTCGGCGTCGGTCGGCGCAGGCGTCGCGCGAAGCAGTGCGCAGGCGCTCATGATCTGGCCGGGTTGGCAGTAGCCGCACTGCACCACGTCGAGCGCCGTCCAGGCGGCGTGCAGTGCGTCGGCGTCCGGGCCGGCGAGACCCTCGATCGTCGTGACGGCGCGCGTGCCAACAGCGGAGAGTGGCGTGACGCAGGCGCGCACCGGCTGGCCATCGAGGTGCACCGTGCACACACCGCAGGCCGCGATGCCGCACCCGAACTTCGTACCCGTCAACTGCAATTCGCCGCGCAACACCCACAACAGCGGAGTGTCCGGTTCGGCGTCCACGTCAACTGATTCGCCGTTGACGATGATCGTCGTCGTCATCGTCAGGCGCTGGTGGGGAAACGCAGCGGCAGCGCGCGCAGCCGCTGGCCGGTGGCGGCGAAAATCGCGTTCGCCACGGCTGGTGCCACCGGCGGCACCGGCGGCTCGCCGACACCGCTCGGATACGCATCGCTCGGCATGATCTCCACCGTGATCGCCGGTGCGTCGGTCAGCGCGAGAATGGGAAAATCGTTGTAGTTGCCCTGCACCACACGACCGTTCTCGAGCGTGATTTCACCGTACAGTGCCGCCGACAGCCCGAAGATGATGCCACCCTCCAACTGTTGATGGATCATCACCGGATTTACGGGAAATCCGCAGTCGATCACACACCACATGCGGGCGACGCGTAAGGTTCCGTCGGCGCTGACTTCCACGTCAGCCACCTGTGCCGTCACCGATCCGTACGATTCGTGCAGTGCCACGCCGCGTCCGCTGCGCACACCATCCGATCGCGCGGGTCGTGGAGTGTTCCAGTCGGCAAGTTGCGCCACACGGGTCAGCACGGCGGCGTGGCGAGGGCGTTCCTGCAGCAGTGACAGCCGGAACGCCACTGGATCCTGCCCCGAAGCTGCCGCCACCTCGTCCATGAAGCTCTCGGTGAAGAACGTCGTGTGGGAATAGCCGACCGATCGCCAGTAGCCCACGGGGACCGGCAGTTCCACGATCGTGTGCGCGGCGCGAATGGCGGGGAATGCATACGGCTGGTCGAACGCCCCTTCGAGTGTGGTGCGGTCGATCGGAATCTGTGGCAGGCCGAAGTAGCGGTGCATGGTGCTCGCCACAACCGATTGCGATGCCGAGTGGCTCGTCCACGCCAGCAGCTTGCCGTTCGCATCCAGCGCTGCGTCGTATCGTGCAACGCACGCCGGGCGGTAGAAATCGTGGCGCATGTCCTCTTCGCGGGACCAGAGCACCTGCACCGGCACGCCTTCGGTCACCTTCGCGATCGCTGCGGCCTGCGCCACGAAGTCCACGTCCAATCGCCGTCCGAAGCCGCCACCGATGTATTGCACCTTGACGTCGACATCACTGGTGGCGATGCCGAGCGCCCTGGCCGCTGCGTGCCGCGCCACACTCGGGCTCTGCGTCGAGGCCCAGACCGTCGCGCGGCCAT
>JBBSCZ010000340.1:0-2752 GCA_038249795.1 Gemmatimonadales bacterium | reverse complement strand
TACGAACGCGCGCTCTTTACCGCACCCTTCGTGCGCGTGACGTCGCGGATCCACCCGCGCACCGCCGCATCTTCCGCGACCTGCTCGGCCAGGATGTCCTTCGCCCCCTGTACGGCGGCATCGACGTCGGGCACCTCCTTTCCGGTGTCGACGAACGTGGCGGCCAACGCCCGCACGCCGGCGTCGTCGAGTGCGCCCTCCCACACCTGCTCGGCCAGCGGCGCCAGCCCGCGCTCGCGCGCGATCGTCGCCCGGGTGCGGCGCTTGGGTTTGTAGGGCAGGTACAGATCCTCGAGCACCTGCTTGGTGGTGGCGCCCACGATCTTCGCCTTCAGCGCGTCGTCGAGCTTGCCCTGCTCCTGAATGCTCTTGAGCACCGCCGCCCGCCGCTCCTCGAGCTCGGTCAGGTACTGCGCCCGATCGCGCACGTCACGCAGCTGCACCTCGTCCAGCCCGCCGGTGACCTCCTTCCGGTAGCGCGCGATGAATGGCAACGTGTTGCCCTCGCCGAACAGCTCGAGGGTACGCTCCACGGACGACACCGGGAGCGCGAGTTCGCGTGCGACAGTCGAGATGAGTGACGAGGCCATCGGAATGCTGAGCGGAAATAGCGGAAGTGCGGCGAGTCGGCAAACTGCGGCAGACGCTCGTCATCAGCAACGGCTTGACATCGTGCACTTTGCTGGCTCGAGCGTTTCGCCAGCGTTTTGAACTCTGTTCACGCGAAGGCGCGAAGCAGCGGAGGATGGGAGGGTTCTGCCTATCGCGAACAGCGAACCGCAAACACCCCTCACACGGAGCCGCGGAAACACGGAGGGCTCTGCGCATCACACCAAGCCTCCACGCGACGTGTAGCTCCGAAAAATCGAGGGGAACTGCGCTCGCCACACGCAGTTCCCAAAGCTTTTTGCAGTTCCTCCGCAGCTCCGCGGCTCCGTGTAAGGGGTGTTCGTAGTTCGAACTGCGCAGAACCCTCCCATCCTTCGCTGCTTCGCGCCTTCGCGTGAACGGAGTTGCAGTTCGCTGTCCGAGCCTCTCAAAGCACAGCCGCCCCCTCTCGACTGGGAGAGGGGGCGGAGGGAGAGCGCAGCGTCACTGAGGACGGCCCTACTCGCGGGCGGGCTTCATTCCCGCGCCGATACCGGCCGCCGCGACGAAGGTCCCGTCGATCCCCATCTCCAGGCCCATGTACGAGAGCGTGCCCTGCACCTTGGTGGCATCGACGAACTTCATCGATACCGTGATGCCGTCCGGCGAATCGACGACCAGTGACACACCGCTCTCGATCGGCGTGACCTTCGACAGCGCCATCACCGGAAAGCCCTCGGCCGCCAGCGTCCCGGCGTAGGTACCCGCGGCGCCGGTGATCGTGATCACCGCCTTGAGCGCACCCTGTGGACTGTTCACGGTGGTGTTGTACGTCCCGACGACGTTCCGCGCCTGCGCGAACAGAGTCATCGGTGCGAGGACGAGCGCCGCAATCGCGGCAACGCGGGCGAAAGAACGTGAGAGTCGCATGCGGAGATCTAGAGACAGGAGGGTGACGGCGCCGAGACGCGGGACGGTGTGACGTCAGAAATCCTCACCTGCGCAGCAGCGGGCACAAGCGGTCAGGCAATCGTCTCCTGTCCCAGACCGATCTGTGACCCGAACGGCACCGACCGGTCACGCTGCCGAGACAGCGCCAGCGGTGATTTGGTCGCATACCACTTTTCCTGAGGCCCGCGATGCAGCTCTCCTCCCAGTCGTCCGCCAGTCCACACGCCCGCCGCGTCGTCCTGCTCGTGCTGGACGGACTGCGCGCCGATCTGGTCGGCAATCCCCTTTTTCCACACCTTACCCGGCTGCAGGCCCTCAGCGCCTGCACCACCGAGGCCACCACGGTGCTGCCCAGTGTGACGGCGGTCGCCATGACATCGCTGCTCTCCGGTTTGTCGCCCATGGACCACGGCGTGGACAGCGATCGGTTTCGTGTGCCCACGCCGCGTGTCCCGATGACGACACTGCCGCACGCCGTCGTCGCCGCCGGCCTGCCTGCCAGCGGCGTGGTGCGCTCGGTACCCTGGCTGCTGCGCAACATGGCCAATCGGATCGTCCGGACACTCGGCCTGCAGCACACGACATTCGCAGCGGCCAACGCGCACGTGCTGCTCGCCGCCGCGACTCCAGCGCTTCGCGAGCAGCACACGGGACTCATCGTGATGCACTGGCCTGATTGCGACACCATCGGCCATAGCGCCGGGTGGATGTCCACCGCCTACCTCACGGCCGTGAGCCGCATGGATCATGCACTCGGCATGCTACTGGAAGAGCTGGAGGGATCTTTCGACGACACGCTGCTTCTCGCGCTCGCCGATCATGGCGGCGGCGGTCGAGTGGCCACACATCACGACAGCGCGCACCCCTTCGACTGCACCATCCCGATCTTCCTGCACGGCGCTGGCATCCGGCCGCAGCAGTTGCCGTCAGGACTCACGCTGCTGGACGTGCCCGCAACGGTGCTGTACGCGCTCGGGATCGCTGTGCCGCGCAGCTACGCCGGCACACCGATCACGCAAGCCTTCCACGCCGAGGTCCTGGACTTCTCTGCGACGGCTGCATGACGACGGTGCTCATTGCATTCGCCGATACCGGCGGAGGACATCGCGCTGCGGCGCAGGCAATCGGCGAGGCAATGCAGGCACGTGGCGAATGCGTGAACGTCGTGCTGTGCGATCCATGGGCGGAGGCATCCGGCGGGCCATTTCCCGCC
>JBBSCZ010000339.1:0-2771 GCA_038249795.1 Gemmatimonadales bacterium | reverse complement strand
GGGTGGCTCAACGTGATGGATCCGGGATTCAACCTGCACGCCCGCGACACGGCGTTCGCGGAATCGTGGGTGGTGACGAAGCAGTCGGCGGATGGGCCGATCCGCTCCCTCGAGATCTTCGACGCGCAGGGTGGGACCATCGTGCAGGTCTTCGGCAAGCGAATGGAGGGACAGGGCAGCACGCCGCCCGGGTTCGGTCACCTGCTCGACGGCGTGCTGGCGGCAGCGACATGACACGGACGCAGCGACTGCTGGCGCTGGTGTGGTGTGGGAGTCTGGGGGCGTCGGCGCTGGAGGCGCAGCGCTCCGCCGCGCCGCGGATCGTCACCCTCGGCGGTGCCATCACCGAAACGGTCTTTGCGCTCGGCCGCGGATCGCAGGTGGTGGGCGTGGACGCCAGCAGCAAGTATCCGGCGCCGGTGCAACGTCTGCCGAACGTCGGGTACTTCAGGCAGGCGGGCGCCGAAGGGATCATGGCGTTGCGTCCGTCGCTGGTGATTGCGGACACCGGTTCGGCGCCGGCAACGGTTGCACAGCTGCGCAGTGCCGGTGTGCAGGTGGTGCTGTTGCCAGCGGGTGAGACGAGTGCGATCGCCGTCGAGCGCATCGAACGGATCGGGCGTCTGCTCGGCGTGCCACGGCTCGCCGATTCGCTGGCGGTGCAGGTGCGGTCGCAGGTGGCGCGCGCGGAGGCCAATGCCGCCGGACGTGCGACGCGTCCGAAGGTGTTGTTCATCTACGCACGCGGCATGGGCACGCTGTTCGTCGCCGGCCGGGCCACCGGTGCTGACGAGATGATCCGGATGACGGGTGGCGACAACGTGGGACGGGTGTTCGAAGGGTACAAGCCGCTCACGGCCGAAGCGGTGGTCACGAGTGGCGCCGACGTGATCGTGGTGCCGACGCAGGGATTGGAGTCGCTGGGCGGCGTCGACGGTCTGCTGCGGCTGCCCGGTCTGGCGCAGACGCCGGCGGGACGTGCGCGTCGGGTCGTGACCATGCCGGACGACCTGCTGCTCGGCTTCGGGCCGCGGCTCCCACTGGCAATCGAGACGCTCGCGCAGGCGCTGCACGGCGCGTCGTCGGCGACGGCACCGGCACGCAAAGTCGCGCGCGAATGACAGTGCCGTCCGCGACATTCGATCGGGTTGGCACGGTGTCGCCGCGTGACGTGGCGGCGCCGGTGTTGACGTTCGAGATTCCCGCCGGGTCAGCGGCGCCGGCACTGGCACGGGCGCAACGGCGTCGTGTCGCGCTGATGGTGGTGCTGCTGACGCTCGGCGCTTCACTGATCGCGGCTGCATCCTTTGGCGCCGTCGAGGTGCCCGCCCTGTCGGTGCTCGGCGTGGTGCTCGAGCGCGCCGGGATGACGGTGCCGTGGGAATTCGATCGCGAATCGGCGGGGCTGCTGTGGGCGATTCGGATCCCGCGGGTGCTGTTCGGGGCGCTGGTCGGTGCCACGCTCGCTGCGGCCGGGGGGGCGTTGCAGGGTCTCTTCCGCAATCCGTTGGCGGATCCGAGCGTGATCGGCGTGTCATCGGGTGCAGCATTGGCGACGGCCTCGTTCATCGTGCTGGGGGGCTGGTTGCTGGATGGTGCGGTGGCCGCGGTGTGGGTTCCGTGGTTGATGCCCGTCGCCGCTTTCGGTGGTGCGAGCGTCACGGCGGTGCTGGTCCTGACCGTCTCGCGCCAGCGCGGACGCGCGAATCCGTCAGTGGCGACGATGCTGCTCGCCGGCATCGCGATCAACGCATTGGCGGGAGCCGGCACCGGTCTGCTCACGAGTGTGGCGAACGACACGCAGCTTCGTGCGCTCGCCTTCTGGTCGCTCGGAAGTCTGGGCGGTGCCACGTGGTCGGTGCTGTCGATCGCGGCGATTCCGATGCTGCTCTCACTCGCCCTGCTGCTGCGCGCCGCGCGACCGTTGGATCTGCTGCTGTTGGGCGAACGCGAAGCAACGCACCTGGGCGTCTCGACGGATCGGCTGCGGCAGCAGGTCATCGCCGGTGTGGCGCTGGGTGTGGGCACTGCCGTGGCATTTGCCGGGATGATCGGGTTCGTCGGGTTGATCATCCCGCATCTCGTGCGCATGGTGGTGGGTCCATCGCATCGCGGCGTGCTGCCGCTGAGCGCGCTGCTGGGCGCGACGCTGCTGGTGCTGACGGACCTCGGCGCCCGGACACTGACGTCGCCGGCGGAACTGCCGATCGGCGCGGTGACGGCGGCGCTGGGAGCGCCAGTCTTTCTCTGGATGGTGGTGCGTCACCGCAGCGGTGCCTACGCATGATACACGCGGCCGATGTGACGGTGCGGCGATCCGCGGCGACGCTCATTCGTGACGTGTCGCTCACGGTGGAGCGGGGTGAAGTGCTGGCGCTGGTCGGGCCGAACGGTGCCGGGAAGAGCACCCTGCTGCGCGTGCTGGCCGGAGACGAGGTGCCCTCCGCCGGTACGGTGCAATTCGATGGGCGCGATGCGCGGACGTGGCGCCCCGACGCGCTGGCTCGTTTCCGCGCCATGCTGCCGCAGCAGTCCACGCTCGATTTCGACTTCAGTGTCGAGGAAGTCGTGGTGATGGGTCGCGCGCCGTGGCAGCCGGAAACGCTGCAGGTGCAGCAGGGCATCGCCACGGCGGCGCTGCGTCTGGTGGGCATGGAAACCATGGCGCACCGTCGGTATCCGTCGCTGTCAGGCGGCGAGCAGCAGCGGGTGCACCTGGCGCGAGTGCTGGCGCAGGCGTGGCCGATCGGCACGGGAACGATGTCGGGCGC
>JBBSCZ010000338.1:0-2781 GCA_038249795.1 Gemmatimonadales bacterium | reverse complement strand
TACGACACGGTCTGAACCGATGACCTCCATGTCAGGTGATCAGATGATCACGACACCGAACCGCGAGATCGCGTACGACGATGCCGGCAGCGCGCCGATGGTGAACGATGGCCAGCAGCCCACGGGCACCGACACCGGCACGGGCACCCCCCGCGCCGCGCTGCCCCTCATGACAGCGCCGCCGACGGACGGCGTCGGCTGTCACTCGGGCGCGGAACAGATGAAGGCGGCCGCCATGGCGAGTGGCAAGGGCGGCATCCTCGAGCAGTACGCGGCCGACTATCCGAAGGGGCCGCATGACCAGCCCCAGTCCATGTGTCCGGCGTTCGGCTCCTTGCGCGTGGGTCTCCGCATGCGCCGCACCGCCACGATCCTGAGCGGATCGGCGTGCTGCGTCTACGGCCTCACGTTCACCAGCCATTTCTACGGCGCACGCCGCACCGTGGGTTACGTGCCGTTCAACTCCGAGACGCTGGTCACCGGCCAGCTGTTCGAGGACATCCGCGACGCCGTCTTCAAGATGGCCGATCCCGATCTGTACGATGCGATCGTGATCACGAACCTCTGCGTCCCCACGGCGTCGGGTGTACCGCTGCAGTTGCTGCCGAAGGAGATCAACGGCGTCCGCATCATCGGCATCGATGTGCCGGGCTTCGGTGTGCCGACGCATGCCGAGGCGAAGGACGTGCTGTGTGGCGCCATGCTTCGCTATGCGCGTACGGAAGCCGCACAGGGTCCGGTCGCCGCACCGCGCGGCGGCAAGAGCGACAAGCCGACCGTGACGCTCATCGGCGAGATGTTTCCCGCCGATCCGGTCGGCATCGGCATGCTGCTGGCACCGCTCGGTCTGGCGGCGGGTCCGGTGGTCCCGACGCGTGAATGGCGCGAACTCTACGCCGCGCTCGACTGCGCCGTCGTCGCCGCCATTCATCCGTTCTATACGGCATCGTTCCGCGAGTTCGAGTACATCCAGCGTCCCATCGTCGGCTCGGCACCCGTCGGGCACGATGGTACCGCTGACTGGCTGCGCAACATCGGCGAAGCGGCCGGCGTTGGCGCCGATCGTATCGCGGCCGCACAGAACGCCGTGTTGCCGGCCATCAAGGCCGCGCTTGCAGCACGCCCGATCAAGGGCCGCATCACGATGAGCGGCTACGAAGGTTCGGAACTGCTCGTGGCGCGACTGCTGGTGGAGAGTGGTGCCGACGTGCGCTACGTGGGCACCGCCTGCCCCAGGACACAGTGGAGCGCCGCGGATCGCGAGTGGCTCGAGGCGCGCGGCGTGCACGTGCAGTACCGCGCATCACTCGAGCAGGACCTGCAGGCAATGGAGGCGTTCCGCCCCGATCTCGCCATCGGCACCACGCCGGTCGTGCAGAAGGCGAAGGAACTCGGTATCCCGTCGCTCTACTTCACGAACCTCATCTCGGCGCGTCCGCTGATGGGCCCCGCCGGTGCCGGTTCGCTGGCCACCGTGATCAACTCGGCCCTCGGCAACAAGCATCGCTTCGACGAGATGAAGGCGTTCTTCGACGGCATTGGCGAAGGACACAATGCGGGGGTCTGGGAAGAAGTGCCGGTGGACCGCCCCGAGTTCCGCGACCACTACAAGCGTCATCTCGCGAAGATGGCGAAGGCACGCAAGGCCGAGGAGATGGTCTGATGCTCGTTCTCGATCATGATCGCGCAGGCGGGTACTGGGGCGCCGTGTATGCCTTCACCGCCATCAAGGGATTGCAGGTCGTCATCGACGGCCCGGTGGGCTGCGAAAACCTGCCGGTGACGTCGGTGCTGCACTACACCGATGCCCTGCCCCCGCATGAACTCCCGGTCGTCGTCACCGGGCTCGCGGAAGAGGAGCTCGGGCAGCACGGCACCGAAGGCGCAATGCGCCGCGCACACACCACGCTCGACCCGGAGCTGCCGGCCGTCGTCGTCACGGGCAGCATCGCCGAGATGATCGGCGGTGGCGTGACGCCGGAAGGCACGAACATCGTGCGCTTCCTGCCGCGCACCATCGACGAGGATCAGTGGCAGGCCGCCGACCGTGCGCTGTACTGGCTCTGGACCGAGTACGGCCTGAAGAAAGGCGTGATGCCGAAGCGCACCGAGCGCCCTGCGGGCGCGAAGCCGCTCGTGAATCTGATTGGCCCGATGTACGGCTACTTCAACACCTGGAGCGATCTCGCCGAGATCCGCCGCCTGGTGGAAGGCATCGGCGCCGAGGTCAACATGGTCATGCCACTTGGCAGCCATCTCGCCGATGTGCCGCGTCTGGTGGACGGCGATGTGAACATCTGCATGTACCGCGAGTTCGGACGCATGCTCTGCGAGTCGCTGGACAAGCCCTACCTGCAGGCTCCCATTGGCCTGCATTCCACCACCAAGTTCCTGCGCAAGCTCGGCGAGCTGCTCGGCCTCGATCCGGAGCCGTTCATCACGCACGAGAAGCACACCACGATCAAGCCGCTGTGGGATCTCTGGCGGAGCGTGACGCAGGACTTCTTCGGCACCGCGAGTTTTGCGATCGTCGCCAACGAGACGTACTCACGCGGCGTGCGGCATTTCCTCGAGACCGAGATGGGATTGCCCTGCACCTTCGCGTTCGCGCGGCGGCCAGGCGTGAAGCCCGACAATGCCGCGGTGCGCGAGGCGATCCGCACGACACCACCGCTGATCATGTTCGGCAGCTACAACGAGCGGATGTACATGGCCGAACAGGGCTCCCGCGCGATGTACATCCCGGCGTCGTTTCCGGGTGCGATCATCCGCCGGCACCTC
>JBBSCZ010000337.1:0-2782 GCA_038249795.1 Gemmatimonadales bacterium | reverse complement strand
CCGATGTGGCCGAGGCGCTGCAGACGGCGCAGGTGCCTGTGCTGTCCGGACTCGATGGGTCGGAGACCGTCGTCACCGCCGGCGTCTCGCGCCTCGTGGACGGCAGTGCAGTCCGCGTCGTCACCACCGCCGCGCAGCGAACCGCAACCGATGCCGCGCCGCAGAAGCAGGCTACACCATGAAACTGATCGATTACTTCGTGAAGCATGCGCAACTCACGATCGTCCTGCTGATCGCGCTTTTGGCGGCCGGCGCGCAGGCCTTCCTGACGATCCCGCGCGCCGAAGACCCGCTGATCAGCTTCCCCGGCTTCCGCGTGGTGGCGGTGTATCCGGGTGCCGGGCCGAACGACATCGAACAGCTGGTCGTCAATCCGCTCGAGAAGCGGCTGACGGAGCTCGACGACGTAAAAAAGCTCACCACCAGCATTACCGATGGGCTGGCCGTGATTTACATCGAGTTCGCCGACGGCTCCGATCCCGACCGCAAGCGCGACGACGTGCTGCGCGAGGTGAACCAGCTGCGCCCCACGCTGCCACAGGAGCTGGCGCTGCTGGATGTGATCAGCAACAACACGGGCACGGTGAACATCCTGCAGTACGCGCTGGTCTCATCCACGGCGCCGTACGCCGACCTCGATGCGCGCAGCCGCGCCCTCAAGGATCGCCTGGCCGGCGTACCAGGCATCCGGAAGGTGGAACGTGTCGGGGCGCCGCAGCGCGAGGTGCAGGTCTCGCTGAACCTTGGCCGGCTGAGTGCCATGCGCCTGTCGCTGCAGGCAGTGCTTGGTGCCCTCGCGAGCGAGAGCGCGAACGTGCCGGGCGGCACGGTGAACGTCAGCACGAAGCAGTTCGTGGTGAAGACGAGTGGTTCGTTCACGTCGCTCGATCAGGTGCGCAACACCGTCGTCGGTGCAAACGGCACCGCCGTGGTGCGCCTGCGCGACGTGGCCGAAGTCCGCTGGGGGTATGCCGATGCCACGCACATCACGCGTCATGATGGCGAGCGTGCGGTGTTCGTGGCGGCCAGCATGCAGGACGGCGCGAACATCTCGTCGGTGCAGGCACAAGCCGCAGCGGTCGTCGCCGACTACGAGAAGCAACTCCCCGCCAGCGTGACACTGGAGACGGGCTTCGATCAGAGCGAGAACGTGAACAGCCGACTTGGCCGCCTCGTGGCGGATTTCGCGATCGCCATCGCGCTCGTGATCATCACACTGCTCCCACTGGGATTGCGAGCGGCCGGTGTGGTGATGGTCTCGATCCCGCTCTCGCTCGCGGTCGGCACCGTGATCCTGCAGTACTTCGGCTTCACGCTCAACCAGCTCACTATCGTCGGCTTCGTGATCGCGCTCGGCCTGCTGGTGGACGATTCCATCGTGGTGGTGGAAAACATCGCACGCTTCCTGCGCAGCGGCATGTCGCGGCAGCAGGCGGCCATCAGCGCCACGCGCCAGATCACGCCGGCCGTCCTCGGCGCGACCGGTACGCTGATTTTTGCCTTCGTACCGCTGCTGCTGCTCCCCGGCGGCCCCGGTGACTACATCCGCTCGCTCCCAGCGGCCGTGATCTCTACCGTCGTCGCGTCACTGATCGTGTCGCTGCTGATCATTCCCTTCCTCGCCAGCATCGTCATGCCGCGGGACAGCGACGAGCATGGCAACCGCGTGCTGCAGTGGCTGCAGCGCGTGATCGATGCCAGCTATACCCCGCTGCTCCATCGGGCTTTGGCCCGTCCGCGTGCCACACTCGTCGGCGCGGCGCTGCTGTTCGTCGGGAGCATGGCGCTGGTGCCGCTGATCGGCTTCTCCCTCTTCCCGAAGGCCGGCATCCCGCAGTTCCGCATCACGGTGCGCATGCCCGACGACGCCAGCATGGCGCAGACCGACAGTGCCACGCGCTTCGTCGAACGGACGCTGATGGCGCGGAAGTCGGTGCGGCACGTGCTCAGCAACGTGGGCCATGGCAACCCGTTCGTGTATTACAACGTGCCCCCCGAGAACCAGCGTCCGAGTTTTGCCGAAGTCGTCGCACGCGTGGACGAGTTCGATCCGCAGCGTACACCGCAGATGCTCGACACGCTGCGCACCATCTTCGACGGCTATCCTGACGGTCGCATCAGCGTACAGGAATACGAGAACGGTCCGCCGATCGAGGCACCGATCGCGGTGCGCTTCATCGGGCCGGAACTCGATTCGTTGCGACTGATTGCGGCACGATTCGAGCGCGCGCTGGGCGGCATCGACGGCACACGGGACATCAGCAATCCGCTGGGCACCAATCGCACCACACTGCGCGTCGGGATCGACCGTGCGCGCGCCGGGCTGCTCGGTGTCCCGGTGGTGGAAATCGACCGGATCGTGCGTCTTGGGCTGGCCGGGCTACCAGCGGGTCGCATTCAGGATCGCGACGGCGAGGCATACGACCTGACCGCTCGCCTGGCACGCACCGGCCGCGCCACGCCGGCCGCGCTGACACAGCTCTACGCACCCTCGATGACCGGCGCACAGGTGCCACTGGCGCAGCTGGCCACGCTCTCGCTCGAACGTGCGATTCCGCGCATCGAGCACTTCGATGCCGAACGCAGTGTGACCGTCACCAGTCAGGTGCGCACCGGCTACAACACCGATCGGCTTACGCGAATTGCGCTCGACTCGGTGCAGTCGTGGACCTTACCCGCCGGATATCGCTGGGTGGCAGCGGGTGAGATCGCGAGCCGACAGGAAAGCTTCGGTGGCTTCGGCAGTGCGATCCTGCTGGCCATCTTCGGCATCCTGACCGTG
>JBBSCZ010000336.1:0-2801 GCA_038249795.1 Gemmatimonadales bacterium | reverse complement strand
GCGCTCCAGTGCATCGTGCACCACATCGGCAACGCTGGTTCCGGCTTCCTGCATCTCCGCTTCCAGATCGGCCAAACTGATCTCCATCTCGGCGCCTTCGTCACCATCATCCGAGAGCGCCTCCATCAACTCGCGCTGCATCGTCTCGACGTTGCCGACGTCCTCCGGCTGGTGGTTCTCGAAGACATCATCCAGCTCGTCCTGCAGATCCCGATCGAGCTGTTCATCGGTGAAGGAATCGAGATCGGTCCGCGGCGATTCGCGAAGTGGCGCTGGCGCCAGCGTCAGACCGGCGACCAGCAATCCGACGCCCCACGATGACAGTGACAGGATGCCCGGCATAGATACGCTCGATCAGAGAAGGAATGCGATGTCCGGCCACCCGTCGTGCGCGAGGTCGGAGCATTGAGGCTTAACATCGTCCTGAACGCATGGGCGCGCCAGTGTGATGACGGCCCGGCTGCGCCACGGGAATTCGAGCGGCATCACGGAGTCTGCCTATCGCCGCCAGGGGCCGCCAGCGAGCTTCAGTCGTGGACGATGCAGTCATCCGCTGGCCAACCTCACGTCGCTCCAATGCCGATCGCGCCGCCCTTCGAGCACTCCCTCGCTGTCGTCATCGGAATCGATCACTACGGCAACGGAATTCCGGAACTGCGCACGGCGGCCAATGATGCGCGGCGGATGGGCGAACTGCTGGCCACGCAGCACGGATACGACCTCGTCGCGGTGCTCGATGCGGATGCCACACAGGCACGAATCACGCAGCTGCTGACGGCCGAGTTGCCCTCGCGCCTCGGCCCGAACGACCGGGTCCTGTTCTACTTTGCAGGGCACGGCGTGGCGCGAGACGGTGATGATGGACCAAACGGCTACCTGCTGCCCGTCGATGCACGTCGTGGCGACGAGACCACGTATCTCCACATGCCGCTCGTGCACGACGCTCTGCTGGCGCTGCCCTGCCGTCACATGCTGGTGGTCCTCGACTCGTGCTTCTCGGGCGCTTTCCGCTGGTCCGGCACGCGCGACATCACCGAAGACATCGAGGTCGTGCACCAGGAGAAGTACGACCGCTTCGTGAAGGATGCGGCGTGGCAGGTGATCACGTCGGCGTCGCAGGACCAGAAGGCGATCGATCAGCTGTCGACCGGGGAACTCGGCAGCCGCCCCGGCGACGGCGCGCACTCGCCCTTTGCGCTGGCGCTGTTCAGTGCGATCAGCGGTGCCGGAGACGTGATTCCGAGCGGTACGGGGGACGGCCTCGTGACCGCCACAGAGCTCTACCTCTTCCTCGAGGAGACGCTCCAGAACGCGGTGATTGCAGCCGGAAAGCAGCAGACACCGCGACTCTGGCCGTTGAACAAGCACGACAAGGGCGAGTTCGTGTTCTTCGTGCCTGGTCGCGAATTGTCGCTGCCACCGGCACCGGAACTGACGTTCGAGAACAATCCGTGGCGCGGGCTCACGTCGTACGAGGCCAGCGATACGGCACTCTTCTTCGGACGCGACGTCGAGATTGCCGCACTCGCTGCACGCATCGTCACGCAACCGCTGACGGTGGTCCTCGGTGCCTCAGGCAGTGGAAAGTCCTCGCTCGTGAAGGCCGGCGTCGTGCCGAAACTCGTCGCCGACGGCTGGCAGGTCGCGCCGATCGTGCGTCCGGGTACATCGCCCCTCGACGCATTGGCGCGCGCCCTGGCCCCGGCGGGTCGCTCGTCGCCCGACGGTGCCCCCGATGCGATCGCTGCCTACGTGCGCAGCCGCATTGCCGCGAATCCGGGGGCGAGGCTCCTGCTGGTGATCGATCAGTTCGAGGAGATGATCACGCTCTCGCGCCGCACCGGTGAGCGCGAACGGACGATGACGCTGCTCAATCGGCTCCTCGCGGCGCATCCCGACTCGCTGCGTATCGCCATCACGTTGCGCACCGACTTCGAGCCGAACTTCGACCGGTCTGGTCTCGCGGACCTGTGGCAGCGCGGACGCTACGTGGTGCCGCTGATGTCGCGTGAAAACCTGCGCGAGGTGATCGAGAAACCGGCGACCGCGCGTATCCTGTACTTCGAGCCATCGCAGCTGGTCGACGTGTTGCTCGACGAGGTGGTGGCGACACCCGGGGCGCTGCCGTTGCTGTCGTTCGCACTGAGCGAGATGTACATCCGCTACATCAAGCGCAAGAGCCCTGACCGCGCGATCACGCGTGCCGATTACGATGCATTGGGCGGTGTGGTGGGCGCCCTGCGGTCGCGCGCCGAGGCCGAGTACGATGCGTTCGACGCCGAGCACCGCGCAACGTTGCGTCGCCTCATGCTGCGGCTGGTGGCGGCGGAAGGCACCGGCATCGCGCGGCGCCGCGCCAGCGAGGTGGAACTCGACTTTGCCGATGACGGAGAACGACAGCGCGCCGGTACGATCGTGCAGCGACTGATCGATGTACGGCTGCTGGTGAAGGGCAAGGAGCCCGATGGCGAGTCGTTCGTGGAACCGGCGCATGACGCCCTCGTGCGCGGCTGGGGGCGGCTCGTCGAGTGGATCCGCGAGGAGAACGACGCGCCGTTTCCGCTCGCGCAGCAGCAGCGCATGGCGCGCGCCGCGCAGGAGTGGGATCGGTCCGAGGGGTCGGCGAAGGACGGGCTGCTCTGGCGCGACGCGGCGCGCAGCGCGCAACTCGCACCCGTGGTGCGGAAGACGGCGCCGTGGCTCAACCGGCGCGAGCTCGCTTTCGCACGCCGCAGTGTGCGTGGGCGGCGCATCACGCTCGCGACCGTCGCCGCAGCGATGATGACGATCGTTGTTGCGGC
>JBBSCZ010000335.1:0-2825 GCA_038249795.1 Gemmatimonadales bacterium | reverse complement strand
TCGGGTCGTCGGCCGGGACGAGCGACGACGACGGGCGGATGACGTGGTTCTGGCGCTCGAAGTAGGCCAGGAAGCGGGAGCGGATCTCAGACGCGAGCATAGACGCCAAATATAGGCGGGACCGTGGGTTACGGCGATGTCGCGGTGGAGCTACGCGTCGTCATCTCCATCGGGCGGCTCGGTGTCGTCTGCATCGGCAGCATCGATATCCGCCAGGCCTTCTCGTCCCCATCCGTCGAGCGCACGCCTAGCGGCGGCGAAGACCAGGTCGCCCGAGAAACCGCGACGCATGAGGAATCCGAGCAGCCGACGCTGGGCCGTGGCCTTGTCGAAGCTGCGCAGTTGCCTGGCGCGCTTCCGGGCGGCTGCATCACACCGTTCGGCATCATCCACCGACTCGGTTTCCACGACCGAGGCCACTGCGGCATCCGCCACGTCGCCGGCGATGCCCCTCTGCCTGAGCCGCCGCTTGACTGCGCCGGCGCTGCGGGCGGCGTTCCGGAGCTGTGCTGCGGCCTCGGCAAGCGCGAACTCGTCGTCGTTGAGCAGGCCGATGGAATCCAGCCGTCCGAGGGCGTCTGCGATCACGGTCTGATCTGTCTCTCGGCGGCGCAAACGCGTCTCGAGGTCACGCCGGCTACGGCGCGAGGTGGAGAGCATACGCAGCGCGGCGTCCTGCGCGTGCACCACACGTGCCTCTCGGGAGAGCGCGGCCCAGCTCACCGTGTCGAGCACCATGCCAGTCCGCACGTTGAAGGCGCGGACACCGCTGGCCCCGATCACCAGCGTGACCGACTCACCCAGCGCCTGGCATCGCACGCGGACCCGTCCCTTCACGCGCGGGTCTTCGGCCACGTTCGTGACGCGGATCGGCGGCAGGAGCGTCGGTTGATCGTCGCCATTTTGCCCACGCCGTTTACGCGGGTTGGCCAGCGACGACGTCGGCAGCGCGGAGGACTGCACCGATTCGGTACGCTGCCGTCGTACGGTGCGGGTGCGGCCACGTCGCGCACGGTCGGGCACTTCGTCGTCACCCGAACGCGACTCGGACTCACGCGGCGAAGGGGCGCCGCCGGAGGTCGCAGGGTACCGGGCCCCGCGCCGCTTCGACTCCACCCCTTCGCTGTTTACTGCGTCAGAGATCTTCATGGCACCGCTTCGGCGCACACGTCGTATCGCGCGCCGCCTTCACCTACTCCTCCCCGTCGGCATCGACATCGACCGGAACGACGGGCTGTTCCTGCATCTTCATGCCGAGTACGCCCTTCACCAGATCTTCGAGCTCGGCGAGCAGGACGACGTTGTCCTTGAGGAACATCTTGGCATTCTCGCGTCCCTGGCCGATGCGCTGGCCCTTGTAGCTGTACCACGAGCCGCTCTTCTCGATGATGTTGCTTTCAGCGGCGATGTCGAGCACGAGGGAGGCGTGGCTGATGCCTTCGGCGTACATGATGTCGAACTCCGCCTGACGGAACGGCGGGGCGACCTTGTTCTTCACGACCTTCACGCGGACGTGTGATCCGACCACGTCTTCCTTGTCCTTGACCGGCCCGATGCGGCGGATGTCGAGGCGGAGCGAGGCGTAGAACTTGAGCGCCTTGCCGCCGGTGGTGGTCTCCGGGCTGCCGAACATCACGCCGATCTTCTCGCGCAGCTGGTTGATGAAGATCACCGACGTGTTGGAGCGGGCGATGGCGCCGGTCAGCTTGCGGAGCGCCTGGCTCATGAGTCGAGCCTGGAGACCGACGAAGCTGTCACCCATGTCGCCTTCGATTTCCGCCTTGGGCACGAGGGCCGCGACGGAGTCGATCACGATCACGTCGACGGCGCCGCTGCGCACGAGAATTTCGCAGATCTCGAGTGCCTGCTCACCAGTATCCGGCTGGCTGATCAGCAGGTTCTCGACATCGACACCCAGCTTGCGGGCGTACTCGGTATCGAGCGCATGTTCGGCGTCGATGAAGGCAGCGACGCCACCGAGCTTCTGGGCGTTGGCCACCACGTGCAGACAGAGCGTGGTCTTGCCGCTCGACTCGGGGCCGTAGATCTCGGTGACTCGGCCGCGCGGCACGCCGCCGATGCCGATCGCGGCATCGAGGTTGATGGCGCCGGTCGGGATCGCGTCGATCTTGATCCGGGTGTCCATGCCGAGCCGCATGATGGAGCCCTTGCCGCAATTCTTCTCGATCTGCGCGACTGCCAGGGCGAGGGCCTTCTTCTTGTTTTCGTCTGCAATCGCCATCGAAGCCATTTCGGTTCTCCTGCATGGAATGTCGCGGTGCCACCGGGCCCGGAACCGCAATCTAGTGAATCCGGGCAAAGGCACCGGCGCCCGAAGAGAATACGAAACCGAACAAATGCCGTCAAGGGGGTCCTGAAAGTTGCCCGGACCGGTCAGGCCGCCCCCACGGCGGGTCGGCTACCCCGCCGAAAATGCCGGGAAGGCCGACTCGACATGCCGAATCCCCACGCGATCCCGGCTCGCGACGATCCCAACGACGTCGAACCGAAACACCGCCTCGACGGGTGCCACCATCGTGCCCCGCTGGTCCATCCAGGCCTGCGCCGACCGGGTCAGCTCGCGCTGCTTCCGCCAGTTCACCGCTTCCACCGGCTGCCCCGACCAGGTGCTCCGGCGGGTCTTCACCTCCACGAACGCGACCACATTGTCGCGAATGGCGACGAGATCGAGGTCCCGTCGTCCCGACCGCCAGCGGCGGTCCACCACCTGCCACCCATCGCGGACGAGCCACCGTGCCGCGATGCGTTCTCCGAGGGCGCCAAGCGCCTGTGCCTTGGTCTGTGTCATGGCGACAACCTGCAGC
>JBBSCZ010000334.1:0-2826 GCA_038249795.1 Gemmatimonadales bacterium | reverse complement strand
TATTTGCGCTGGCCATCGCTGAAGATGACAACGCGGTTCCAGTAGCTGTCCTCGATCCACTGGTCGCCTTCGCCTCGACGTCGGTAGTTCGCGCATACCGAAATGTTGGTGACCTTCGGCTTGGCGTCGATCTCCCCGATTCGACCGATGATTGGATGCGGCGGTGACAAAGCAGGCCATCGGAACGCCGGCGGTGTGCTGAGCGTGGCGGAGTAAAATCCGGCCGTTGGTAAGGTTGCTTCTTTTGGGAGCGGCCGGGGATGTTTGCCGTGGAGAGCTATGCCGCCGTTCGGCGCTTCGTGTTCGTGGAGGGTCACAGTCGTCGTGAGGCGGCGCGGGTGTTCGGGCTGAACCGAGAGACGGTGGCCAAGATGTGCCGGTTTTCGCTGCCACCGGGATATACGCGCAAGGAGCCTGCAGCGAAGCCGAAGCTGGGGCCGCTGCTGCCGGTGATCGATGCGATCCTGGAGGCTGACCGGACAGCGCCGGTGAAGCAGCGGCATACGGCCAAGCGGATCTTCGAACGACTGCGCGACGAGCATGGCTTTGCCGGCGGATATACCGTGGTGAAGGACCATGTTCGGCTCTGCCGGGCACGAGGGCGCGAGACGTTCGTGCCGCTGTCACACCCGCCGGGTCATGCGCAGGTGGATTTTGGCGAGGCGGTCGGCGTGATCGGCGGCGTGCGTCAGAAGATCCACTTTATGTGCATGGACCTGCCGCAGTCGGATGCCTGCTTTGTGAAGGCCTATCCGCGCGAGACGACGGAGGCGTTCCTCGACGGGCATGTGTCGGCGTTCGCGTTCTTCGGCGGCGTGCCGCTGTCGATCCTGTACGACAACACGACGATCGCGGTGGCGAAGATCCTGGGCGACGGGAAGCGTGAACGCACGCGGGCCTTCACCGAGCTGTGCAGCCACTATCTGTTCCGCGATCGCTTCGCACGGCCGGCCAAGGGCAACGACAAGGGCAAGGTCGAAGGGCTGGTCAAGTTCTCGCGCGCCAACTTCATGGTGCCGGTCCCGCACGCTGCCAGCTTCGACGATCTGAACGCCATGTTGGAAGAGCGCTGCCGCGCTCGACAGCGCGATCGTGCCGGCCGCCATGCCGAGACGATCAGCGAGCGGCTGGTGGCCGATCGCACAGCGCTGCGGGCGCTGCCAGCGGTGCCGTTGGAGCCCTGCGAGAAGCGCAGCGGGCGGGTCTCGTCGATGGCGCTCGTGCGCTATCGGACCAACGACTACTCGGTGCCGACCGCTTACGGCTTCCAGGACGTGGTGGTGAAGGGCTTCGTCGCCGAGGTCGTGATCCTGTGCGGCGGCAAGGAGATCGCTCGCCACCAGCGGTGCTATGGCGAAGGCGTGTTCGTCGCCGACCCGCTCCACTATCTGGCGCTGATCGAAACCAAGCCCGGCGCGCTCGACCAAGCCGCGGCGTTGCAGGGCTGGGCGTTGCCGGACGTGTTCCAGCACCTGCGACACCTGCTCGAAGCGCGGATGGGCAACCGGGGCAAGCGTGAGTTTATCCAGGTGCTGCGCCTGCTGGAGGCGCTGCCGCTCGACATCGTCACGGGTGCCGTAACTCACGCGATCCAGATCGGCGCGGTCGGGTTCGATGCGATCAAGCTGATCGCGCTGGCGCGCATCGAGCAGCGACCTGCCAGGCTCGACCTGGCGGCGTATCCGCACCTGCCGCGAACGGCGGTGAAGACGACCTCGGCCGCCGATTATGCGGTGCTGGCGGCATGAGCGGCGCACCCGATACGATGCCGGTCGGCACGATGAGCGGCACGCCGCAGGTGCTGCTGGCCCATCACCTCAAGCAGTTGAAGCTGCCCACCGTGCTGCGCGAGTATGACAAGGTGGCCCGCGAGTGCGCGCGCGATGGCACCGACCACCCGCGCTATCTGTTGCGGCTTATCGAGCTCGAGTTGATCGATCGCGAACGGCGCACGATCGAGCGGCGCATCCGCGCGGCACGGTTCCCGGCGGTGAAGAGCTTCGACACGTTCGAGTTTACCGCGATCCCGAGCCTCAACAAGATGCTCGTCCTGGAGCTTGCCCGCTGTGAGTATGTCCTGCGGCGAGAGAACATCATCGCGCTGGGCAACAGCGGCACGGGCAAGACGCATGTCGCGCTCGCCCTCGGTCTGGCCGCCTGCCAGAAGGGCTTTACCGTGACGTTCACGACCGCCGCCGCGCTGGTCAGCCAGCTGTTGGAAGCGCGAGACGAACGCCGCCTGCTGAAGATGCAGCGCGACCTTGCAGCGGTGAAGCTGCTGATCATCGACGAGCTTGGCTATGTGCCGCTGTCGCCCACGGGCGCCGAGCTGCTGTTCGAGGTGTTCTCCCAAAGGTACGAGCGTGGCTCCACGATCGTCACCTCCAACCTGCCGTTCGAGGACTGGACCCAGGTGCTCGGCAGCGAGCGGCTCACCGGCGCGCTGCTCGACCGGCTCACTCACCACGTCAGCATCCTGACGATGAACGGCGACAGCTACCGGCTGAAGCAGTCCGCCGGCCGTCGACGCTCGGCCGCAAGGGCAGAGCAAAACCAGGGCACCGAGATCATCGACCCCGAAACCGGCGAGATCACCGACACCTGATCGACGACGACAACGATATGAAGAGGGCCCCGATCGGGGCCCTCTTCATATCGTCAGGCCCGCATCAACAATGGCCTGCTTTTACTCCGCCCCGCTGGCCTGGAATCCGACCGGCGTTGACATTGCGGAACGCAGCCGACAAGCTGTCGGTGCGATGATCGAGCGGGCTGCCGCCGAGCGCCCACAGCGCGTTCTGCAGTCCCTGGGCGAGCGCGACATAG
>JBBSCZ010000333.1:0-2858 GCA_038249795.1 Gemmatimonadales bacterium | reverse complement strand
GTGAGGAGCACCAGAGCCAGATCATGAGATGTGATCGCCTTGTTCTCTCTCCTTAATTGCACAGACCCACCAACGGGTGTGTCGCTTTACGTACACAGTGTGGCGGACGTCCAACAGGTGTGGTGTGCTCCACTCCACCGTCACTCGTCACCTGAGTCTGAGTGCCGCCGACGTTTTTCGTGGCAGTCGGATGCTCCTTCCGCCGGCGGGCAAACAACACGCCATGGCTGGCGCCAGAACCCATCCTTCGCCATTGCCGCGGCACTGCGGCGACACTGCTCGTCAAAGGTCATCGAGCACTCCGTTACGTTCGCGCGGTGCGGCTAAACTGCGCCGCGCCGCGCTCGCGAAGAAGTGGAAGGATCGGCCCGGACCGTGGTCGCTACAGCCTGCCCAACACAGCCCACAGTCTCCGCAATAGACGATTCAATTCTGGGTCGGTCCGTTTATTCGACGTGCTGCTCAGAGAGGCTCGATGGGCCGCCGCCGGGGTCTCGTGGTCCATCAGGTTGCGTGTCGCCGCCGTCGCGCTTCGTGCGATGGGAACGAATGCCCTCGGATGCGTGCTGCGGCCGAGGCTGCGCTGGTCAGAGGCCCAAACCCGTTTACTGTTGTTCGACCGAGCTTCGTCACGTTCCCGGATCGCGGCGAGATGACAATCACCGCTGACGGCAGCTACCGCTCGCGTACAGCTTCCTGCAGTCCGTTCACCACCGCGCCCCGTTCCGGGGCGATGATTCGTCTGGTCCTGATGCTCCTTCTCGCCTGAATTCATGCGTATTTCTGTTCTGACCGAGCGCGCCGAGGGCGAACTGCGCGTCGCGCTGGTGCCGGAGAATGTCGCCAAGCTGGTCAAGGCCGGGGCGACGGTGGTCGTCGAGGCGGGGGCCGGCGCGCGCGCCTTCCACGCCGATGAGGCCTACGTGAAGGCCGGCGCCACGATCGCCGCCACGCCGGCGGACACCGTCGCCGGTGCCGACGTCATCGCCAAGGTCCAGCGCCCGCTGGCCGACGAGCTGTCGCTGCTGGCGCCCGGCGTGACCCTGATCTGCATGCTCAATGCGCAGAGCGCCGGCGACATGATCCAGCAGCTCGCCACGGCCAAGGTCAGCACCCTCGCGCTCGAGCGGGTGCCGCGCATCACGCGTGCGCAGAGCATGGACGTGCTCAGCTCCCAGGCCACCATCTCCGGCTACAAGGCGGTGCTGATGGGTGCTGCGGCCCTGCCGCGACTGCTGCCGATGATGACCACCGCCGCCGGCTCGCTGACGCCGGGCAAGGCGTTCGTGCTCGGTGCCGGTGTGGCCGGCCTGCAGGCGATCGCCACCGCACGACGGCTCGGCGCCATCGTGAGCGCCTTCGACGTGCGACCGGCGGCGGCCGAGCAGGTGATGTCGCTGGGCGCGACGTTCGTGAAGTCGGACGTCGTGAGTGCTGCGGCCGAGGACAAGGGCGGCTATGCCAAGGCGCAGTCGCAGGACGAGGCGGCGCGCACCCTGGAGACCATCGGCAATCACATCGTGACGCAGGACCTGGTGATCACCACCGCCGCCATCCCGGGGCGCGCGGCCCCGCGGCTGATCACGGCCGACATGGTCCATCGGATGAAGCCCGGCAGTGTGATCGTGGACCTGGCGGCAGAAACAGGCGGCAACTGCGAACTCACCCAGTTCGGCGAGACGATCGTGGTGAATGGCGTCACGATCATGGGGCCGCGCAATCTGCCGGCCACACAGCCGCTGCACGCCAGCCAGATGTTCGGGCGCAACGTGTTCACGCTGCTGCAGCACCTGACGTCGAAGGAAGGCAACACCCTCGTGGTCGATCCGGCCGACGAGATCACGGGCGCGATGCTCGTCACGCACGATGGCCAGATCCGGCTGAGCTGACCGCACCCCGAGGAGAATCGCCATGACTGGCAACTATATCATTTCCCTGTACGTCTTCGTGCTGGCGGGTTTCGTCGGCTACCTGGTGATCAGCAAGGTGCCGCCGCTGCTGCACACGCCGCTGATGTCGGCCACCAACGCCATCTCCGGCATCTCGCTGGTGGGATCGCTGGTGGCGGCGGGCGGCAAGTTCGGCACTGTCTCCACGATTCTCGGTTTCATCGCCGTGATCTGCGCCACCACCAACGTGGTCGGCGGCTTCATCATCACCGATCGCATGCTGGGCATGTTCAAGCGCACCGAGAAGCCCGCCGAAAAGCCAACTGACGCGCCGGCGGGGAAGTCGCATGCGTGAGTTTTTCATGCAGGGCTGCTATATGGCAGCCTCTGTGCTGTTCATTCTCGGCCTGCGAGGCCTGACCAAGCCTGACCAGGCGCGCCGCGGCATGCAGATGGCCTCGCTGGGCATGCTGTTGGCCATCGTCGGGACACTCGTACATCAGGACATCCTGACGTACGAGTGGATCATCGCCGGCCTGATCATCGGCAGTATCATCGGCTATCCGCTGGGCAAGTTCGTGCCGATGACGGCAATGCCGCAGCGCATCGCATTCAGTCACATGTTCGGTGCGCTGGCGGCGACGCTGGTGGGCGTGGCTGAGTTCTGGCACGACTACCACGAGGGCATCACCATCAGCGGCCCGAAGATGGCCGCCATCGGCTTCGAGGTGCTGTTCGGTGCCCTGACGGTGACCGGCAGCTTCATGGCGTTCGGCAAGCTGCAGGAGCTCATCACCGGAAAGCCGATCACGTTCAAGGGGCAGAACTTCGTGAACCTGCTGTTGTTCGCGACGGCGATCGGGTGCTTCGGCTACCTGATCTACGATCCGATGAACATGACGGTGTTCTTCACCTTGATCGCCATCGCCTTCGTCATCGGCATCACGATGGTCCTGCCGATCGGCGGTG
>JBBSCZ010000332.1:0-2895 GCA_038249795.1 Gemmatimonadales bacterium | reverse complement strand
TGCGCTCGCCGCGGCGAATCAGATGGCCGACGAAGGGGTGAGCGCCGAGGTCATCGACCTGCGTTCGCTGTCGCCGTGGGACAAGGAGACCGTGTACGCGAGCATCAGGAAGACCAATCGCGTGATCGTCGGCTACGAAGACTCGCAGTCCTGGGGCTACGGCGCCGAGATCGCGGCGTCGATCGCCGACGAGTGCTTCGAATACCTCGATGCACCGGTGATGCGGGTGGCGAGCACCGACACCTTCGTCGGCTACGCGCCGCAGCTCGAGGATGCCACGCTGCCGCAGCAGGAGACGTTCCGGCAGGCGTACCGGAAGATCGTGGCGTACTGAGTTCGATCGCGCTCCACGTAGCAGCAAGAACGCCCGGCCTCGTGAGCACGAGGGCCGGGCGTTCTGGTATTCATGTTGAGCAGCGCACTACGGCCTCGGTACCGCCGGCCGGCCGCTTTCGGCAGCTTCCACGGCACGCCGCATCCGCTCTGCCGCGCCGCTCGCGTTCCGCATTGCCTCACTGGCCCCGTCGCGGGCACCGCGCAACGAGGCACCGACGTCGTTGCGCTCATATTCTGCCGGTACCGTGAAGTCTGCGGCCGACACACCGCCGCGAGTCAGCTCCGAGACGCGAAAGTTCGTACGTGTGGTCGTCGTGTCGGGGCCGCGGATGCTGCGCGAGGTCATCTCCTGCATCAGCGGAAAGCCTTTCGGGCGTCGGTCATTCAGGACCTTGATCACCTTGGCGGCCTCGTTCCCCATCATCCCTCCCATGGTGGCCCCGAACGATTTCTCGAATGCATCGAACCCCGTGGCGAGCAGGTCGAGATCGTCACTCAGGTGCGCGACGGTCACCTGCTCCGTGCGCATCGGCATCGCAGCACCCATCATCGCCATGGCCATCGTGTAGCCGATGGTCATCCGGTACTTGTGCGTGCTGAACCCGAGGATCGTCTCACCCGCGCCCAGATCTTCGATGCGTGACGAGGTGTCCTTCACGGTCATCTGCAGCATGCCGCCCATTCCACCGAGACCTGAGAGCGAATCCATCACCGTCACCTGCTTCGTCGAGGGGTCGACGATGGACATGCGGGCGCCGTCGGACTCCACCAGCATCCACCCGCCATTCGCCATGCCTGGTGTCGCGCCCTGCGCAAAGTCGATCCGCGCCTTGCCATCGAGAACGCGCACCGTCGTCGTCGTAGGCTGGGGGCCCTTCGCTTCCCCGGAGAGCCCGGGCGTCTCGGTGGTCCCCGTCATCGTGAAGCGAAAGCCGTCACCGGTGCCGGGAATGGTGCCGCTGCTGGTCGTGGTGGTGGTGCCGGTGTCAGCACCTGCGCCCGAATCCTTGCCGGTGCAGGCCACCAGCGAGAAAGCGGCAACGAGCAGTGAACCGGCAGTGCGCAACATGGTCATGGATCGCTCCGAAATGGGACCTGGGGATGAGAGCAGGCAGAACGCACACCCACACCAGTGCTCCAACGTGTCCAGGCGTCTCATCGTCCCACGCCCACCCTGCCACGAACCGCGTACGCCGGGAGCAATCGCAGTCTACATCGGACGCCGCGGCTGCAGCAGTCGGCTCAGCTCCGTGACACGGAAGTCGGGCGGGATCCTGAACGTCATCGTGTCGACCACCTCACGCCGCAATCGGCTGATCGCCGACTCCGACCTCGTCCGGAGCGTGTCCGACCCTGAGATCACGACGGCGGTCGTTACGCTGCGGAGCGGAAATCCGGATGGCATGGTACGCTGCAACGGTCTGAGTACGGCCAGCACTGCGGCGGGCGTGCCACTGTTGCTCACGACCTGGTCGACGAAGGCGTCGAAACCGCGATCGAGGCGCGACAGGCTCGAACTCAGATCCAGTTCCACTCGCTGCTGGGTGCGGATCAGGCGGCGCATCGCGTTCATGCCGATCGTCAGCGTGTACCGCTGCTCGAGCGTCACGTGTCGCGATGCATGCCCCTCGATGCGAGGCCCCGCACCGCCGCGCCGGATGGTGCTCGACACCTCGCTCACGTCGAACTGCAGCCCATCGGGAACCGGCCCGCCGAGCAGTGTGCCAAGCTGACTGACCGGCAGCACCAGCACTTCGCGCTTGTCGGGATTGATGGCGGAGATGAGCGTATCACCGGCGCGCACCAGCAGTGCCCCGCGCGCACCGGTGAGTGTGGCGAAGGCGCCGCCAGCCGCGGTCACCCGCGCCACACCATTCCGGACGGCGACATCGAATGTGACACTCGTCCCGGCCCCGGGGCGCCCGATGCCCGTCACCGACGCCGTGAAACTGAACAGCCACGCCTGCTCACGCGGAGAAGATTTCACGGCCGGTCGCGGCTGTGCTGACGCGCGCCCCGTTACCAGCAGCAGGCTCACGACGCCGATGACGGTCGCGAACCGCGCTCGCATCACGCGAACTCGTCCAGCACGATAGCACCGTCGAGCATGCGAAACTGCTCGAACTCCGTGCCCGAGTCGAACACCGCGAACGATGCCGCCGCGCCGCGCCGCAGCACCGCATCGCTGTCCGGCATCGCGACCACCGTGCCCCCCTTCATGTCGATCACCCGTGGCCCCTTGCCGGCAAACTTGCGCACCTCGGCGCTCGTCCCCACCAGCGCGAGTGTCGCGCCGGCGATGGCGAGCGCGTCGGCCACCGGACGACGCGGATCTCCGGTGCGGATGCGCCCGTTGACCAGCGCCAGCGTCACGTCCGCCACTCAGCCGCCGCGACGGTCCATGGAATCGCGCAGGTCGAGCAGAACCTCGAAGTAGAGTTGCTCGCGACGGTAGGCGAAGTCCAGCGCCACCTGCTGGGATGGGTCCTCCGACGCCTTTGCACGGTCGAAGGCTTCCTTGTACATCTCTTCCAGGTTGCTCAGAATGCGATCGCGGGT
>JBBSCZ010000331.1:0-2918 GCA_038249795.1 Gemmatimonadales bacterium | reverse complement strand
TCGTCTCATCCAGGCCTGAGGAGGAACCGAGATGCCTCGCGTACGCAGTAATCCGGTCCGCCTGAAGCGGAAGAAGCAGATCATGAAGGCCGCGCGCGGCGCGTTCGGCGCGCGCAGCAAGACGTGGAAGGCCGCAAAAGAGACCGTCGAGCGTGGCTGGCGCTATGCCTACCGCGACCGCAAGAACAAGAAGCGCGAGTTCCGTCGCCTCTGGATCATGCGTATCAATGCCGCTGCCCGTCAGCACGACATGTCGTACAGCGTTTTCATCAGTGGCCTCGACAAGTCGGGCATCGAGATCGATCGCAAGATCCTCGCCGAGCTCGCCGTCAACGATCCGGCGGCCTTCGCTGCCATCGCTGAACAGGTCCGCACCGCGCTCGTCGCGGCGTGAAGGTTTGCCGGGTCACGCCCGGCACCCTGACCCGCTGGTTTCGTGCGGCGGCAGTGTGACCTCGCGTCCACTGCCGCCGTTTGCGTTCCCCGACACTTCCATTTCCGGATCGCCTGCCGGTGACCACACTCGCTGACCTCCTGACGCGCGCCGACGCCATCGCGCGCGACGGGACGGCACTCGTCCACGCTGCCAGTTCGCGCGAGGCACTCGATGCCGCCCGTATCGCATTGCTTGGCCGCAAACAGGGGCAACTCACGTCGCTGATGGCGATGCTCGCTGCCTTGCCGGCCGACGATCGCCGCGCCGCTGGTGCCGCCGTGAACGCCACCAAGCAGACGCTCGAGCACACGCTCGCGTCCGCCGAGGCTGCGCTCGGCCCCGCGTCCGGTGACTCGCGTCCCGACGATCTCACCATGCCGGGACGCGAGTTCTGGACTGGCGCCGTGCATCCGGTGTCGGCCGTGATCGACGAGATCTCTGCCATTTTCCGCGAACTCGGGTTCACGATCGCGCTCGGCCCCGAAGCCGAGACGGAGTGGTACAATTTCGGCGCGCTGAACTTCCCGCCCGACCATCCGGCGATGGAAGCGCACGACACGCTGTACCTCACCGACGACACACTGCTCCGCACGCACACGTCGCCAGTGCAGGTTCGCACGCTGCAGAGCTACACACCGCCGGTGCGCATTCTCTGCCCCGGCAACGTGTATCGCCGTGACTTCTTCGACGCCACGCACGCACCGAGCTTCATGCAGATCGAAGGGCTCTGTATCGACGAGGGCGTGAGTTTCGTCGACCTGAAGGCCACGCTGAGCGAATTCGCCCGTCGATTCTATTCGGGGTCGAGCAAAGTGCGCCTGCGCCCGAGCTTTTTCCCGTTCGTCGAACCGGGCGCCGAGATGGATGTCGAGGTGGACCTGAACGACGGCAAGGGGAAGCGCTGGGTCGAGATCCTTGGCTGCGGCATGGTGCATCCGAAGGTGCTCGATGCCGCTGGCATCGACAGTGAGAAGTACAGCGGCTGGGCGTTCGGCATGGGGCCCGCACGCATCGCCATGTCGCGCCACAAGCTGCCCGACATCCGCCTGTTGTACGACTCCGACGTCCGCTTTCTGGAGCAGTTCGCCCGATGATCGTCTCGCATGAATGGCTGCGCGGATTCGCACCTCACGACAAGAGCGCGCAAGAGATCGGCGAATTGCTCAACGACCACGCCGTCACGCTCGATGGCCTCGTATCGCTGCGCAGTGACATCGCGGCGATCGTTGTCGGGCTGGTAGTGGAGCAGGCCGCGCATCCCGACTCCGATCATCTCTCGATCACCAGGGTGGACGACGGCAGCGGCACGCTGCTGGACGTGGTCTGCGGCGCACCGAACGTGACGGCTGGCGTGAAGTATCCATTCGCGCGCAGCGGTACCACCATGCCCGACGGTCTCCTGATCCAGAAGCGCAAGATTCGTGGACAGACCTCCAACGGCATGCTTTGCTCGGCCCGTGAGCTCAAGCTGAGTCAGGAGCACGAAGGCATCCTCGCGCTCACGACTGATGCAGCGCCGGGCACGCCGATCCTGCAGGTGCTCCGTGACCTCGGTGATTCGCAGCTCGAGCTCGACGTGCTGCCGAATCGCCCCGACCTGCTGTCGCACCGAGGCATGGCGCGCGAGGTGAGTGCGTTGCTGCAAGTGCCCCTCGCACTCGCTGACCTGTCGCAGGCCGAGTACGATGCCGTCGCTGCCGTTCCAACCTTGCGCGGTGAGACCAGTGCCACCGCCGATGGCGTCACCGTGCGCATCGAAGACAGCGACAGCTGCCCGCGGTATCAGGGAATCGTGATCCGCGGTGTGTCTGTCGGACCGAGCCCCGACTGGTTGCGCGAGCGGCTGGAAGCGGTGGGCGCGCGCTCGATCAACAGCATCGTCGACGCCACCAACTACGTGCTGCTCGGTCTCGGCCAGCCGGTACATGCATTCGATCTGAACCGTCTCGCCGATCACACGATCGTGGTGCGTGCCACCCGTGACGGTGAGCGCATCGTCACGCTGGACGGCGTCGACCGCGCGATTGCCGCCGGCACCACGATGATCTGCGATGCGTTACGTCCCGTTGCCATTGCCGGCGTAATGGGCGGGCGTGACAGCGAAGTCAATGAAGCCACCACCGACATTCTGCTCGAGGTGGCGAACTTCGCACCGCGCTTCGTGCGCCGCGTACGCAAGGCGGTCGGCCTCATCACCGATGCGAGCTATCGCTACGAACGCGGGATCGACGATGCGTCGTCCGTCGAGGCGGCGCTGCACTGCGCGGCGCTGATCGTGCGCGTCGCAGGCGGACGCGTGACGGCGCGTATCGATGTCGGGCGCGAGCCCGGGGCCCGTGCGGCGGTGTCACTGCGACCATCGCGCGTGGGTAAGCTGCTTGGGGATCAGGTGGCGACGGCCGAGATCGAGCGTGTGTTGCGGGCGCTGGGTTGTGTGGTGGAGACGGTGTCGGATGACAGGCTGCACGTCATTCCACCGACG
>JBBSCZ010000330.1:0-2932 GCA_038249795.1 Gemmatimonadales bacterium | reverse complement strand
CTGGAAATGGGCATCGCCTCGACGATTCTCGGCTACATCATCGCCGAATTTCTCGGCCGCAACGAGTCGAGTTTCCGCGAGACCAGCGGTCAGGTGGTGTTCTGGGTATGCATCACGCTGGTGCTGAACGAGATTGCGCGCAGCTTCTTCGGTTACGAGGGCGCTAGCCTGGTCCGTGCACTGCTTTCGATGTGTGCGGCACTGTATGGCTCCGGTCTCTATCACCTGCAGCGCGCCCACGTGAAGACACTCGCGCACCGCGTGCAGTCGGCGCGCTGAGGAACGTTGTTTTCAGCGCATCCGTCGCGAGACGAGCAGCATCACCGACGCGCCGGCGATCATCAGCGCCGGGATGCGCAGCGGTGGCACGAACGCGAGCACGGCCACGCTGATGCCAAGTGCCATGGCGTCCCATGACGGCAGCTCCACGCGAGACGATGGCACGCCCTGGATGCCGCTGAGCATGCCGGCCAACTGTGTCATCGCATCAGCCCCGCCGGTGGCCCCGGTGGCCCCCGTGGCGGAGCGGGCGCTCTGTGTCGGCGATTCCAGCAGCATCAGCCCGTAGCGCACCGCAGCCTCCAGCGGCGTGGCGGGGAGTGGAAGCGGTGTCGCGGCCAGTGCGATCGATACGCGTGTGCCAGGCTGTTCCTCGATCGCTGGCAGCGCCGACGGCGTGAGTCGTCCGATCGCGCGCTGGTAAGTTGGTGTAGGGGTGCGCCCGCGCGGTTCGCCAAGTCGTACGAGCATCGACAGCCAGTCGTTGGCAGGGAAGGTCGGCGCGAGCGTCTGTGCGTGCTGCATGGTCAACGCTGCGAGGTCGGGCAGACCATTCTGCTTCGCCAGCGCAGCACGCTGGAGCCAGAGCAGCGGTTCGGTGGGGTGCAGCGCAAGGGCGTGATCATTCGCGAGCTTCGCCGCCTCGATCTGACCGCGATGCATGATGTGCACGCCGAGCAGGTACAGGATCGCCGCTGAGCGCGGCAGGCGGGAGACTGCGTCACGCAGCACCTGCTCGGCGTCGACGGTCCGGCCCAGCAGCTGCAGTGCGCCGATGCGCAGGTACCAGGGCGAATCGGCGGCGAGCTGGTGCGACCAGACCGCGTCCAGCTCGGCCAGCACCGCTCCGGCTCTGCCGGATTGCAGCGCGCGGGTCGCCGACTCCAGCGCCAGCGCCAGCATCGTCGTGTCGGGGAGTACATCGCCCTGCTCGAGCCGGCCCGCGAGCGAGATCGGGGCGTCGTCGCGCAGCGGACTGCCTGACGCCGTTGCCGATGTGCCCTGCGGGAGCAGCGTCGGGTCGGCGCGCACGCGCGACGGTCCCACCGAGCTGACCGGCGCCGAGAGCACCGGCAGCCGGAACGGCGGGAGCGCGCCACCGCCACCCTGCAGCGGGGGAATGGTCATCGGCGCAGCGGGGAGACGTGAGGGCGATCCATCATGCCAAGGATCGGCTGTTTACGCTCCCGGGTTGACCGGCGCTTACCAGCGCCGCGTGCCACCCCGCCAATCGCGGAACTCCGGTTCCTCCTCGAGCCGGCAGGCGTCGAGAACCGCGAGCAGGCCGCGGGCCACGTCGTCGATGTCGGCGTGGAAGGCGGGGCCGGCCATGTCGAGCTTGTAGCGGCCGGGGTTGCCGACCACCGTGGCAATGCCGGCGCGTTGCAGGTCGAACGCCGCCGCGCGCACCAGCATCAGCTGCGAGGCGTACGCCACCGCCAGCGCATGACCGCCGCCGCGGATCTTCTCCTCGATCACACCGAGCCAGCTGCCCTGGATCAACACGCGCTTCGGCCGAATCTGCGTAATGAACTGGATGGCGGCCAGCGTCGGTGCGATGACGTCGCGCGATTCGGTCAGCAGACGATCCACGCTGATCGCACGAAGGTCGGCGACGGCATCGTCGGCTTCGTCGGTCTGCGTTGGCGGAATCGGCAACTCGGCGACGATCGCGCGCTCGATGCCCGGCACCGACGGCCACGCATCCGGCTTCCACGCCAGCGCCGTGAGCAGGCCCGGAAATTCCTCACGCAGGTCGTGCAGCGCGGGTGGAATGCGATGCGGCGCCTGCACCCCGGCAACGACCGCCTCGCCGCACGACAACACCTCGCGAACACACGCCAGTCCCAGCGGACGATGCGCGCCCAGAATCAGCGTACTCACTGGGTGTCTCCTTCGCGCACGGCGACATGCAGGCCGATACCCCCGAACAGCATGCGGCGCGTCTCGGTCACGCGAAATCCATGGCGTTGCAGCAAAATCGTGAACTCCTCGGCGGTGACGAAGGCGGCTATCGAGCGCGCAATGTAGCCGTAGATGGCAGGGGTCCGGTGCCACCACCAGCCGACGATGTTGCCTGATGCGCGCAGGTACCACAGGAACAGTGCCCGCCAGAGCGCGTTGCGGGGAATGAAGAAATCGAGCGAGCCGAGTGTCCCGCCGGGTCGCAGCACTCGCGCGCATTCGCGCACCGCCGCCTCGAGATCGGAGACGTTGCGGAAACCGTAGCCGGCAGTGATCACGTCCACGCTCGACGTCTCCGTCGGGAGTGTCGCCATTTCGCTGAGGTGGAACGAGACCCGCGGTGTATCGGCGGCAGCGATGCGCGTGCGCGCGATCGATAGCATCTCCGCCGACGGATCGACACCGGTGACGTGTATCGCCGGCAGCCGGGCCGCCAGTGCGAAGCCCAGATCGCCGGTGCCGCAGGCCACGTCCAGTGCGCGGTGTGCCGCGGGTGCCCGTGCCACGACGGCGTCGATCAGGTCCACCTTCCAGGTCGCGTCCATGCCGAACGAGAAGAGGCGCGTGAACGCATCGTAGCGCGGTGCGATGACGTCGAACATCGGCGTGACCACCCCCTGCTTGCGCGAGGCATCGGCCATGGCGGCGTCCAGATCCTGCGCACGGAATTTTGCGAGGGCGTCATCGT
>JBBSCZ010000329.1:0-2943 GCA_038249795.1 Gemmatimonadales bacterium | reverse complement strand
CCGCCACGACCATCGGCCATGAAGATGCGTGCCGGATCGGCGATGCCCCACCCCGTCGCGAACACATCGAGTAATCCATCACCATTGAAATCCTCGACATCCAGCCCACCGGCAATGCCCGCAATGCCGAGGCCCACCACGCCGGCCACGTTCGGAAACACCGGAAAAGCGTTGGTACCAGCCGTTGGTGCGAGATTGCGGATCAGGTAGTTGGCCGGCACGCCGAGCGGATACTGTCCAAGCTGCAGATAGGCGAGGTTGAGCAGCCACTGCGAGCCGCGATCGTCGGGATACTGCCTGAGAATCTTCGTGTATCGCTCGATCGCGCCACGTGCACCTTGTTGCTTCGTGTGTCGCGCCCCGCCGGCGAGGGGCAGGATGCAGATGTTGGCGGCCGCATTGTCGAGGCAGTTCTGTTGCTCTCCCAGCCGCATGTACGCCACCGCCGCCAGATCGAAAAAGGGCTTCTGGTGCGGGAGGATGGAGTCCCAGCTGATGCCCGCATCTGCGATGAGCGACTCGAGCCCGTCGATGGCCTGCTGCGTGAGCCCCTGCTTGAGCTGTTCCTCGGCCAGCTCGAAGCGCGTCTCCATGGCCTGCGGTCCCGACGCTCCGGCAAGTGCCGCTGACAGCGCCGTTGCACGGGCGCGATTCAGGAACGGGTTGCCGTCGGACATCCGGATCGCACGGGCATTCAAGGCCGCCAGCGAGTCGACCATCCGCTTCGTGCCGCTGGCAATCGTGACGGTCGCGGGCGGCGTGTCGGCGGTCTCGCTGCAGGCCGACAGCGATACCAGAAGCGCCGTGATCACCAGCGGTGAGCCGCGCGCACCGACAGCGCGACACATGGACGACATCAACGGGATCGGACGCAGGCGGAGCATGACGAAAGATAGGCACAGGGCCTTCGGCACCGACGTCTCACGCCGCGAGATCAGTACCGCGCCGTGCCCGGCTTGAACGTGCGCCAGCTGTGCCAGAACTCCTGACTTGCCGTCACCGGCTCGAGGGTGCCGCCCGAGCCGCGACCGGTGAACGCATAGCGTCCGCGGTTGGAAACCAGCGAGTCACCCTCGAGGGTCATCGGCACCTCCGCCTCGAGCCGCTTGAAGGCGAAGAAACTGGCACTGTCAGTCCCCATCGCGAGCACGATCGGCACACCACCGACCACGTCGTTGATGACACGCTCGCGCCGAAGGCGGCGCCAGTCATACGCCTTGGCATGACCATTCAGGTCGATGCCCACCACCCACGCCTTCTCGCTCCATGGGATCGTGTCGGTGCCGGTGAGGCCACCCCGTTTGGTGCCACGCTCGTTCGCGTAATCCTTCGCATACTCGTTGGCGAACACGGGGTCACCCTGCATCACCAGTGTCTCCGGATGCAACCGCTGCCACTGCCGCAGCGTCACCTGGACGCTCGGCAGTTCCGGCATCGCCATGCCCTTCCGTGGACCGATGATTGCCCGGCCATTGGCCTGACGCCACCAGCTATGCGTGGTGGCATCCTCGAACATCGCATTGAAGTGATCCATGCCGACGAGACGGAAGACGTCCGGATCACCATTCACGGCCGGACGGAACACCCGTCCGGTGCGACAGACGGTGCAGTAGCTCACCAGCACCGGCGCACCATTGATCGTGTCGCGCACCTGGTGGTGATAACCGATGAACTGCAATGGATACGCCCGTGCCTGACCATCGATCTCGACACCGACGACGAGGCGATCCATGGCAACCGAGTTGCTCGCCATTGATGCCATGACCAGACGCTCCGGCTGGCGAAAAACCTGGTCGGCTGCCATCTGGAAGTTGGTCGCGTAGGCCAGCACCGCGACGGCGGCAAGCGACACCGGCACCAGCCAGCGTGCACGAGCGCCAGTCCGCGTCCATGCATCGCGTGCGCCGAGCGCGATCATCACACCACACACCGCCCGCAGCGCCCAGCGCCAGGAGTAGAGCGCATACGCGATCTCGATGCTGCGCATGCGCTGACTGCCGGGCAGCGGCATGATGAAGTACACCAGCAAGAACTCGAGCAGTGCGAGTGCGGCGACGCCGACCCAGAACAGCCACTTCACCGCGCGGCTCCCATCGTGGCCAGTGCCAGCGCCACGCCATTGGTCCAGCCGAAGCCATCCTGTGTGGGATACTCGCCGCCACCAGCCGGACGTGAGAGATCGAGCACGTCGTACTTTTCGGTCATCTTGCCCGTAGCAGCGTAGGTGCGGCGGCCGAGTGTCAGCCAGCGATCGCGCGCCTGATCGGCCAGATCCGCGCGACCATACCGACGCACCCCTTCCATCGCGACCCACTGCAGCGGCGGCCAGCCGTTCGGCGCATCCCATTGCTGCCCCGAGCGAATCAACGTCGTGACGAAGCCGCCGGGGCGCAGGAAGTCACGTTCGAGCCGTGCCGCCACCGCGGTGCCCTGCTCCGGCGTGGCAAGTCCGAAGAACAGCGGTGCGGCCGCAGCCATCGAGGGGCGATCGGTGACGCGCTCACCGCTCTGCCAGCGCACATCGTAGAAAAACCCGCTCTTTGCATCCCACGCCAGTGCAAGCAGCGCCGTGCGTCGCGCATCGGCAGCCGCCGAGAACCTGGCTGCAGCCTCGGAATCGCCCGCGCCATTCCGGAAGCGATGCAGCGCCGCGATCGTGCGCTCCATGTGATACATCAGACTGTTCAGGTCCACTGGAACGAGCTCGGTGGTCTCGAGTGTCTTCAGATCGGTGGTGTCACGCATCCAGCGACTCGAGAAGTCCCACCCGCTCTCGGCGGCCGCACGGATGTTGCGGAACAGTGCCTCACGCTTTACCTCGGCGAGCTGCTGCCCGAGTTCGACGTCTTCGCGGTACGACTCGGGGCGCGGCTCGGGCCGATCGTCCCAATGACGATTCAGCAGCGCACCGCCCTTCACGCGCACCACGCGACGGTTGGCCGT
>JBBSCZ010000328.1:0-3042 GCA_038249795.1 Gemmatimonadales bacterium | reverse complement strand
GGTGCGCGGGATGACGGGATCGACGACTTCGAGGGTGGCGTACATGTCGGGCTTGGATTCGCCGACGGAGAGTCCGCCGATGGCGATGCCGTCCCAGGGGCCGCGGTCGAGGATGCCGCGGGCGGAGGCGACGCGGAGGGCGGGGTGGATGCCGCCCTGGATGATGGGGAAGAGGGTCTGGCGCGGTGGGATGATGTCGGTGGCAGCGTCCTGCGTTGCCATGGGGGGGGCGCCGGCGGGAACTTCGAAGTGGGGGGGGGCCCCCCGGCCCTCACGCGAAATCCGGTCGAACTCCACCCGACATCGGTCCAGCCACCGCAGACTCCGCTCCATCGCCGCCTGGCTCGCCGAATACTCCGCCTGCCCCGCAATCAGCTCATCCAGCTGCATGATCACGTCCGCCCCGATGTTCCGCTCGATCCGCATCACGCTCTCGGGCGTGTAGTGATGCTTCGAGCCATCGATGTGACTCTGGAAGATCACCCCCTCCTCGCTCACCGTCCGCAGGCTCGAGAGCGAGAACACCTGAAAGCCCCCCGAGTCGGTCAGCATCGGTCCATCCCAGCGCGTGAACGCATGCAGCCCGCCCAGCGCCCGCACCATCATGTCGCCCGGCCGCAGGTACAGGTGGTAGGCATTCGACAGGATCATCTGCCCCCCCACCGCCTTCACCTCGTCCACGCTCAGCCCCTTGATCGTGCCATGCGTGCCGACGGGCATGAACGCCGGCGTCTCCACCACACCGTGGGGCGTGCTGAACCAGCCCAGGCGCGCGCTGCCGGCGTCGTGTGAGGTGCGGAATGCGAAATCGGACATTGGAATCGTGAAGCGGAGAAGGACCAAAAATCGAAATCTATCGCAAGCGGGTAACCAGAAATCGGTTCAGCACGCAGTAGCCGACAATCGCATCCCGCTACTCTGATTTCGTCACACCCTCTGCGTCCTCCGTGCCCTCCGTGCGCTGCTGTTCGCACGTCGCAGCAACGAACCCTCCCCACCTCCGCTGCATCGCCCCTTCGCGTGAAAAGAGTTCGCTTCCACATCGGACCAGGCGAAGCGCGTCGAGCGCTACGGCGAGACGTCCGTCACGCGTCAGACAACGGGTTCATCGCGGACTGATTGCCATGCCCGGCGCAGCCCCAGCGACACGACCCAGCGCTCGACGTACGCAAAGTCGAGGACATCGCTGCCGATCGCGAGCAATCGACGCACGTCCTCGAGCTGACGTGCGGATCCCCCGATCGTCGCCCACTCGAGCTTGGACAGAATGACATCCTCCAGTGTGGCCACGGCGACCCGCTCGCCAAGGAGTTCCGCCGGCACCTGACGCGCAAACTCTTCCACGCTGAATGGTCGATTCTTTCGCACGATCAGGTCGGCTTTCCAGCCTGTCTCAGGATCGATGATGTTGAACATCGTGCGGTCGGCCAGTGCCGCGCGTGCCGCTTCGAGAGACACGTAGAGTCCGGCGTCCTGCACTCGCTGCAGAAGCGTCGTCAACTGCGGCGGCGTGGGATCGATCACGGCGTCCACGTCCATCGTCGCTCGCGCCGCACCGTGGTATGCCGCCGCGACCGAGCCGGTGATCATGAACGGGATGCCCGAGCCGCCCAGGGATGTCGCCAGAACCCGGAGCAGTGCGTCGAGCGTCACGGCGACGGTTCCGGACCCGAGCGAGCCGTGGGGACCATGGACTCACCCGTGATCAGCGCCACCAGTTCCAGCGTGGAGCGATCCGGGAAGCGCGCACGCAACGCAGTGAGGCTGATCGCGCGCACCGATTCGCTCAGTGCAAGCGCCGCCGCCACGCGTTGCGCGGGGGACTGCTGTTTGATGGCGCGCAAAACGAGCGCAGCCGCCTCGGGAGTGGTGTCGCCAGGCATTCCGTTGAATGTACTGCCCGTCTGCTCGTCTGCAGTGGACCGGCCAGCACCGCGCGCGTCTCGCGCCGACGTCAGACGATCAACATCGCGTCGCCATAGGAATAGAACCGGTACTGCTCCGCAATCGCCTCGTGATACGCGCGCATCGTCAGCTCGTACCCTGCGAACGCCGCCACCAGCATCACCAGCGTCGACTTCGGCAGATGAAAGTTGGTCAGCAGGTGATCCACCATCCGGAACTGATACGGCGGATAGATGAAGATGTCGGTGGTGCCCTCGCAGGCGTCCAGCGTGCCGTCGACCTGTGTGGCGCTCTCCAGCGTGCGCATCGACGTGGTGCCGACCGCCCAGACGGCACCGCCGTTCGCCTTCACCGTTCGCAGACTCGCGGCGGTGGGAGCGGGCACCTGAAACCACTCCTCATGCATGACATGCTCGGTCGGATCCTCCACACTGATCGGACGGAAGGTGCCCGCTCCGACGTGCAGCAGCACATTCGCGCGCGTCACGCCCTTCGTGGCGAGCGCATCGAGCACATCGTCGGTGAAGTGCAGCCCCGCCGTGGGCGCCGCCACCGAGCCGGCCTGTTCCGCATACACGGTCTGGTAGCGCTGCGTGTCGTCGCTGGTGTCACTGCGCGTCATGTAGGGCGGCAGCGGGATGTGCCCATGCCGCTCGATCGCCTCGTGCGCCGGCAGCGCCGAGTGCAGGCGCACGAACTTCGTGCCACGCTCGGTGACGTCGAGCATCTCGATCCGGAAGTCGTCGGCGATGGTCACCATCTTCCCCGTCTGCAGCTTCGCTCCCGGCTGCACCATCGCCTCCCACACGCCGTCGCCCATCGCTTTCAGCAGCAGCACTTCGGCCGGCGCACCCGACGGCCGCGTGCCGAGCAGCCGCGCGCGGATCACCTTGGTCGTGTTCACCACGAGCGCATCGCCGCTCGGGATGATGTCCACGATGTCGCGGAACTGCCGGTGCTCGATGGTGCCAGTCTCACGATGAATCACCAGCAACCGGCTCTCGTCGCGCCGCGCCACCGGCTCCTGTGCGATCAGGGTGTCGGGCAGTTCGAAGTCGTAGTCGCTGACGCGCGTGCCGTCTTTCGTTCGTTCGCTCATGCGGTGCGAATCTATGCGGTCAGGCGGAGAGGGGCATC
>JBBSCZ010000327.1:0-3077 GCA_038249795.1 Gemmatimonadales bacterium | reverse complement strand
CGGTGATGCCAGGCGTCCAGCGAGGCGTCGAGCACGCGGCCATGCGCGGCAGTGATGGCGGCGGCGATCGCGTCGATCACTGCCGCGTCACGCCCCTCGGAAAAGTTCGGGACACATTCGATCAGCGGCATGCGCGTCAGGCGACAGTGGAGAGAAGCCAGGCGTGCATCGCGGGATTGCCGGCGACGTAGCCCGTGAAAGCCGGTACCGACGGGATGCCATCGAAACCCGTGACGATGCCGCCGGCCTCGCGCACGAGCAGGATGCCGGCCGCGACGTCCCATGGCGCGAGGCGCAGCTCCCAGAATGCATCCACACGTCCGCAGGCCACATGCGCGAAGTCGATCGCGGCGGCGCCAGCGCGACGAATGCCGCTGGTGGTGGCGAGCACCCTCGGCAGCTGATCGAGGTACCGCGCGATAAGGTCGGGTTTGCGGAACGGCACACCGGTCGCGATGAGCGACATCGCCGGGTCGGTGATGCCGCTGACATGAATGCGTGTTCCATTGCGAAACGCGCCACCGTTGCGGACGGCGGTGTAGCACTCGTCGCGTGGGATATCGACGACCACGCCCGCTGCCAGCACGCCATTCACCAGCGCCCCGATCGAGACGGCGTAGGCCGGAAAGCCATGCAGATAGTTCGTCGTGCCGTCGAGCGGATCGACGACGAATGTGATGCCCTGGCCGATGACGATCTCGGGCGCGCTCTCCTCGCCAATGAACGTCACATCGCGACCCGGAGGAGCGAGGGCATCGCGGATCATCACCTCGGCTGCACGGTCGACGACGCTCACGAAGTCGCTCTCGCCCTTGATGTCCCAGGTCAGGCCGCTGCGATGCGCGTCCTGGCTGCGGATGAAAGAGGCGGCTGCTTGCGCGGCGGTCTCGATCTCGAGGAGGAGGGCCAGGTCGGCGGGGCTGGCCGTGGATGTGATCGGGGTGGTTTCGGCGGCATCAGGCATGCACGAACTGTAACCGCAGTAGCGGTTCGCCTGACGCTCACGGTTCGTGTTTCGCGGGCATCGTCAACACCCCTCACACGGAGCCTCGGAGTCACGGAGGGTTCTACCGATCGGCTCCCGTCAGCGCCGGGCAAGTGCAGACAACGGATATGGGAACTGCTCTCGCGAGACGCTGTTCCTACAGCCGTTGCAGTTCCTCCGTGACTCCGAGGCTCCGTGTGAGGGGAGTTCACGATCTCGCCCCCACGCAGAGCCCCGAGACGCGAACCTCACCGGACACATCGAAATCGGAGGTGTCTCCACTAGCTTGGCGGCATGTCTCGAATCTTCAGTGGCATCCAGCCGTCGGGCGAATTGCACATCGGCAACTACCTGGGTGCCGTCCAGAACTGGGTCCGGCTGCAGGAGGGACGTGAGGCCACGTACTTCTGCGTGGTGGATCTGCATGCGTTGACTGGCAACTACGCGGTGGCCGACCTGCGCCGCCGCCGACATGAGATGGCCGTCTCGCTGCTGGCCGCCGGACTCGATCCCGAGCGCTGCACACTGTTCTTCCAGAGCGCAGTGCCACAGCATACCGAGCTGGCCTGGATCTTCAACACGGTCACGCCGCTGGGTGAATTGGAGCGGCAGACGCAATACAAGGACAAGAGCAGCCGTCAGGAAAGCGTGATCACCGGTTTGTTGACTTATCCCGTGTTGCAGGCGGCCGACATCCTGCTGTATCACGCCACGCGGGTGCCCGTCGGCGAAGATCAGGTGCAGCATCTGGAGCTGAGTCGCGAGATCTCGCGGCGATGGAATGCGCGATTCGCACCCGACATGCCGTTCTTCCCCGAGCCGCAGCCGCTGCTGACGCCGGTGCGTCGCCTGATGGGCCTCGATGGGCAGGCGAAGATGTCGAAATCGCTCGGCAATACGATTGGATTGCTGGAGTCGCGTGCGCAGATCTGGGAAAAACTCCGCCCCGCGATGACCGATCCCGCCCGTGTGCGCAGGACTGATCCGGGGAATCCGGATGTCTGCAACATCTACTCGCTGCACAAGGCATTCAGCGCGCCGGAGACGCAGGTGATGGTGGCCGACAATTGCCGCGGTGCGAAGTGGGGGTGCATCGAGTGCAAGAAGGTGCTGGCCGAGAGCATGGAGGAGGTGCTGGTGCCGATCCGCCGTCGTGCGGCGGAGATCACCGCCACGCCGTCGTATGTCACCGATGTGATGGAGGACGGTGCGCAGCGCGCGCGGACGACGGCGCAGGAAACGATGCATCAGGTGTACGAGCGCATGGGACTGACGGACTGATGGCGCGCACACGTGCAGTTCTTGGCGGGGTGTTCGCGGCGACGGTGACGCCGTTCGACATCAATGGCACGCTCGATCGAGACGCCGCACGGCGGAATGTCCGGGTATTGCTGGATGCAGGGCTGCACGGTGTGCTGCTGGCCGGGTCCACCGGTGAGGCGGCGCTGCTGGATCAGACGGAGCGCGACGGCCTGCTGCAGTCGGTGCGCGATGAAATTCCCGCGTCGCGCTTTCTGCTGATGGGCGTCGGCACCGAGAGCACGCGTCACACGATTGCGCGCGCGAAGCATGCGGCCACGCTGGGGGCCGACGCGGTGCTGGTAGTGGGACCGCACTATTTCACGGCCCTGATGACGCCCGCAGCACAGCGGGCGCACTATCTGGCGGTGGCCGACGCGTCACCGGCCCCGGTGATGCTCTACTCGGTGCCGGCCTACATGCACTACCACCTCGATCCCGAGGTGGTGTGCGAGCTGGCTGCGCACGAGAACATCATCGGCATCAAGGACTCGGGGGCGAATGCGGAGATTCGTCAGGCGTATCTGCAGGCGCAGAACCCGAGCTTCGCGGTGATGACGGGTCACGCCCCGTCGCTGACGAACGCGCTGTCGGATGGCTGTGCCGGCGCGGTGCTGGCAGCGGCGTGCATTGCTCCCGTGCACGCGCTGCGGGTGGCGCAGGCGGTGGGGTCGGGGCATCCGCAGGACGGGGCGATCGATCAGGCTGCGCTCACGCGGATCGCCATGGAGATCGCCGTTGTCTATGGCGTTCCCGGGATCAAGGCGGGGGTGGACGTGGCGGGCATGGTCGG
>JBBSCZ010000326.1:0-3096 GCA_038249795.1 Gemmatimonadales bacterium | reverse complement strand
GGCGCCTTCAACCGGGACAGCCTTGGGCGCGATGCGCTCCGCATGCAGGACCTGCGCCGCGACTTCGAGAGTGGCGAGAGCGATCTGTTCGCGGTCACGATCGGAGCACTCGGCGATCATCGCACCTCGTTCCAGTTTCAGACCAGCCCTCTCGGTTCGCAAACCGACGTGCAGGCGTTCGACGGCGGCAATGACTCCAACGTGTTCTGGGACGCGATGTGGCGTGTGAGGACGACGCGCAGCGATAGTGGCTGGGTGGCCGAGTTCGCGATCCCGTGGAGATCGCTGCGCTACAGTCCCGACTTGCGCAGCTGGGACATCAACTTCGTGCGCAACACCCGTCGGGCACTGCACTGGAGTGCATGGATGCCGTATCCGCGACAGTTCACCTCGTGGCGGTTGTCGTACGCTGGTGTGCTCGACTCCATTCAGCCTCCGGCACCGCGCACGAACCTGCGTATCCGCCCGTATGTGCTCGGCCAGTCGTTCCGTGATGCCACGCCCGGTGCACCGAACGGCGCCAGCGGTGATGTCGGCGGTGAAGTGATCTGGGCACCGACGGCCAACAGTCTGCTCGAAGGTACGGTCAACACGGATTTCGCACAGGCGGAGGTGGATCGGCAAGTCGTGAACCTCACACGCTTCAGTGTGTTCTTCCCCGAACAACGGCAGTTCTTTCTCGAGAATTCCGACCTGCTCTCAGCGGGTGGGCTGACCGGCCAGTACGTGGTGCAGCCGTTCTTCAGTCGGCGGATCGGGTTGTCGGCTGATGGCACGCCGATCCCGATCATCGGCGGTGCGCGGTACGCATACCGCACCGGTCGCACCACCGCAGGTGCCCTGGTCATGCAACAGGAGCGCACCGACTCCGTGGGCCGCGGGACGTTCGCCGTCGCGCGAGGAAGCCAGTACATCGGGGGGGCCACGCGGGTCGGCGCCACCGCCGCCTATCGCTTCGATGCCGAGGGGCGCGTCGCGGATGCGTCGTCCAACGTCGTCACGTCGGTGGACGCGACCACGCGCATCGGCGAACAGATCCAGCTCGACGCCACCTTCTCGACATCCACCGAAGATGGTCGTACCGGGATCGGCGCCACCTATTTCGCCGGTCGCGATAGCCCACGGCTCTACACCGGCATCCTCGGCGCGCTGGTCACGCGCGACTACGATCCGCGCACCGGGTTCGTGTCGCGGCCGAATGTGCTGCTCACGAGCCCGGCGGTGGTCGGCACCCTGCAGCCTGAGTGGCGGCCGCGATCGGTGGTCTGGTTCCGGCCCGGCGTGACGACGTACTTCTACCAGGATCCGTCGTCGTTCAAGCTGCAGGAAGGGAGCATTTTCTGGCGCCTCGATGTATTGCATACCAACGGTGCGCAGTGGCAGCCGTTCGTGGAGCAGGCGCTGCAGCGTCCGGACCTCGCGGTGCGCCTGTTCCCCGGCGTGACGACGCCGGCCGGCCAGCACGACTACGTGCGGTACGGCGTGGATCTGCGCAGCGATCAGAGCGCCCGCATCGCCGCGACGGCCAACCTGTCGTCAGGAGGATTCTTCGATGGGCGGCTGCAGCGCGCCGCGCTCACGGCACGATGGTCGCCGAGCCCGTTTGTCGCGCTACGCGCCAATTACGAAGTCAATCGATTGGCCTCGCTCGGTACCCGCGACACGGCGTTCGTGACGCATCTGGCCGGACCGGAGGTGCGTGTCTTCACATCGCCTCGGCTGCAGTGGAGCGCATTCTACCAGTACAACACCGTGCAGCAGCGCGGCACGTTGAACGCACGCTTCAGCTGGGAGTTCTCGCCGCTGTCGTTCCTGTACGTCGTGTACAACGATCGGCAGGCGATTCAGGATGGACTGCTGCCCACGGCCCGATCGTTGATCGTGAAGTTCAGCTGGTTGCGGCAGTTGTGAGGTGTGCGAAGGCGTGTCGAGGTTGCGCGCGTCAGCATGACATCCGGCCGGTTCGGTGCCGTCGAAGCGTCGCAGATTCGTAGAGCGCCGAACTCGTCGCATGCGATATTTCTCGAATCAGGCGAGCGGTCGTTGGTCAGCGCGCGAATGCGGGGATGCCATTGAAGGCACGTCCCGGTGAACGTGATGATCCTGCGTGTTTTAGATGATGTTGTAGTGATCGCGTCGGTGTACCGTGTCGCATGCACCCTTGCCACCTCCACGTCTCGCAGGACAGACTATGGGCATGCCGCTTCCTCGCTCCTGGACCACCGCTGACGTTCGCGCGCTCATTCGCGAGGATCGCCCGTGGCCGCGGTATGAGCTCATCGATGGTGAGTTGATCGTGACGCCCGCGCCGCGTACTTCGCATCAGCTTGCTGCTTTCGAGTTGTGCAAGGTATTAGACATATATCTCGAGCATGTGCCCATCGGTATTGCGGTGATGTCGCCTGCCGATCTGGAATTGCGTCCGGGGACAATCACACAGCCTGACGTGTTCGTTGTGCCAACCGGGACAGAACGCCAAGAGACTGCGGCAGAGTGGTCCGATGTCAAGTCGCTGCTCCTCGCTGTCGAGGTGCTCTCGCCGGGTTCACTGCGCACCGACCGTATCGTCAAGCGCGATTTCTACCTCGCCAACGGCGTGGCGGAGTACTGGATTGTCGATGTTGGCGAGCGAAGTATCGAGCGCTGGATACCGATGCAGGAAACGGCGGAGATCTGTCGTGACAGCATTGCGTGGGCACCGCTCGATCGCGAACCGTTGTTGATCAACCTCGAGGGACTGTTCACCCGGATCGAAACCAAATGGCGGTGGATGCAACGGTAGGCGCTTACGGTCGGGCGGCTGAACGGCGACCATGACCGCTTCCGGTACTGGTTCAGCAATTGGCGTAGATTTCCGGTATGATCATTCCTCCCGGCGATGCGGCAGATGATGCACGAGCCGCGGCCCTGACACCATGACCTCTCTCCTGCTGCCGGCGGCGCTCCTCGCCCTCTGCACCGGCCCGTTGTTGATGGCGATGGCACGAAGCCGCGATGGCATCCTTGGCTTCATGGATGGCTTCATGCTGGTCACCATCGGTGGTCTGGTGCTGCTGGAGGTGGTGCCGCACGCAATAGCCGAGCGCGATCTGCTCG
>JBBSCZ010000325.1:0-3123 GCA_038249795.1 Gemmatimonadales bacterium | reverse complement strand
TGCGGAATGACGCTCGCACTCCTCAGCACAGGTCGCGCACGCATCAGCACACAGGCGACAGAAATGCGCCGCCAGCGGGCCACCCCTCGCCATGACCCGCACCGCCGCCGCGCATGCCTCGGCGCAATCACGGTCAAGACGAATGCAGAGCGCCATCTCCGTGACCATGTCCTCGTCGAGACACGCATCGCTGCACACCTCGCATGCGACGAGGCATTCCACGCATGCCTCCAGGCATGTGTGATACTGCTGATTGTTCGGGCGGAGGAACGTCGAGAGTTCGATGGCGGACATGGAAATGCCTCATGAGGAATGGTGACGCGAAGAACCTGCTAATCTCCGAGTAAGTCACGAGCGTGGTCGCTCACTGCATGATGTGCTTCCGAAGAGCTGTCGAGTTCGGATAGTGGTCATCGTCTGCGTGGGACAGATTCACCGCGCCCTATCAAATACTCTCCAGTGACGCATGACCATTGGACGTCTCGCATCTTTAAATCCGAACGCGCCTCTGCAGAAACCGCGTACCTGGTGCGAATCCGTACAGGAAGAAACGTGCCATGTGCTTTATGCAGCTCACATTCTGATCGACTATGCAACTTCCGTGCACACCCTGCGATCACCAGAAATTAGCGGCCTGCACTTTGGAGGAATCGTCTTCGTCAATCGTCGGCTGCGCAGTCACAACGGCATCAGGCACGAGTCAGACGAGGGCGCCATGCGCCGATGCACCAGTGGCGAGACAGACGAAAAGCGCGGTGATCTGGTCATCACAACGTGCCGATCAGACGCGTCACAAGACCCAAGCGCGTGATGCATTGATAAGTGAACCCCGATGATGTCCATCAGGGTACGGTCACAATGCCCACCATGCCGCTCGCAAAGTTGGTCGAGTGAATCGTACAGCGATAACGATACGTCCCAGCCACGGCGAAGGCACGCTGGTGGGTACCGGCCACTCTGGTGGACGAGGAACCCTGCGCATCCTCGAACGTGACGTTGTGCTGACCCGAGCCACGCCACGTCCACGTCACCGCGGACGCCAGCGCTGCCGTGATCGTCATTGGCTCGAAGCGATTGTCGCTCACGTCCACGACATTTGTGACGACCGGCGGCTGAGGGGTCGGTGAGACCGTCATCCCCGCGTCGCCCCCACCGCAGCCAACGAGCACAACGGACAAAACGAGCACGAGGGAATAGGACGCCATGCGGACCTGCTCCAGGATTCGAGTGGTGACGGCGCCGAACCGCGGCACAGTCGTGAGGCAGTATGCTCGGTGGTTAGACCGGCCGGGGACGGCGAGTTCCAGCCCGACGGCGCGATCAGGGCAGATGCAGTCATCGAAGTGGTGTGTGGTTGGATCGACCGGCTTCGCCGCCCTCGCACCCATGCATCCACGCGTGTCTTCATTCCTCGTCCGTCGCCCTGTACCACATACTCGCCTCACGGCGAGGCGTCCTGTGCACTCGCCATCAGGACGAGCAAGACCGACTACAGCACGACCGGTGCCGCACAGCTGATTATTGGCGCCAGATGCAACGGCACGGTGGACTACCGGTCGCTAACGACGTCGGCAACACTGCATGGCGTTTTTGATTGGCCGTCGTCCGATGGACGCAAACCTGCGCGATGCACGGAACGAGGCGAATCACGCGTGGACGGCGACCGATGGTCGACGCGGCGGCGCTGGGCTTGGGTTTTGCGGGAACTACGAGCGCGCTCTGTGGCTAACTCCCGCTGACTCGTCACGACTCAGCCACGCGCAAGGAGACCGCATGTCGTTCAAGAACGAATATCTCGCAGGACAGACGTATGAGAAGTTTCTCGCGACCACCGGAGATCACGCGCCCCTGTGGCACGCCGTCACTCGTCGCACCGAGATCGCAGCCGGCATCGTCGACCGTGTGCGCGCGCTCGGTGGTCAGTGGCACCTGCTGGTACTTACGGAGGACTGGTGCGGTGACGCGGTGAATTCGCTGCCAGTCATCGCTCGCCTTGCGGCGTCGCTCGAGAATGTCGATCTCCGGATTCTCTCACGCGACGCCTATCCGACGTTGATGGACACACACCTCAGTCCGAGTGGAGCGCGAGCGATCCCCGTGGTCATGATGCTCGACGAGCACTTCAAGGAGCGCGCCTGGTGGGGCTCGCGTCCGCGCGCATTACAGGCATGGATCGACAACCAGGGCGCCGGTCTCGCCAAGCAGGACCGATACCGCGAGGTCCGGCGCTGGTACGTGACCGATCGTGGCGCTTCGACAGCGCTCGAGATCGCGGACCTGATCATCGCCGCAGTGTCGCAGCCCCTCGTGCAGAGGAGTACGCGCGAGGCGTCCACGCGCGAGGCGCCCCTCGGCGCCGCGGCATGACCGTCGCAAAAACCGACTGCATCACCAGCAGGGAGCCCCCGGTGAACGTCGCCCTTGCCTGGAGCATGTAGCGCCGCCGCAGCAACGGGCGCGAACTTTATGGAGCGCTGCGGTCTTACCGCACTGCACTGTGTCGCTGGCCTGTGCGCAACCAGCGTCGAGGCACGCAGCACCCATCGATGCCTCCCCCGCCCGCATGCCGTAAGTTTTCGAGATGCCCGAACACGCCACGCCTGACCTGCCCTCCTTCGAGGGCATCACGCTGCCGCTCCTGCCCGAGCTGCTCCGGTTCGCGCGCTCGCTGACGCACGATCAGTCGAACGCGGAGGATCTCGTGCAGGATGTCTACCTCACCGCCCTTCGCAGCTGGCATCAGTATGACCCCATGTCGGATTGCCGCAACTGGCTGTTCACGATCTGCCGACATCGATTCTATCGTGTCAGTTCGCGGGCGCAGCGCCAGGTCCCCTTCGAAGATGCAGAGCTCGAGTCACTGACTGCGGCTGCGCTGACGATGTCGAGCACACCGCCCGGATTCGTCGCGGTCCTCGAGCAGGACGACATGCGCGAGGCAATCCGGCACGCGATGGAGACGCTCCCGGAGCCGTTCCGGGACGTGGCGATCCTGGTGGACTGGCATGAGCACGATTACGCGACCGCGGCCGGCATCCTCGGTGTGCCGATTGGCACCGTTCGCTCGCGGCTGTTCCGCGCGCGCCGGATCCTGCAGCAACGCCTGCTGGCGCACGCGCGCGA
>JBBSCZ010000324.1:0-3169 GCA_038249795.1 Gemmatimonadales bacterium | reverse complement strand
GATCGGCTGATAGACCACCGACAGCTCGCCGCGTTCCAGCGCCAGGCGCAGGTCGGCCTGCAATTCGATGCGATCCAGTACGGCGGCGTGCATGCCGGCCTCGTACAGCACCGCACACGCCTTGCCGCGGGCCTTGGCGTGATACATCGCGACGTCGGCGTTGCGCAGCATTTCGTCCGCCGTCTGGCCGGGCTGTGCGCGCGCGATGCCGATCGACGCATTCAGGTCGGCGTTCTTGCCTTCCACCTGCAGCGCGCGTGACAATGCCGCCGAGATTCGGTCAGCCACATCCATCACTTCACCCTCACCGCGGGTGTGTTCCAGCAACAGCGCAAACTCGTCGCCGCCAAAGCGCGCCGCCGTGTCGCTGTCGCGCAGGCAGGTGCGCAGGCGGTTGCCCGTGTGCACCAGCACCGCGTCACCGGCGGCATGGCCGAGCGAGTCGTTGATCTCCTTGAAGTTGTCGAGGTCGAGGAAGATCACGGCGACTTCATCGTTGGTGCGTTCCGTGCGCGCCAGCGCATGTGCCACGCGATCCTGAAACAGCGCGCGGTTGCCCAGGCCCGTCAGCGGATCGTGCAGCGCCTGGTGCCGCAGATGTTCCTCGAGCGTCACCCGTTCCGTCACGTCGCGGATCGTGAGCACGATCCCGTTCACGCCGACGTCGGCCAGCAGATTCGTCGCGACCGTCTCGGTGCGCATCCAGTCGCCGTTCGTGCGGATCATCCGGCAGCCGATGTGGCTCATCGATGAACTACCCATCAGCGACGCGGCGAAGTGGGCTTCGTATGCACCGCGATCGGCCTCGTGCACCAGTTCGGCCAGCGTGCGGTTCACCATGCGGTCCGCCTTGCAACCGAACACTCGCTCGGCGGCCGGGCTCACGTAGCGGATGATGCCCAGTGGATCGAGAATCGCGAAGACGTCCGACGAGTGCTGCACCAGTGAGCGGAAACGTGCCTCGGTCTCTTTTTGCGCCTGCGCGATGTGGAGCGCCATGTTCTCGCGCACTGCGGTCAGCTGGCGCGCCATCACCAGCGCCGTCAGCACCACCGCGCCGACCACCAGATCGGTGAGGCGGTTCGACTGGCGTAAGACCATGTAGAACAGCAGCCCGTAGCCCAGTGCCACGGCCACGTAGGGCATGATGCTGAAACGGGCACGCAGCTCTGCGCCGATTCCAGCCGCCGGAACGACGCGCGCATCGGCCCAGCCCAGACAGGTGCCCAGGCCGATCATCAGCGAGCCGCCGATGCGCGCCACGTCGGTGATCTGCGCCACCATCGGCGGATGCGCCAGCATCAGAGCACTCCACACGGTGTTGGCCATCGCGCAGATGATCAGGCCCGTTGCGATCCACCACGCGCTGCGGCGCAGTGACAGGCTGTGTTCCTGCAGCAGCATCGACGCGGCGGCAACCAGCGTCACCAGCTCCATGGCGGCGTAGGTCGTGTGGAGCAGCAGCACGTTCGGCGGCGCGTCAGCAGTCAGCAGTGGACTCAGCACGAAGAGCCAGATGACCATGGCGGCGGCGAAAAGCACCGTCAGTGTGTCGAGTGCGAAGCGGGTTGCATTGACGCGCGTGCGCGTGCCGCGCGGGAAAGTCAGTGCCGCCACCAGCCAGAGTGGCGTGATGAGCCACTGCGGGGCGTGACTCAGACGGTCCCACATCGTGGTCCGTCCGACGATCTCGAAATACGTCCACGCGCCATCACCCAGGGCCTGGATCAGCACTGCCAGCGACATCAGTCGCCAGGCGAAGCGCGTCCGGCGGTCCGCGGTGCGGCGGGCTGCCACACTGGCAAAAAAGGCGGCCATGAGGCTCGGCGGCAGCAGCATCAGATGCAACAGCAGACCCGGGGCGTCGAACAACAACATGGCCGCATAGCCGAGCGCATACACGATCGAACCGCGCGCGACCATTCGTGCCTGTGGCTCGAGCGTGTCCAGACGCTGGGCCGTGAGCACTGCGGGGGTGGGACGCGCGAGCGATGCCATGTATTGCCGTGTCAGTCTCTGAAGCAACCGGGCATCGGGTGGGACGAGCGGTTGGTACCTCCGACAGTGACAGTCGAACGCGACAGAAGTCACACCCGTGCGCCCTCACAGTGGGCCTTGGCGTCATCCGTTTCGGTTTCCCGGTTCTCCGGGCAGTCGGCACGGGCCTCAGGGATGACGGCTCCCGACGAATCTGCGCACCGCACGCAGTGCAGCGATGGCGGGGAGCATTCCGTACTCGCGGGGTATGACATGCTCGAGCGATATTTGCTGTCGACCGGCCACGTTCCACCCAGCCCACGAGTCCCGATGCCGCTGACCCACCTCGCCCTCGCAGCCACCCTCGCCATGTCGGCCCCTGTCGGGAGCCCATGGGGCGCAGTCACGCCGTCACTGCTCTCCGGCATCACGGCGACGGGTTCCGGCACCGTGGCCGATCCGGTGCTCATCGACTGGCGCACCCTTGGCGGCATGAATCCGCAGACCGGTGCCGTGCAGCCGACACTGCGGGCGCTCGCCGGACAGGTCGTCCGCATCGCCGGCTACGTGGTGCCCCTCGACGATGCCAGTCAGGAGGATGCCGAGTTCCTCCTGGTGCCGTACTACGGCGCCTGCGTGCACACCCCACCGCCGCCGCCGAACCAGATGGTGCTGGTGGAGATGGAAGGTCGCAAGAAGGTTCGCCTCGACCTGTTCGAAGCCATCTGGCTCGAGGGCAAGCTGGGCATCGACCTCGTCGAGAGTCTCTACGGCACGGCCGGATTCACGATCAAGGGCATGAAGGTGTCGCCGTACGTGAAGAAGTGACGGCGCCGGGGAATCCCGGTCCCGCCATCGCGATCGACGGACTGCAGTACTCGTACGCCAGCGGCCCGCGCGTGCTCGATATCCCGTCGCTCGTGATCGATCGCGGGACCCGCGTGTTCCTTCACGGCCCGTCCGGTTGTGGCAAGACTACCCTGCTCGGCATTCTCGCCGGCGTGCTGCACGCCTCCACCGGCGCAGTCCATGTGCTGAACCGCGACCTCGTGGCGATGAGTGGTTCGCAGCGCGATGCGTTCCGCGCCGAGCACATTGGATATGTCTTTCAGCAATTCAACCTGATTCCGTACCTCAGCGCCTACGACAACATCGCGCTTCCGTGCCGGCTCGATGCCCGCCGGCGCGCACG
>JBBSCZ010000323.1:0-3177 GCA_038249795.1 Gemmatimonadales bacterium | reverse complement strand
CTTCCCGCTGATTCGTCTCACACAGACGCCGCAGATCGAGGTGCATTTCCGCACCACCGACTATCCGCCCACCGGCATGGGTGAGCCGGCGCTGCCACCGGTGGTGCCGGCGCTCTGCAACGCAATCTTTGCGGCCACGGGAAAGCGGATCCGCTCCCTGCCGCTGTCGAAGCACGACCTGAGCTGGGCTTGAGCGATCAGTGAAGCAGTGGCTCGAGACACGACTCGTTCTCGACGAACTGGCGGCGCTGCGCTCCCGTGGAGCGCGCGCCGCGCTGGCGACGGTGATCCGCGTGAACGGATCCGCCTATCGACACGAAGGGGCGAAGTTGCTCGTCAGCGAGGATGCCAGCAGCGTCGGCAATGTCAGCGGTGGCTGCCTGGAAGCCGATGTGCGCGAAGTGGCGTTGCGTGTGATCGCGACGGGCTGCGCTGAGCAGCGATCGTACTGCGGCGGCTCCGACGAAATCTCCGCGTGGGACCTCGGCGTGGGCTGTGACGGCGAAGTCGAGATCCTGATCGAGCCTGCGGCAACGACGCGTGATGATGAGCGTGCGGCAATCGCCGACGAAGTGCCGTTCATTGCAGTGACATGGCTCGACGCGCCAAGTGTCGATGGTGAGCTGCCGCGTGCGGTGGTGGCTGCCGGCGCGCTACACGGCACGCTGGGCGACCAGCCACTCGACGCGGCGGTGCTGGCAGAGGCAGAGCGGTGGACATCGCTGGCCGAATCGCACCTGCAGACCATCAACGGCTGCCGGCTCTTCGTGGATGTGATGATGCCGCCACCGCGACTGGTGGTGGTGAGTGCAGGCGAGGACGCACGCGTGCTGGCGCGCATCGCGAGCGAGGTGGGTTTCCGGGTTGTTGCCGTCGACCGCCGCCCGGGATTGCTGACGCGCGACCGCTTCCCGGTGGCAGTGCGTCTCGTGGAATCGGATTCGGCGCGAATCAATGAGCAGCTGGTGCTCGACGCATCGAGCTTCGCGGTGGTGATGACACACGACTTCGCCGACGATGCCGCCTACCTCGGTGCATTGCTGCAGACACCTGTGCGATACATCGGCATGCTGGGCCCGCGGCAGCGAACGGAGCGCATCATCACGCGGCTCGGTGTCACGACGCCGGCGGACCTGGCGCGCATCTACGGCCCCGTGGGTCTGGATATCGGAACTGATGGCGCCGAACAGGTCGCACTGGCGGTGCTGGCCGAGATTCTGGCGGTGAAATCGGGCCGTCAGCCGCTGTCATTGCGCCAGCGTCGTGCCCCGATCCATGCGTCGCGTGACTGAGCTCCGCATTGCGGCAGTGATTCTCGCGGCCGGCGCGTCCAGCCGCATGGGCCGCAACAAGATGCTGCTCGACGTGCACGGCGTGCCGATGGTGCGCCGTGCCGTGCTGGTGGCGATCGAGGCCGGCGCGTCACCGGTGGTGGTCGTGGTGGGTAACGATGCGCCGCAGGTGCGCGAGGCACTCGCGGGACTCGATTGCACCTTTACCGAGAATGCCGACTTCACCGGACCGACCAGCACGTCGCTGCATGCTGGGCTGCGTGTGCTCGACGACTCCGTGGATGCAACGTTCGTACTGCTGGCCGACATGGTACGCGTCTCGGCGGAGATGCTGCGCGCGCTGATCACGTCGATGTCTGACAGTGACGCGCCGCTGGCCGTCTCGCGCTATCTCGACGTGCTGGCGCCTCCCCTGCTCTTTCGGCGTGTGCTCTGGCCGGAGCTGCTGGCGTGGCACGGCGAGGGATGCGGCAAGGCCGTGGTGAAGGCGCACCAGCACGACGCGCTGATGCACGACTGGCCGGTGGAGTCGCTCCGCGACGTGGACACCCCAGAAGATTATCGCGACCTCGTGACGCGATGAAGCGTCGGACCTTCGTGATCCGCACGATCCTCGCGACGGGCGCGCTGGGCCTGGGCTGGGCAGTGCTGCCTCCGCGCGGGCGTCTCGGCGATGGTGACCACATCGCCACCGACGGCGACGAGCGCGCGCTGAACGGCTGGGTGAAGATCGGCACCGATGGCGCGGTGACGATCATCATGGCGAAATCGGAGATGGGCCAGGGCATCCATACCACGCTCGCGATGCTGCTGGCCGACGAGCTGGATGCCGACTGGTCACAGGTGCAGACGGAAATGTCGCCGATAGCCTCTATTTACAACAATGCGCCGGCGATCACCGCGTCGCTGCCATTCCGACCTGACGACGACGGGCTCATTCGGCGCACGGCTGACTGGCTGGTGACGAAGTTCGTGCGCGAAGGGGGCTTGATGTTCACCGGCGGCTCCACCAGCGTTGCGGATCTCTGGCTGCCGATGCGTGAAGCGGGTGCGAGTGCGCGCGCGATGCTGGTCGCGGCGGCGGCTGACCGATGGAACGTTCCGGCCACGGAACTGACCGTCGTGCGCGGCGTGGTGCTGCATCCGCCCACGAAGCGCAAAGCAGGATTCGGCGAATTGGTCGAGGCGGCCGCAAGACAGGGCATCCCTGATGACATCCCGCTCAAGACACCAGCGCAATTCACTATCATCGGCAGACCCACGACGCGGCTCGAAGCGAGCGACAAGCAGCGGGGCCGAGCGACATTCGGCATCGATGTACGGCTGCCGGGAATGCAGCACGCCAGTGTGGTCATGTGTCCGACGATCGGCGGCACGGTGACATCGTTTGATGCACGTGCCGCTCTGTCCATGCCGGGTGTGACGCAGGTGGCGCAGGTGGCTGGCTTCAATGGTGGCACGGCTGGCGTCGCTGCGATTGCCGATACACCGTGGCACGCGATGCGTGCGGTGAATGCGGTCTCGGTGGTCTGGGACCACGGACCGCTCGCAGGCGTCAGCAGCCCGGCGCTCATGACGCAACTCGCGTCTGCACTGAGTGACGATGGTGGACATTCGTATTTCTCGCATGGTGATGCAGCTGCTGTGCTGCAGACCGCGGCGAAGCGGTTGAGCGCCGACTACACCGCGCCGTACCTCGCCCACGCGCCGATGGAGCCGATGAATTGCACCGTGCTCCTGAAAGATGGCCGCGCGACGGTCTGGGCCTCGACGCAGAGCCCGAGTGTGGCGCGGCACGCAGCGGCCAGGGCGCTCGGCATCGCCACCAGTGATGTCGACGTCAAGGTGCAATACATCGGTGGCGGCTTCGGACGGCGATTGGACG
>JBBSCZ010000322.1:0-3186 GCA_038249795.1 Gemmatimonadales bacterium | reverse complement strand
TCGAAGCGTGGAAAGCAGGCCCACGTGATCTCGGCATCCGGCGTGATCAGTGCGCTGATCGTGCCGTTGCCGATCAGTCCCAGGTCGAGCGAGTTCATGACGTGAGGATCTCCGCGCCCGCGCGATGAGGTGGGCTCTCTGCAGTGCCCTGTGTGTCCTGCGCCAGCCAGGCGTGGACTGCGCGCACGTTGACCAGTTGCCAGCGTGCGAGCGTCTGCCCGCCTCCGACCTTGATCGAAAGTCCGCCGTATTCGTTCACGACCTCGAAGCCATGCTCGTCGGTGGTGTCATCACCGATGAACACCGGTCGTCGCCCCGCGAACGGTTGCTCTTCCATGAATTCCCGGATGGCCATGCCCTTGTCGCGTCCGGCGGGCTTGAGCTCCACGACGCGTTTGCCCGCCTGCACCGTGAATGCGCTGCCCATATCGTCACACAGTCGGTGCATGACACGGTGCGCGTAGCTGGCGAGGCGAGGAGCCTGGCGGTAGTGCAGTGCCAGCGACAGGCCCTTGTCCTCGAGCAGCAGCGCGGGGTGTCGCCGCACGATCTCGCGCAGCGCCTGCCGTGCCTCATCCAGCTGCTCGACGGGGAACAGATGCCGGCGCACATCTCCCGTGAACGTGCGCCGTTCCACACCATGCTGACCGGCCACCGGCAGCCGAAGATCGGGAAACAGCCCGTCGATGTCCGCAATCGGGCGACCCGTGATCACGGCGACGGCGCCCTGCGTCGCGTCTGCCAACGCTGCAATGCGGTTGCGCAGTTCTTCATCGGCGTGCACGCCCCACGGCTTTTCCGCCAGCTCCACCAGCGTCCCATCGAGGTCGAAGAAGTAGGCCCAGTCATGCGACGGTTGCGGCAGCTCGCCATACCTTGCATCATCGCTCGTCGTCTGCGGCATCATGGTTGTACCATGATCCGACTCGTCGTCTGCTGACCGTTCCTTTTCACGCGCAGGGGAAACTCGAACCGACGCACCAGCCGCGTACGCCGACGCACCTTCGCCGCATCGAGCATCATGCGGCCAGCCCATCGATACACGTTGAACTCGCCCACGAGGCTGCGCATCAGACGCATGCGAGCCCGTTGCTCGGACTCTGGCATCGTGACGGCCTGCCACAGCGCCTCGGCACACTCTTCAGCATCATACGGATTGACGATAATCGCCTCGGGCAGTTCGCGCGCGGCACCGGTGAACTGGCTCAACACCAGCGCTCCGCGCTCGTCATCGCGCGCCGCAATGAACTCCTTGGCAACCAGATTCATGCCATCGTGAAGGCTGCTGACGAAGCAGAGTTCGGCGGCACGATAGTATTCATACACCTCTCGTGGTTCGTGGTGCGCCGCGTGCAGAATGACAGTGGGATGCGCCGCTGCCGAAAACTGCGTGTTGATGCGCATCGTCAGGGAGCGGACGCGGGCCTCATACGCCTGGTATTGCTCGATACTCGATCGCGTTGGCGCCGCAATCTGGATGAAGGTGAATCGTCCGACCCACTCGGGGTGCAGTTCGAGAAAGCGCTGTACCGCGCGCAGGCGCTCTTCGATGCCCTTGGTGTAGTCGAGCCGGTCGACGCCCACCCCGATCACCTGATTGTCGGGCAGGTTGTGGTGCAATCTCACACTGTGGCGGCACTGTTCCACCGGCTTTGCCATCAGCTCCGGTGCCGGCGGCCAGTCCACCGAGATCGGATAGCGCTTCACCGCCGTCGGCTCACCCTGATACGACACCGTGAACGATTCGCGATCGACACGCGCCTCGAGCAGGCGGTCGACGGTATCGACGAAGTTGTTGCAGTGGTTCTGCGTATGGAATCCGAGGATGCTGCTGCCGAGGAGTCCGTCGAGCAACTCCTCGCGCCATGGACAGATGCTGAACGCTTCCGGGTTCGGCCACGGGATGTGCCAGAATGTGACGATAGTCGCATTCGGCAGCAGGTCGCGAATGAATCGCGGCGCCATCGCCAGATGGTAATCCTGCACCAGCACGATCGGATCACTGGTGCTGGCCTCCTGCACCACCGCCTCGGCGAATTTCCGGTTCACGGCCACATACTGTTCCCAGTCGGTAGCGCGGAAGGTCGGCCGCACATGCGCGTTGTGGCAGAGCGGCCAGAGCCCCTCGTTGGAGAAGCCGTAGTAGTAGCCCGCTTCTTCCTGCGGCGTGAGCCAGACGCGACGGATCTGATACGCGGGATTGTTGACCGGCACTTGCACATGATCGCGCGCATCGACCGTGTCGCGATCAGCCGTGCCCGACCCATGCGCTACCCATGTCCCTGAACAGGCTCGCATGATCGGCTCCATCGCCGTAACCAATCCGCTGGCCGGCTGACGCACCACGATGTCGTCGCCCTGATACATGTGCAGGTATGGTTCGCGGTTGCTCACCACGATCACTTCATGGCCCCGCAGTTCGCCATCGAGAATGGCCCGGAGGGCATTCGGGTCCCATGGCACATTGTCGTCCTGACGGGTGCGGTGCTCCGACTGAATGTCCTGAATGAGTGCGCGAAGGTCGCGCGCAATGGGCCGAAGTTCCGGTCGGTCGGACTTGTCAGCAGGACGCAGCAATCCCTCGCCGCGCATGAGCGCACGGAGACCCTGCTCCCAACCGCGCCAGCTCAGCTGTGCGACGATCACCGTGATCAGCGAGACCGTCAGCCCCAGCCCTGCGAACACGTAGAAGAGATACTTGCGCGTTTCCTCACTGCGACGCCCGGCGAAGCTCATGTCATGCACGAGCACGAGATTGCCACCGTCAGAGCCAGCGCTGGCGAGTGGTCGCACCGACACCAGCAGCGGGCCTCGCGGGCTGTCCAGCAGATGCTTCGACGGGTCGCCGGTGGTAAAGCGAACGAGACTGTCGCACCCCAATTCCTTCGGCAGCGATGCGGTCGCGATGGGCTTCGAGTCGCCCGGGCCGCAGAACCCCATCGCAAACAGGCGCTCGTCCTGCGTGATCTTCGCGAACAGCTGTCGTACGCCGACGAGATTGCCGGTTCGGAGGTGCTCCTGGACGGCATCCTCGACGGTCGTCGCAACGAGTTTTGCGCGGATGTCGAGGTCGCGTGTGAACCAGCGGATTGTGAGGCTGTCGACCAGCGGCACGACGGCGTACGCCACTCCGGCCAGCACGATGAGCAGTGGGATGATGAATCGGAGGGACAATCTCATGGCGTT
>JBBSCZ010000321.1:0-3220 GCA_038249795.1 Gemmatimonadales bacterium | reverse complement strand
TCGCAGGTGGTCCGGCACGCGAGTGTGCGCCGGACCAACCCGCTATCGATTGGTGAAGTCGGTGCTGTCGTCCACGCGTCGGCACACCTCGGCGATCAGCGTCGCAGCGCGATCGAGATCCTCCAGGCTCACCATCTCGTTCGGCGAATGCATGTAGCGATTCGGAATCGACACCAGACCGGTCGCCACGCCTTCGCGGGTGAGCTGGATCGCATCGGCATCGGTGCTGGTGGCGCGTCCGGCGGCATGCACCGAGTACGGCATCTCGAGCGATTCCGCCGTGTCACGCAGCAGACGGAACACCACCGGACTGGTCACACTGCCGCGCGTCAGCACCGGACCGCCGCCGAGCTTGTGCTCACCCACTTCCTTCTTCTCGATGCCGGGATGATCGGTGGCGAAGGTCACGTCCACCGCGATCGCCATCTGCGGACCGATGGCCTGCGCCGCGACGCGGGCACCGCCGCCGTGATATCCGATCTCTTCCTGACAGGTCGCCACCGCCACCACCCGCGCCGCACCGGGTTGTGCGGCGTATCGACGCAGCGCCTCGAGCACGATGAACGCGCCGATGCGATCGTCGATGCTGCGCGATACGATGCGGTTGTTCGGCATGTCGACGACTTTTGCGTCCAGCACGCCGCAATCACCCACCGACAGCCGCTCCGACGCCTCGGCACGCGACTGCGCCCCGATGTCGACCCACATGTCGGCCAGCTTGGTGACCTTCTCGCGTTCATCGGGCTTCATCAGGTGAATCGGCTTCTTGCCGACCACGCCGTACACCTCGCCGTTGCGACCGAGGAAGCGGATCCGCTGGCCCACCAGCACCTGCGGATCCCATCCACCGATGGCATCGATGTAGGCGAAACCGTTCTCGTCGATCCAGGTCACGATCAGGCCGATCTCGTCGATGTGACCTGCCAGCAGGATCGTCGGGCCGCCGCTGCCGGCCACCTCGGCAATCGAGTTGCCGATCACGTCGGATCTCACTGCGGCGAACGTGGACGCTTCGGTGCGCCAGACCTTCGCCGGTGCGGACTCGAAACCCGAGGGACCGGGCGAATCGAGGAGCTGCTTCAGAAATGCGATGGAGGAGTCGTTGAGCATGATGTAAATCTAAGGTGCCGAGGCCGTGACGAGTGACGGTGAACTGATGAGATGACCAGTCTCAGTCAGCGGGCCGTCATTTCGTAGACCTTTGCGCCGCCGACCCACGTCTGCAGCACCCGGGTCTGCAGAACCAGCTCCGGCGCGATCCGCATGATGTCCTGATCGAGCAGCACGAAATCGGCGTGCTTGCCTGCGGTCAGCGAGCCGAGCACGGCCTCCTGGAACGCGGATCTCGCTGGCCAGATCGTCATCGAGCGGAGTGCTTCTTCGCGGGTCATGCGCTGCTCGGGGTACCAGCCGCCGGCGGGGAAGTTGTCGGCGTCCTGCCGGGCGATGGCGGCGTGGAAGCTGAGCAATGGATTCACGTTCTCCACTGGGAAATCGCTGCCGTTCGGAATGATCGCGCCCGTCGCCAGCAGCGAACGCCACGCATACGCGCCGCGCAGGCGCTCGGTGCCGAGGCGGTTGCCGGCCCAGTACATGTCGCTGGTCTGATGGCTGGCCTGCATGCTCGGGATCACACCGAGGGTCATGAAACGACCGATGTCGTCGTGATGGATGATCTGTGCATGCTCGATGCGGAAGCGATGATCGGCAACCGGCACAGTCCTGAAGGCCGCCGAGTAGGCATCCAGCGCAATCCGGTTGGCACGGTCGCCGATGGCGTGCGTCGCTACCTGCCATCCGTTACGCAGCGCCTGCTCGCTCACACCGCGGATGTACTCGGGCTGCATCACCAGCAGCCCGCTGTTCTGCGCATCGTCGGCATACGGGTCGAGCAGGGCGGCGCCGCGCGAGCCCAGCGCGCCATCACCATACAGCTTGATGCCGCGCACCCAGAGGCGTCCGTCGAACAGTGCGCTGCGCGGTCCCTTGGCAAAAGCCCACGCCACACTGCTGCTGTCACCCGCAAGAAACACGTAGGCACGCAGCGTCAGTTCGCCTGCTTGTGCTGCGGCCTCGTAGGTGTTCACGACCGACGGTTGCACGCCCATGTCGTGCACCCCCGTGATGCCCCAGCGGTTCGCTTCCTGCACCGCGCTGCGCAGGAGATCGCGCGGATTGGCGGCCGCGCCACCGACGGACGCCGGCTCCAGCAGGCGCTGCGCGTTGTCCACGAACACGCCCGAGATGGCACCTCGCGCATCGCGCAGAATGCGACCGCCTTCGGGATCCTTCGTCTCGGCGGTGATCCCAGCCTTCGTGATCGCCGCCGCATTGGCGAGCATCGCGTGTCCGTCCACGCGCGTCAGCACCACCGGATGATTCGGCGTCGCGGCCGACAATGCCGTATTGCTCGGCAGACGGGTGTCGCTCCAGTCGTTCTGGTCCCATCCGCGTCCGATCACCGGCGTACCAGGCGGCAACGTGCCGGCCTTCGCCACCACTCGCGCCACGACCTCCTCGTACGAGCGCGTGCCGGTGAGATCCACCTGACGCAGCACCACGCCGAGCTGATAGAGATGCGCGTGCGCGTCGGTCATGCCTGGGATGATGGTGCGGCCACCGGCGTCCACCAGCTTCGTGGCCGGACCACGCAGCGCCATCGCTTCCACGGCACTGCCCACGAACTGCAGGCGCCCGCCGCTGATCGCCATTGCTTCGGCGAGGGGCTGTGCATCATCCGCGGTGTAGATGCGCGCGTTGGTGACGATCAACTCGGCGCGCGGTGCCGTGCGTGTAGTTGGCTGACCGGCGAGTGGTGCGGCTGCGGTAACGAGCAGCGCAGCAGTGAAAAGGCGAAACTGGGACACGGCGACAGGGGCAGGCGTGATCGAGAGCCGGAAGGACATCCAGCTGCATCTGCATACGCTACGCTACCGGCGCACGTTGCGCGATGTTCATCGGGCACACGCTATTCCGCAGCCGGGGACACGCTATTCCGCAGCCGGGGACACGGTGTTCCGCGTCGCCGTTTTCGCTCGCAGCCGGCGACACTGTGTTCCGCAGCCGGGGACACGGTGTTCCGCGTCGCCGTTTTCGCTCGCAGCCGGCGACACTGTGTTCCGTGTCGCCGTTTTCGCTCGCAGCCGGGGACACGGTATTCCGTGTCCCCGACGGTGCAGAGGGAATGGTGCAAACGGAACGGGGGACACGGAATACCGTG
>JBBSCZ010000320.1:0-3255 GCA_038249795.1 Gemmatimonadales bacterium | reverse complement strand
TCGCATGCAGCACGAACGACATGCCGGGGAGGATCGGGCTGCGTTCGGTCAGCATCCGGAGCAACGCGGCGCGCGCCGACTCGGTGGTGCCGATCCCGCCATCGATCCGGCCGATGTCCATCGAGGGGGTGCCGTCGACCATCCGCACCATGAACCAGCGCTGGATGAGCGGCGCGAAGACTGCGCGATCGGCGAGCCCGGCCGCTTCACCCGTCAGCGGCGTGCCCGCAGCGACGGGCAGCAGAGACAACACCACCGTCGTGCTGTCGGTGACCGCGACCGGTACCGAGTCGGGGCGCTCTGCGGGGATCGAATCCAGCATCGCCGAGTCGGCGCTGGCGTCGGTGTCCGCGTCCTTCGCGGTCGATGCCGTGTCACCTCGACAGGCCGCCACTGTTGCAATCAGGCAGGCAGTCGCTGAGATGTGCCGCAACGCCGGCCACCGTGCCACCGGGCGCATTCAGCCCAGATAGGTGAGGACGTTCGCGAAGATTCCGGACTGCCAGGCCAGGACGCCGACGATGCCGACCAGAATGACGATCACCAGGCCGGTGATGGCACGCTGCCGCACGCGGCGCTGACGCCCTTCACGCTCCTCGCGTCGTTCGACGACACCCAATTTTCCGGTAGGTACGCGACGAGTGTACCGATCGGTGCGCATGGCATTGGCGGTCTCGAGCGCGCGGAGGACCGGTGGATCGACCGTGAACCAGAGCACCGTCCGTCCGATGCCGATGGCGTCGCCATCGGCCAGCCGCATCGACTTCTCGACCTTGTTGCCATTCAGCAACGTCAGCGCGCCAATTTCGGGCAGCAGACGGATGGCATCGCCATCGCGCTCGACGCGGGCGTGAAGTCTCGAGACTTCAGGCTCCTGCAGCAGCACCGTGCTCCCGGCTTCGCGACCGATCGTGGTCACATCCTGGCCGAGGGCGTAGACCCGATCACGCCGGGCGTCACGGAGCCAGCCCGATCCCGTGCCCGACATCACCGGCGGGGCTTCTGCCTGAAACTGAAACTCGTGGGCCCCCATGACGATCACATCGCCCGGCAGCAGGCGGTGCGGCTCGCCGGTGAGCAGGTGCCCGTTGACGTAAATCTCCGCCTCCTGGCTCGCCCGGCTGATCGTCGGGGCACCCGACTCACTGCCCTCGCTCATGACCAGCGCGTGGAGGCGCAGCAGGTCGGGCTCGCGGATCCGCCACGACGCTTCGACACCACTCCCGATGGACAGAACGCCCAGTCCGAGCGGTCGCGTCTGGTCGCCGAAAATGAGATGAGCCATCGGAACAATGAGGAGACTTCGGGGGGGAGGCTTGTGCGCTGCCCCCGCGAATACGATTCTAGAGCTTGCAAGCTAACCGGCGCGACGCCTTTGCGGGGTGGCTCCGCAGTTGGCAGAGGCAGGTGTGGCTTGTGGTGTCGTCTCGGCGGGATGCCAGTCCTTGTGACGAGCAGTGCTGCTGTCTCGTCAATCTGCTGGTGTTGTGCTCACTTTTTTCTGGTGCCCTGATGCCCGATCACAGCGAGAGTATGACAGCCTTGCCCTCGGTCGTCCCCTCGAGGGCGTACGCGTCGGATATTGCGCGCCTCGACCGGCCGTCGATCGGCAGTCAGGACGACGCCTGCCTGGTGCTCGCGCAGGCGCTCTCACGATTCGGACAGCTGTCGCCCGAAGAGCAGTGTGTGGCGGCGCCGTCCATGGCTGATGCCATCGCCGTGAATGCACTGGCGGCCGGGCTTCAGCCGACGTCGATGATCATGCGCGCCGCGAGTGCGCTCCGCGTCGTGCACGAGCCGGGCGTGCGGTTGCCGAGCGGTGAGGACGCGGTGACCGATCTCGCGATCGCCACGCAGGGAGTGGCTGAGGAGCTCGAGATCGCCGGCGGCTTCGAGCTCGCCTTTGCGATGCTGAACGGACTGGTCACGTCGTTCGCCTCGTTGATGTCGAGTCGCATGCACGGGAACGTTCTTGCCTATCAGGGACGCGCGGTGCGCCAGCTCGGCGCGCTGGACGTCGCCGTCGAGCTGTACGCCGACGCCTTCGACATCGGTCGCGCGTCAGACTGTCACGAGGTGATTGCCCGCGCGTTGATGGGGCGAGGCGTCATCTCGGTCATGCGCGGTAACTATCCGAGCGCACGAGAGCACTTCGAACGCGCCCTGTTGCATGCAGATCTGGCGATCGATCCAGAGCTGATTCGATCGGCGCATCATGGCCTGCTCAATTGCGGTTTCGCCTCGGGCGATCTGGACGCCGCCATGGTGCATGGCTGGAACGTGCTGCGACTGTGCATCGCGCCCGATTCGCGTGCCGAGGCGCTGATGAACATGGCCGAGATCTGCCGCCTCACCGGCGAGCAAGACGCAGCGGTGCGAGTCTACGCCGTCGTCGTGGAGTGGAGCTCGGTACCACGGGTGCGCCTGCATGCGGGCAGTGGCGCGCTGCAGTCGGCCATTGCCAGCGGACGTCTCACCGAGGCACGCCGCTTTGCCAACATCGTCGCGGAGCTGCTGCCGACGGTGGCGGACCTGTACGCCCGCTCGAGCGTCGGCGTCGAATTCGCCGACTCGCTGTATCAGCTCGGCGATCCGGCAGCGCCCCACCGACTGGCCGAGGCTCAGTCGCTGGCGGTGGAATGTTCATTTCACGAGATCGTGCATCGTGCGGACAGGACGCTCGACGCTTGGCGCGACTCCGCAGTAAAGCTGCTCGATGTGGTGGAGACGCGACCACATCGGCAGCCCGGGCCTGTGCGGTCAGAGCACTTCCGGACGGTGCTCCGTTCGTTGAACGGACTCACCGCCGCCGTGCTCTGACGATCGGTCAATTCCAGGGGATCGTCGGGACGGCATTGTTCGAGATCGCCCACGGGATGGTCGGGACGCTGGTGGTGATGGCCCACGGGATGGTCGGGACGGCACTGTTTGCAATGGCCCACGGGATGGTCGGGACGGCACTGTTTGCGATGGCCCACGGGATCGTCGGGACGGCACTGTTTGCGATGGCCCACGGGATCGTCGGGACTGCCTCTCGAGCCGGCTCCACCTTGGCGCTGACCGGCGCCAGGGTCGGCTCGAACGGTGACGTCGAATCGTTGGCGCAGGCGGACAGGCTGGCTGCGGCGACGAGCAGGGCGGCAGCGGAGGAACGGAAGCGGATCGTCGTCATGGCAGTGTCCTGAATTGGGTGTGACTGCAGTCTGCCGACGCCGGTGCTGACGACCGCACACGGGACAGGCAGGACCCTCACCG
>JBBSCZ010000319.1:0-3325 GCA_038249795.1 Gemmatimonadales bacterium | reverse complement strand
TCAACGGCCGCTTCGCCTACGCGCGAGTGAACGTCCGGTTCTAATTTTCTCTTGAAGCATGACGGAACGGCGCATCGGTCTTCACCGGTGCGCCGTTTCTCGTTCCGTGAGATCCGTGCGGCTCAGAACATCTTCAACTCCCCTCACACGGAGCCTCGGATTCACGGAGGGGTCTGCCTGGAAAACGACCAATGGCGGCGGGCAGAGGGTGAGGAAGGCTTTTGGAACGACACTCGCCAGACGCTGTTCCCACAGTTTTTTGCAGTGCCTCCGTGCATCCGCGGCTCCGTGTGAGGGGAGTTCTGGATCTCCCGACTGACACGGCCGCCCGCTGCTATCTTTGAGATCTCCCCCGGATCTGGGGGGCTCAAACAACAGCCGCGAGCTCTGTCCTCATATGCCGTCCCCTGAACTGACCCCCGTCATCGTTGCGGCCAAGCGCACGCCGATCGGGAAGTACCTTGGCCCACTCTCCGCCCTCACCGCCCCGCAACTCGGTGGCCACGCGATCGCGGCCGCACTCGCGGCCAGTGGCGTGCCGGCCGAACTGGTCGAGGCAGTGATCATGGGCCACGTGCTGCAGGGCGGCACGGGACAGGCCCCGGCGCGCCAGGCCGCGCTGCTGGGCGGCGTGCCGGTCACCGCGTCGGCGTTCGCCGTCAACATGGTCTGCGGCTCCGGCCTGAAGGCCGTGATGCTCGCGGCACAGGCCATCAAGGCGGGCGATCGCTCGGTGCTCGTCGCCGGCGGGCAGGAGAGCATGTCCAATGCGCCATACTACGTGCGTGGCATGCGCGCCGGCGTCAAGCTCGGCGATCAGTCGATGATCGACGGCATGATCCTCGACGGGCTGCACTGCGCCAGCTGTCAGGTGCACATGGGAGGGCATGCCGAGCACACCGCGCGCAAGGGCGAGGTGAGTCGCGCCGATCAGGATGCGTTCGCGGCAGAGAGTCACCAGAAGGCGGTGCGGGCGCAGGCGGCGGGGAAGTTCGAGGCCGAAATCGCGCCGGTGAGCATCCCCGGTCGCAAGGGCCCGACCGTCATCAGCGCCGATGAGGGTCCACGTGCCGACACCACGGCCGAGTCGCTCGCCACGCTGCGTCCGGCGTTCGCGAAGGATGCGCCGAAGGAGATGACTGCGGGCGACCTGAGCGTCACTGCCGGCAACGCCTCGTCGTTGAACGACGGTGGTGCCGCTCTCGTCGTCACCAGCGAAGCGGTGGCGCGTGCGCACGGTCTCACCATCCTCGCACGCATCACCGGGTACGGCACCGGTGCCGTGGACCCCAGGGAATTGTTCTTCGCGCCGATCACGGCGGTGCGCAACCTGATGGCGCGCAATGGCACCAGCATCGGCGACTACGACCTGATCGAGGCCAACGAGGCGTTTGCATCGCAGGCACTGGCCGACGGTCGTGCGCTGGGCTGGGACTGGGATCGCGTGAATGTGCACGGCGGTGCGATCGCACTCGGTCATCCCATCGGCGCCAGTGGAGCGCGGGTGCTGGTGACGCTGCTGCACGCGATGATCGATCGCAATGCGGCGACGGGGCTCGCGACGCTCTGCCTCGGCGGCGGTGACGCGGTGGCGATGTCGGTCGAGCGCGTCTGAGTCGAACGCGCTCGCCTGACGCGCGGACTGCCGAGGTGCTGCCGTGAGCGAGTCGTTGCTCGACCGGGTGGTCTATGCGCGACCGGATGAGCTGCGCTGGGGCTGGAAGCTGGTGCTGTTCCTGCTGGCGGGCTTCGCTGCGTCGAACATCGGGGTGCCGCTGCTGGCGATGACGTTGCCTGCAGCATCGATGGTCTGGCTGCGACCATCGCTGGAGTGTGTCGCGGTGCTGGTGGCGACGCGCTACGCCACGTCGGAGCTCGAACCCATCGGCTGGACGGGTGTGGGGCTCGGCAAGGCGGCGTGGAGGCCGCGCCTGCTGTTGCTGGCCGCCGCGGCGGGCGCGCTGGCGATCGCATTGCCAACCGGCGTCGCGATGGCCGCTGGGGCTCTCAGTTTCGTGCCTGCGCCGGTCGAGCCGATGCTGCGGGCGCTGGCGCTGTCGGTAACGATACTGGCACCGGCGGCGCTGACCGAGGAACTGCTGCTGCGCGGCTACCCGTTCACGGTGCTCCGGGCCCGGTGGGGCGTAGCGGCGGCGATGGCCGTCACGTCGATACTGTTCGGGCTGCTGCACCTGGGCAATCCGGGGGTGACGCCGACGGCCATCGCGAACGTGATGGCGGCCGGTGTGTTCCTGGCCGGCGTGCGGATCGTCACCGGGAGTCTGGCGGCGGCGTGGGCGGCGCATTTCGCGTGGAACTGGACGCTGTCGGGGGGCTTCCACGCGGCCGTCAGCGGGCTGCCGTTCGGCACGCCGCGGTACAAGCTGGTCGACACGGGGACGGATTGGCTATCCGGAGGGGCATGGGGTCCCGAGGGGAGCGTGCTGGTGGCAGTGGGCATGATCGGCACCCTGGCCGGATTGTCGTGGGCGATGGGCCGCAACCGGCGCGACGGCATCACGGCTGGCGCGCCCGACACCGATTCACTGGACGCAGGTGGCCCGCCGGGCCATCAGGAGCATCAGGCATGAGCGACCGCATCGCGGTCATCGGAGCGGGACAGATGGGCAATGGCATCGCCCACGTCTTCGCCCAGGCAGGTTTTCCGGTCACGATGATCGACGTCTCCGACGCGTCGCTCGAGCGCGGCGTCGCGACCATCACGAAAAACCTCGACCGGCAGGTGAAGAAGGGTACCATCGATGCCGCCGCGCACTCGGCGACGCTGGCGCGCATCGTGACGCACACCTCACTCGATGCCGCCGGTGACGCCACGGTGGTGATCGAGGCGGCGACCGAACGGGAGTCGCTCAAGTTCGACCTCTTCACGCAGCTCGATGCCATCGCCCCCGTCGGCGCGATCTTGGCCAGTAACACGAGCTCGATCAGCATCACGCAGATCGGCGCGCGCACCAGGCGTCCGGCCGATGTGATCGGCATGCACTTCATGAATCCGGTGCCGGTGATGCAGCTCGTGGAAGTCATCCGCGGCATTGCCTCCAGCGACGCCACCACGGCGCGCACCGTCGAATTGGCACGCGCCGTCGGCAAGACGCCGTGCGAAGCCAACGACTTCCCCGGCTTCATCGCCAATCGCATCCTGATGCCGATGATCAACGAGGCGTTCTACTGCCTGATGGAAGGCGTGGGCACCGCCGAGTCGATCGACACGGTGATGAAGCTGGGCATGAATCATCCCATGGGCCCACTCACCCTCGCCGACTTCATCGGACTCGACACCTGCGTCGCCATCCTCGACGTGCTC
>JBBSCZ010000318.1:0-3337 GCA_038249795.1 Gemmatimonadales bacterium | reverse complement strand
CCTGCTGGTGGCTACCGACGTCGCCGCGCGCGGCCTCGACATCCAGCATGTGTCGCACGTGGTGAACTACGACGTGCCGACGTCCACCGAGGCGTACGTCCATCGCATCGGCCGCACGGGTCGTGCCGGCCGTGAAGGCGTGGCGATCTCGCTGGCCGAGCCGCGCGAACACCGCATGCTCCGCAACATCGAACTGGCGACGAAGTCGAAGATCGAGATCGCGACCGTGCCGACCGTGGCCGACCTGCGCACGCGCCGGCTCGAGCTCACCAAGGCCACGCTGCGTGAAGGCCTCATCGCTGGTGACCTCGATGGATTCCGCAGCATCGTGGAATCGCTGGCCGAGGAGTTCGACGTGATGGACGTGGCTGCAGCGGCCGTGAAGGCGCTGGAGCTGTCGAGTGGCGGTAGTGCCGACGAGAAGGAGATTCCGGCCGTCGAACCGCGTCGCGATCGCCCGGTCAGCAGTGATCGTGGTGACCGCAGCGGACCGCCGTCACGTGGCGACCGTCCGGAGCGCACCAGCACGCGCTTCGAGCGCGCTGATCGTCCGGAGCGCACCGCGCCGGCCCGCAGTGATCGTCCCGCCGCCGGTCCCCGTGCCGAAGGCGAGCGCCCGGCCCGTCCCGCGCGGAAGCCGCAGTGGGATGTGGCTCGCGTGTACATCGGTGCCGGCCGTCTGGCACGCGTCCGTCCCGGTGATCTGGTCGGTGCCATCGCGAACGAACTGCAGCTCGACGCGAGCGTGGTCGGTGCGATCCAGATTCAGGACAAGTTCTCGATCGTCGAAGTGCCGGACGAGATCGCCGATGACATCATCGACGCGCTCCGCAACACCACCATCAAGGGCAAGCGCGTGATCGTGCGCCGCGAGCGTGACTGATCCTGTCGCGGTTCCCGTATCGTTGACTCTGTTCACGCAGAGCCAACGATGCCGGAAACGCAGGTCTCATGCAGGACGCAGTTCGAGTACCGGCCTGGGCGTCTGCGGTGGCTGACGATAGACCCAGAATGCCACGACGATGCCGCCGACGATCATGATGCTCGAGAGCAGCTGCCCCATCGTGATGCCGCCGGGAAGGAAGCCGAGCTGGGCATCCGGCTGGCGGGTGAGCTCCACCAGCGAACGGATGATGCCGTAGCCGATCAGGAACGCCGAGCCGCCGACGCCGGGGCGATACCAGCCCTCGCGACGCGCCTTGGCCTCGAACCACCAGAGGAAGCTGCCGAGAAGCACGCCTTCGCCCAGCATTTCATAGAGCTGTGACGGATGCCGCGGCACCTGCTGCGGATCGGTGGGGAAGACCATCGCCCATGGTACGTCGGTGGCGCGGCCGTACAGTTCGGCGTTGATGAAGTTGCCGATGCGGCCGAAGGCGAGGCCCGGCGTGGCGCAGAGCGCGAGGGCATCGGTGAGCGTCATGATCGGCACCTTGAAGTGCCGTGCCGACCAGATGCAGGCGATGATCATGCCGGCGGCCGCGCCGTGGAACGACAAGCCGCCGTTCCAGACCTTGAGCCACTCGATTCCGGTCAGCAGCGAGCGATCGTAGACGAGCACGTACATGGCGCGAGCGCCGAGCAGCATGCCCACGAACATCGCGGTGAGGAAGGTGTCGAGGCCTTCCTGCGTCAGCGGCAGGGTGCCGTCTCGCATGCGCTTGCGACAGAGGCGGGCAGCGACGATGTAGCCAAGCACGTACATCATGCCGTACCAGCGCACGCGGAGCGGGCCGATGTGGATGATGTCGGGCGGGATCTGGGGGTAGGGCAGGGTCATGCGGGAAATGTAAACGGGCCGTGGCGCCGACGGGGAGCCGTCAGAGCCGGATCGTCTGGTCCGCTCGTGAACCGCCAGAATAAAACACCGTCGATTCGCGACCGCTCGCCAGGTGCTTCACCTTCACGATGTTCTGCTGATCGTCGAACAGTTCGAAGAGCGCCGCATTATGCAGCGCGAGCGACGTGATCGGCGTGGCCGATGACCATGTCACGATGTATGACCACATGTCGCGGTCCTGCGCACTGCTCACCACCATCGGCACCAGCCGGCGTCCGTTCACGGTGATCTGAAAACTCTCGATGAGATAGGCGCGGAAGGCCGCCTCGCCCTCGGCAGAGTTGAGTGTGATCGACGGCCGACGGGTGCGCTCGACCAGCGCGCGGGTGACATCGTCAGTGAAGAGCCGAAGCTGCGCCGAGATCACCATCGGTTCGATCGCCATGCGCGTGTACGACACATGAAAGTCGTGCCGCATCACGTTGGATGACGCCGAGTGACCCTCCGCCGGTGTTCCGGCATGTGCCGGCGCTCCAGCGGGGGCGGTCGTCATGACCACTCCCGCCAGCAGCGCGGCACTCAGCCAGCCGATCATCACGGAATGACCGTGGTCGGCTTTGCCCACTTGTTGTTCGCCGTGTTGATGTCGGCGAGCGCGTTGTCCGGGTCCAGCTCGATGCTCTGCAGTTCCTTCTGCGAGAAGCGGCCGTACTCGAATTTCCGCTCGTTGTTGCGCCAGATGCTCACCGGCAGCTTCACCCGTTCCTTGCTACCGTCGGTGAAGGTGAAGTCCATCACCACCGGCATCACCAGGCCGCCCTTGTTCTCGAGCGTGACGCGGTTGTAGAAGCGGCCGCGTGCGCTCATGCCGAGGCTGTCGGCGCTCTGCGTCTCCACGGTGCCGATGGACTGATCGTTGGCGTGCGTGCTGTAGAACCAGCCGCGCCAGAACCAGTTCAGGTTGTCGCCGCTCGCCTGCATCATGCTGCGGAAGAAATCGGCGGGCTGCGGATGCTTGAACATCCACGCCGCCGAATACTCGCGGAACGCCGCGTCGAAAAGCTGCGGGCCGAGCACCTGCTCGCGCAGCAGGTAGAGCCCCGAGGCGGGCTTGGTGTAGCCGTTCGGGCCGAAGCCGCGATGGATCAGGTCCGACTCGGTCATGAGCGGTACCTGATCGGTGTTCTTCATGTACCCGACGATGTTCGCCGCCAGCATCGGCAGGCGCGCCTTCGGCCAGGCGGCATCGAACTCCATCGAGGCCATGCCTTCGAGGTAACTGTTCAGCCCCTCGTCCATCCAGGTCCACTTCCGCTCGTCGCTGGCGACGATCATCGGGAACCAGTTGTGGCCCACTTCGTGGATGGTGACGGCCACCAGACGGTAGCCCACACTCTTGAGCTCTGCCGGCGTTGCATTGGCTGGCGGACGTGCGCCGCAGAACGCGATCATTGGATACTCCATGCCACCCACGATACCGTGGATGTTGCTGGCCTTGGGATAGGGATACTCGAAGGCGAGTCGACCGTACGTGCGCATGGTCTGCGCGATCGCCTT
>JBBSCZ010000317.1:0-3341 GCA_038249795.1 Gemmatimonadales bacterium | reverse complement strand
CTGGCGATGAGCTGTTCGACGGCGGTCTGGACGGCGGCGAGGGCGGCGGCATTCTTGAGGGCAGAGAAGCCGATGCGGAGCTTTTCGTCGGGAAGGAGCGGCTCGCGCATGTGGGCGTTGAGCATCGTCAGCAGCTTTTCGCGGTCTTCAGCCGAGAGCGTCTTGGATGACTTCGGCACCAGCTCCAGGCGCGGAACGTCCTGACGGCGCGGAGAGGCGGCCCAGACGATCATCTTGGTGCCGACGCGCTCGAAGGCGATCGTGCCCGGGGTATCCTCCTCCTCGCGAAACTTGAGAAGTGTCGGGTGCTTGTTGCTCCAGGCGATCAGGGCATCCAGCACCGCCACCAATCGGGGCTGCTCGACGGCGTGGGTGTCACGGGCAATAGCCTTTACAAACTGGTCGCGGGCAGCAGGCAACGTTCGTTCCATCTCAGTCTCCTCGTCGGTGCATAGCAACTCGACGGGCGCACAGTGGCGGCAGCTCGGAGCGACTCAGCCTCTAAGTCTACCCCAAAAGACATATCCGCGCACGAGTTCCCTGATAGCGGGTTCCCGTTAACACGACAGCGCTTCCTGCGTAAACGTATATATCGAGCACCGTCCGGCCTTCCCTCCGGTGCTCCCACCGCGCCTGATCTCGCTCCTCACGCCCGAGTCCGTCGATGCCGCGTTTCCGTGTCGCTCTGTTCGCCGTCACTGCCCTCCTCTGGCTCAGCCCCGCCAGCGCCGCGGCGCAGGTGGAGGGGATCACCCCGGCCCCGTCCACCATCCAGCGCGCCCCGCTGGATCCCCGCATCGAACGTCTCAAAGCCGAAGCTGCCACGAAGGTCGAGGCGCGCGCGAAGCTGATCCAGGAGATCATCGATCAGGTCTACTCGTTCGGTGAGCTCGGCATGCAGGAGTTCGAGACGTCGAAGTATCTGACCGGCATTCTCGAAAAGAATGGCTTCACCGTGACGCGCGGTGTGGCCGGGATGCCGACGGCCTGGGTCGCCCGCTGGGGCAACGGCAAGCCGGTGATCTCGCTGGGCTCCGACATCGACGGCATTCCGCAGTCCAACCAGACTCCAGCCACCGCGTACCGCTCATGGCAGGTGCAGGGCGCGCCGGGGCATGGCGAAGGGCACAACTCCGGTCAGGCCGTGAACATCGCGGCCGCGCTGGTGGTGAAGGAGATCATGACGCGCGAGAAAATGGCGGGCACGCTGGTACTCTGGCCGGGCGTGGCCGAGGAGGCAGTGGCCGGCAAGGCGCACCTCGTGCGCGCCGGTGTGTTCAAGGACGTCGACGTCACGATGTTCACGCACGTCGGCAACGACCTGGGCGTGACGTGGGGCCAGTCGTCGTCACTGGCGATCGTGTCGGCCGAGTTTCGTTTCAAGGGGCAATCGGCGCACGCGGCCGGCGCGCCGTGGCGCGGCAAGAGCGCGCTCGACGCGGTGATGCTGATGGCGCAGGGCTGGGAGTTTCATCGCGAGCACATGGAGCCGGGCCAGCGCAGTCACTACGTGATCAAGGATGGTGGCGACCAGCCGAACGTGGTGCCGAGCACCGCGTCGATCTGGTTCTACTTCCGTGAGCGCGACTATCAGCATGTGCGCGACATGTTCGATGCCGGCAAGCGGATCGCGGCCGGTGCGGCGATGATGACGGAAGCGACGCTCGACACGGTGGTGATCCTCGGCTCCGCCTGGCCCGGGCACTTCAGCAAGCCGGTGGCCGAGGCGATGCAGGCGAACATCGAGACCGTCGGGCTGCCGAATTGGGACGAGAACGATCAGGCGCTGGCCAAGGGGCTGCAGCGTGAGTTGGGCGTGGCGCAGAACGGCCTGGTGACGACGGTGCGTCCGTTGCAGGGACCGGCAGTGAGCCTGGTGGCTTTCGGAGGCGGCAGCGACGACATCGGTGACGTCAGCTGGAACGTGCCGACGATCACGTTGCGCTATCCGTCGAACATTCCGGGAACGCCCGGCCACAACTGGGCCAATGGCATCGCGATGGCCACGCCGATCGCGCACAAGGGCGCGGTGGCCGGTGCCAAGGTGCAGGCGATGACGCTGATCGATCTGCTGACGCAGCCGAAGATCGTGGCCGACGCGTGGGAGTATTTCCGCAACGTCCAGACGAAGACGACGACCTACACCTCGTTCCTCGGTCCGAACGATGGCCCGCCGACGTGGCTGAATGCCGAGATCATGGCGCGCTATCGTCCCGAGATGCGGAAGCTGTACTACGACTCGACGAAGTTCAAATCATATCTCGAGCAGCTCGGCGTCGCCTATCCGACGGTGAAGCCGGCGACGAATCCGGTGCCGTAGTGCCGACATCACCGACGGTGTTCACGTCTCCGTGTGAACACCGTCGGTGATCGGTTTCATTTCGCCGGCGGGGCTGGCGGCGCGGCGGAGTCGAGCACGACGCGTGCACACACGGCGGTGACCATCTGGCTGTTGCTGCCTGCGTCGGCCGCGAGCCAGGTGGTGTCATTGAGCTTTTCCGTCTGCTGGCCGACGGCCTGCCTCGCGAGTGAATCCGGCAGCGGCGTGCCCTTGACGCTGGCGAGAATGCTGTCGAGGCCTGCCATGCGATAGCGCTTGCCGGCGCAGTCGACTTCCATCTTCGTGCGCATGGTGGTGGAGATGTCGCCGATCTTCATGTCCATGTGCATGCGTTGCGCGGTCATGGCGTAACCAGCCGGAGACTTCGACACGTTGACGGTGTCGACCCAGATCACCATGCGACGCATCATGATGTTGCCGCTGGTATCCATCATCGTTGGCAGCCACTCCGGGCCGACGGTGAGCGGAGGGAGCGGTGCGGAGTCACCGCCGCAGGCAGCGAGCGACAGGGCGAACAGGGCGACGGCGGGAATGCGCATGATGCCACGATCCGGGACAGGGTGAAGTGACGATGGTCGCGATGAGTCTGCCCTCCCCTCGCATCGTCCGCAATCCCTCGATCCGTTTTTCTCAATCAGCAACGAACGCCGCATCACTGCGTGCTGCTCATCATTCCTGCAGTATTGATGCGTTGTCGCGGGCTTCCGCGTTTACTCGATCATCATCAACTCTTTTCAGAAGAGGCGCGAAGCAACGGAGGATCGGATGGCTGTGCGTCTCGGCATTGACCGTCGGCAACTCTCCCCACCTCCGTTGCTTCGCGCCTCCCCCGAAAAGAGTTGAGGATCTTCTTGCACGCACCAGCTCTGCGCAAACGGAGAAGATCAACGGAGCATGCGACGTAGCGAAGAGTTCAAAAAAACACGGGGCCGGCTGCCTTTCGGCGACCGACCCCGCGTACTCCCACCCAGGAGGTTGCGTGGACTCCCCTCCACGCAGG
>JBBSCZ010000316.1:0-3370 GCA_038249795.1 Gemmatimonadales bacterium | reverse complement strand
GAGCACGAGCATCGACAGTCGTTCAGGCGTGCCGCACCAGCGCGCAACGAACGCAGGGTTCAGCCGCAGCCGCGGACGCTCGACGCACTCGATGCACGCCGTCGCGATGTCGGCGCTCCACTCCACGCGTGACACGGTCAGCAGCGCTTGCAGCGCCTGGCCATGCATGCCTGCCACCGACAGTATGGGCAAGAGCAGATCATCGGCGGGGCCGAGGTCATGCATGAGAGGGGTGGTGGTGGTGATCATGCCTCCACCCACGGCCCGAAGCTGCGGAGCCGCAGCGTACCCTCAGTACGAAAGTACTCCAGCGACGGCGACCGGCGATGTGATACGAGCGGTGGTGCAGCCCAGCCGAGCAGTGTCATGCAGAGCAGCGCCGCGCGTGCCTCGTCTCGCAGGTCCTCTGCCGTCTGCATCGTGGCGATGTCCGGCTCGTGCCGCACAGGATCCCAGCGTGAGACACCATGGAACCGCATCCCCTCGCCGAAGCTCGTGCACGACCGGTGCGCCGCTTCAAGCATGGCAAGCGCCATCTCGGTCCATCGGGTGCTCGCCGCGCCGAGCGCACGTCGGCCGTCCGCCAGCCGCTCGAACAGGTCAGACTCCCGTGGCGGCAGCGGTGCGCCATGGCTCTGGGCGATGAGTTCCAGCGTTGCCTGCATACCGGCCACGACGACGGCAGGATGCAGGTGCACCCTGTCGTACGCAATAAAGGTGCGATCAGCTACTTCCGGCACACCAGCCGAGCGCAACGCCCGTCGCACGGTGTGTACTGGCGACACGCGCAGCTCTGTGCCGACCGCACCGGTACGATAGACACTCTGTGCCGCCGGGCCGCAGTTGTGCAGCACCGGAACGAAGTCGTTGCGAGCGACCATCGATGCCGTCGACGTCATGCATCCACCGGAATCGGGCCGAGTGCGGCGAGACAGGTACTGCGCAGTTCCGTGAGCTGCGCAATCAACGCGGCCGGCAGCGGCAGAATGGTGCCGGTGAGCTGGCCGGGCGGTGTGGCGTGCTTCGCAATCACGCCATGCAGAAACTCGGCGTCGCGCCCGGGCAGCGAGGTCCTGGAGAGCGCCGTGCGCACCGCGATCGCCCAGTCGCGATGCGGTCCGTAGCCGCGCACCGCGACGCCATCGAATGCGATGTCGGCGACCAGCCCCGCGACGGTCTCGGTCGTCGTCACTGGCACCATCGTGCCGGCCATCAGGTGCGGCAGCACGAACCACGCAATGGCATGCCGCTCCATCGCCGGCAGGTCGGCCAGCCCTGTGCACATGGCTTCACCGCGCACGATCGATGTCAGCCCGGGTAGTGACAGCGCGAGGAGTACGCGACGCAGCGGATCGCGCACGGCGAGCAGTGTGCGGCGTGGATCGTCGTCGTCGAGGGCCGTCTCGCGCCACGCGGCCTCGTGCGCCGCGAGCAGCGTCGTGCGCGAGATGCGCCGCCGCACGACATCCGGGATCGACGACAGCAGCGCGGCCTGACAGGCGCGTGCGTCGCCGGCGAGGCCGAGTGCCAGATGCGCCGCGCGCATGGCGACCATGTTGCGGAGGAGTGTCGCCGCACGACGACCGCCGATGGCGATCTTTGCCGTCGCCAGCCGTGCGATCAGTACATCGACATAGCTCGCGAGCGCGTCGCCATTCAACTCGCGCACACCGGGAATCAACGAACGCGTCGCCTCCACCAGTTCGAGAACCGTGACGGCAGCGCCATTCGTCGGCTGGTCGCCGATTCCCATGATGATCGCGCGACGATCGGCATCATTGAGATCGTCATAGTTCGGCAGCGTGACGATCCATGAGAAGCGATCGGCCAGCGCCGGATCGAGCACTTCGACGCCCTCGTACGCGAAGCGTGCGGCGGCGTCCTGCGCCTCACCCGGGGGATTGGTTGCGGCCCAGCGGTGTCGCAGCCGTGAGATGGGTACGCCCTGGATGCGGCGCTCGTGGATGATCGGGAACAGCTTGTTCGCGACATCGGGTCGGCAGCGACCGATCTCGTCGAAGAACGCCACCTCCGCCTCCCAGATGGCGCCCGGCGGTGCGGCGTAGCGGATGCTGCCGTTCGCGTCGGGAATCGGGAAGCCGGCAAGGTCGTCGAACTGCAGGATGCTGGCGTTGTAGTGCCGCAACTCCAGCCCGAGCGACTCGGCGATGCGTACCAGGAGCAGTGTCTTCGCCGCACCGTGCTCGCTCACGAGCAGCAGGGGTTCCTCGGTGGCGAGGGCCGCGAGGATGGCTGGTTCGATGCCGTCGTAGCCGACGATGCCGAGTGGCCTGAGGAGGGAGCGGCGAACGCAGGCCTGGGCGGTAGCCGGCACGGCGTTGCGCGTACGCGGCGAGGTGGCGCGCGTGGGCACCAGGGTGGTGGTCATGGAGCAGCCTCCGCACCAGATGGCGCAGGGGGGCACACCGTTGGCCACGGTATACCGATGGTCGCTTTAGTGGTCGTATTTAGCGTCGCGCCACAAGCTGGCCTGTCAAATCGCGACGTGCTGCACCTGCAATGAGAATATACGTGGGGGTCTGACAGGCAAGCGCTCCTGTCATCAGGGGGCAGAGTTCTTGAACCCACCGTTCATTCCGTTCAAGGGGTCAGAGTCCTTGAACCCACAGCTGACACAATTTCCAAGGGTCAGCGTCACGTTGGAGACACTGTCCCCGTGAACGATAAAAGACGCTGCCGGCGCTGCCCGCTCGACTGGAGGCGTCGATCGCGGCGACTGGTGCGCACGTTCGAAGACGTGGCCCGCCGACACATTGCATCCCAGCGCGGCACGAATCCGCGACTGGTCGATCGTGGCCCGACGCGAGAGAACGCGGCAAGGCGCGCAACTGCCGGAGTCTGGCTCGTGTGTCGTGATCGACACACCCGCGCAACGCTTCACGCCTCGCCCAATAGTATTCGCGGACCACGGTGCTGCTCGCCGGCTGGCTGGCGCCGGAACAGTCTGCAGAATCCTGCTCTCATTGCATTGGTCGCGCGCATGAAAAAAGCAGTCACTCTCATCGGAGCGTTCTGCCTTCTCCACGGTCCACTCGTGGCGCAAAATGGCGTCGATGAAGATCAACTCGGATCGTGGTACATGTATTTCTATCAGAAGAAACTCGCCAAGAGCCGGTTCGGAATACAAGGTGATTTTCAGTACCGGGCTTGGAATCTGAGATCGGATCGCGAGCAACTCCTCTTACGGTCCGGGGTCACATTCCGTCCGAAAAAGGATGGCGTCATGTTTACCCTGGGCTACGCCAACGTTGGGACCGGCACTCCGGGCGAAGCTGACGACGTGGTGACAGAACACCGGACCTACCAGGAAGTATCACTCTCCCAAAGACTTGCCGGTCGATTGAATTTC
>JBBSCZ010000315.1:0-3370 GCA_038249795.1 Gemmatimonadales bacterium | reverse complement strand
GGAAGACACCGGCATCCTGAACGCGATAGTGATCCGCCGCTCATCTAGCAGCGAGTGATCGTGGATCCGAGCGCCTGCCGTTTGACTCCTAACGAGGACCTTTCGGCACGCGCGGAGGCGCGATGTCATCGTCGGGCACCTCGTCGTCGTCGAACTCCGGATCGAGCACGTCCTCATCGTCGTCTTCGTCGTCTTCGTCTACATCCACGTCGGGATCTGAATCCTCATCCGGATCGTCGCCGAGTTCATCAAGATCCGGATCGTTCGGACGCAACAAGCGGCCGTCAAAAGCAGAGGTCGCGGCTCTGGTCTCGGAAATACGCGTGAGCGCACCGAGGAACGACGGTACATCGCGAATCAGAGGCATGCTCGTAGTGGAAAGTCGTGATGAAAAAACTGCGGCGATGTGCGATCACCCTCCGATGCAACGGTCGCGTCAGACCGGTCGACGTCCCTGAATTACCCGGACCAGGACGATGATGATCGCGAGCACGATGAGAATATGAATAAAGCCACCGAGCGTGTAGGCGGTGACCATGCCCAGCAGCCACAGTACGACGAGGACGATCGCGATGGTCATGATCATGACAAGTTCCTCCGTTGGAGTAGGCGAACCCGCTTGGTGCGCGTACGCAGACCTACGCTGTTGAATGTCGGGAATGGATGACCGTGAGTCTATATGCCATAAGGTGTATTTGCCTGTATCCCTGACGATGGAAAAAACGAGAGGATCTGCGGTGCCTGCTGAACCAAAACACTTCGACATCGGCATTGTTGGCGGGGGGCCGGCAGGCCTGAGCGCTGGCGTCTGGAGTGCGCGTTACGGGCATACTGTTGTGCTCGTCGACCGGGGCGACCCACGCAACTGGGAGTCGTATGGCGTAAACGGCTATCTCGGTTTGCCGGTGGTCTTGCCGGCGGAGTTGCGCGCTCGTGGCCGCGCTGAGTGTGCGCAGTATGGCGTGCATTTGCTGGATCTCGAAGTGCTGCTGGCGGAGGCGAAAGGAAACGGGGATCTGTTGCTCCATTTGAGCGGCGGCGAAGCAGTCCGTGTCTCACGCCTGCTCATCGCCGTCGGGGTACGCGATGTGTGGCCCGATGTGCCGGAGCTCGAACATGTGTACGGAGCCAATGCGCACGTCTGTCCGGACTGTGACGGCTACGAAGCGAGTGGCAAGAAAGTGGTCGTCATCGGGAATGGCCGACGTGCGGTCGGTATGGCACTCGCGCTCACTACCTGGACCGACGACATCATCATCTGCACGAACGGACGTCCGGCCGAGCTCGACGACAGAGAACTGTGCGACAAGCTTGAGGCGTGCGACGTCACCGTCCTCACGGACGCGATCGTGTCGCTCGGACGGGAAGGCGAACACATCGTCAGTGTGCTGCTGGCCAACGGCATGACGCTCGACGCCGAGAAGATTTTTTTCACGCTCGCGCAATATCCCGCCGATGACGTGGGCGTGCAACTCGGCTGCGAACGCGACCGTGACGGCCACATTGTCATCAGTGAACACGGTGCAACCTCGGTCCGGGGTGTGTTCGCCGCCGGCGACATCACGCCCGGACCTCAACTTGCCGTGCGCGCCGCCGCGGGGGGAGCGGTCGCCGCGATGGCGATGCACAAGTCGCTGCTGCCTGACCATCGCACCCTGTCGAGCGGCGGGCAAGCGTGAGCGCGCGACCGTGAGCGCGTCCGGCGTGCAAACCTGGGCGGACACGTGGGCAGATATCCGGCGTTCCGTCAACGATTTCCTCGTCGTACCGGCGTTCACGATCCTCGTGGGCGTGCTGCTCGCTGGCGGTTCGTATCTTCTTGACCACGGTGTGACGACGCAAGTGGACGGGATTCGGGCCATTCTTTCCGAACGCTTGTTCACAGGCGAGGGGAGCATCGATACGCTGCTCTCGACGCTCGCGGGCGGCATGATCACGCTCACATCCATCACCTTCTCCATGCTGCTGATCGCCGTGCAGCAGTCGGCCGGGTCGCTCACAACGCAAGTGCTCGACCAGTTCATGCGTCGACGCCTGAATCAGTTCTACTTCGGTGCGTTCGTTGGCGTATCGCTGCACGTGCTGATCGTGATGGCCACGGTGGAAACGGATTCGTCGCCCGTGTTCAGTACACTGCTCGCACTGCTGCTGACGTGCAGCGCACTCGTGCTGTTGATATTCCTGATGTACACCACGATCAATCAAATGCGCGCGAATCGGATCGTGGAGGCAATCCATGATCTGACGCTCGATTCGCGGGAGCGCCAGCACCGGCTGCTTTCGCGCACACGGCGGCACGCGGTAACCACCAGCTCGGCCGTAACCCGACGTGTGCTGTCGAACAACAACGGTTATATGGCCAATCTGCATCTGGACCGCATCGCCAAAGCGGCCGGTCGCAGGGATGATTTTGAGGTCGAGCTGTTCGTCTCGATCGGGGACTACGTCTGCTTTCGTGATGCGATTGCCGAGATCAGGGCGGGCAGTGACGCGATCGCATCCACGATCGAGAAAGCCGTCCTGCAAGCCGTCGACCTCGAGCGTCAGCGCAACTTGCACGTGGATCCAGGTTACGGTGTCACCCAGCTGGCGACGATCGGTTGGACATCCACCTCGACGGCGTTGTCGAACTCCTCCCCCGCGCTGTCGTGTCTGCGGAACTTGCGCGACCTCGCAGCGCGATGGTCTCTCGAACAACTGCCAGCGAAAGCCGAGGACGCGCTGCCCGTCGTCTATCGTGATCGCGTGCTGGAGCGGGTCATTGATGCCTTTGAGTCCATTGGCGTTTCAGCGTCGGAGGCCATGCAGCATCGCTGCTGCGCGGAAGTGCTGCACGCCTTCGCGCGCACCTTCGTGCAGCTACCCGCCGAGCTCAAGCCGCGTGCAGAAGATGCGGTGCGCCGAACATTGTCATCGCTGGGGGACCATGTGTTGACCGCCGATGTGGATCGCGCGCTGCTGGAGTTGGCGGATGTGCTGTCCGACGCCGGTCGCGCCGAGACGGCGGCTGAAGTGCGCGCGGCTCACGCCCGACTGGCTTCAACGATCGGGCAACTACATTCGCGTGGCACACGTGTTGGTGCCGATTCGCGCTGCCGCTGACACGAGGCTGCCTGAGAGAGTGTCCGATCGCTGCGCCGATCAATCACGAGCCGGCGCCGGATCAGGCGTCATCGTCCGCACGCGCCTCGCCCCGATCACATACGGTACACTCCAGGAACGCCAGTCGGCCCGTTCAACCGCGCGGCGCGCCCACTCGCTCGAGATTTCGGCTCGCACTGCCGCCGCCCTTTCTGGACCGAGGCGATCAGCGCCGCGCAACAGTGATGGCAAGGCGTCAGCCGAAAGTTTGGCGTGATACGGCGCGTCG
>JBBSCZ010000314.1:0-3382 GCA_038249795.1 Gemmatimonadales bacterium | reverse complement strand
GCGTTGCGCACGCGACTGGCGTCCAATCAGCAGCGCATCGCTTTCTTCATCGTGCCGTCGGCGGCGGCGTTTCTGACCATTGGCGACGCGCTGGCGGCGGCGCTCTATCGCTCCGGGCGCTTCGGTGCCGCCGATGCGACCTGGTTGTGGGCCATCCTGGCCGGCGCCTCGCTTGGACTCCTCGCCTCGACACTGGCTCGGCTCTACAGCTCGGCCTTCTTCGCACTGCAGGACACCGCCACGCCGCTCCGCTTTGCGGTGGTGCGTGTGGTGGTCGGCATACTGCTGGCATATCTGCTGGGCATCAGGCTTCCGGAGTGGCTGGACGTCGATACGCGCTGGGGTACGACGGGACTCACGCTGGCGGCGTGCATTGCCGGGTGGACCGAGTTCGCGCTGCTGCGCGGTGGACTTCGTCGGCGTATCGGGGCGCTGGCTCCACTGCTGCCGCACCTGCTGCGCCTGTGGGGCTGTGCGCTCGTTGCCGCCGCCACGACGTGGGCGGTGCGGCTTCCGTGGCTGGGCGCGGACGGCGTGCCGCGTCGCTTCGAGGCGCTGGCGCTGCTGCTCGTGTTTGCGGCCGCGTACGGCGTGATGACGCTGCTGCTCGCGGTGCCCGAGGCAACGGCACTCCGGAACCGGATTTTGCGCCGTCACGGCTCGGCCGCGTAGCAGGAATACGCGTAGATTGCAGGATGTCTGCGATCCCCGACATCGTTGCCGGCAAGCTGGCGCACCTGCCCGACTCACCCGGAGTGTACCTCTGGAAGGATGCGGCGGGACAGGTGCTGTATGTGGGCAAGGCGAAGAGCCTGCGCTCACGCGTGCGCAGCTACTTCGCGAGCGATCACGAGACCAGTGTCAAGACGCGGCACCTCGTCCGGCTGATCCGCGACGTCGAGACGATCGTAGTCCCGTCGGAATCGCATGCGCTGATCCTCGAGAACAACCTGATCAAGGAATACAAGTCGCGCTTCAACATCGCGCTGCGCGATGACAAGTCGTATCCCTACATCAAGGTCACACTCAACGAGCCGTATCCGCGCGTGTTCGTGACGCGGCGCTTCCAGTCGGACGGCGCCCGCTACTTCGGCCCGTACACCGACGTCGGCGCCATGCGACGCGCGCTGAACGTGGTGAAGCGCATCTTCACGGTGCGGTCGTGCCGCTATGACATGCCGGCCGAGATGCCGGAGCGCGCCTGCCTCGACTGGCACATCGGGCGCTGCAAGGCACCATGCATCGGTCTGCAGTCGCTGGCTGACTATCGCGCGATGATCGGCGACGTGGTGCAGTTCCTCGATGGACGGCCGGAGGAAGTCACGCGACGGGTGCGCGCGATGATGGAGGCCGCATCGGCCGCGCTCGAGTTCGAGCGGGCCGCCGAGCTGCGCGATGCGCTGCTCAAGCTCGAGACCATCGAGGAGCCGACGGTCGTGATGCAGGTCGAGGGTGGCGATCGCGACGTGGTGGGCTTTGCGCGCGATGGTGACGATGCCTGCGTCTCGATCCTGCGCATTCGGCAGGGCAAGCTGCTGGCGCGCGATCATCGCTACCTGTCGAACGCCGAGGGCGAACCGGATGATGCCATTCTCGTCGCCTATCTGTTGCAGCACTACCAGCTGCAGCCCGAGCGTGCCCGGGAGGTGCTGCTTCCCTTCGAGATGACCGACCTGGCATTGGTCGAGACGACGATGGGCGCATCGCGCCTGCTGGTGCCGCAGCGCGGTGCCAAGCGCGAGCTGATGGACCTGGCCATGCAGAATGCCCGACACCTGCTGGAAGAGATGAAGCTGACCAGCGAGGAAAGTGACGAGCGCGCCACCGATCCGGTGTACGACCTGCAGCGTGAACTGGGGTTGTCGGTGGTGCCGCGAAGCTTCGTCTGCTTCGACATCTCGCATGCGCAGGGACGCGACGTGGTGGCGAGCATGGTCTGGTTCGAGAACGGACGGCCGAAGCGCTCCGAGTACCGCAAGTTCAAGATCGAAGGGGAGTGGGGCAACGACGATTTCGCGTCGATGAACGAGGTGGTGACGCGGTACTTCAGTCGTCGCGTGGCCGAGGCGCTGCCGCTGCCGGACCTCTGCGTGATCGACGGTGGCAAGGGGCAGCTGCACGCCGCGCAGGATGCGCTGGCGGCGATCGGGTTGTCATCGCAGCCACTGGCGAGTCTGGCGAAGAAGGAGGAGGAGGTATTCCTGCCGGGCCGCAGTGAATCGCTGCGCCTGTCGCGGCGCTCCCCGGGCCTGCGTCTGCTGCAGATGGCGCGCGACGAGGCGCATCGGTTCGCCGTGACCTTTCAGCGTGCGCGTCGGGCCAAGCGTACTGTCACATCGCAGCTGCTCGAGATTCCGGGGGTTGGGCCGAACCGGCGTCGCGCGCTGCTGAAGGAGTTCGGGAGCGTGCAGGGCGTCAAGGATGCTGGCCTGCAGGCGGTGGCGGCCGTCCCCGGCTTCTCGCTGAAGCTGGCCACGAAGGTGTTCATCGGCCTCGGGGTGGAGCTTCCCGGCGCGGACGAACCGGTGCCGACTGCGCGTGATGAGCGCGCAGCTGGGGAAATAGCCGGACCAGCGCACGATGTCGTACCCATCGCGCTCGATGTCCCGGGATCTGCGGCCGCGACCGACACCCTTGCACTGCTTTCGCCCAGCACTGAGATGTCCGATGCCAATGTCGCGGTAGAGCACCAACCCCCACTGCACGCTTCCAAATTTGATCCTGCATGACCACATCGACGATTGACGGCGCGCAGTGGAGCCTGTATTGCAGCGCCTGCGATGCCGTTGCCGACGGCACCGCGCTGGCGTCGCTCTGCCAGATATGCGGGCAACCCTGGCTCACCTCGGTCACGCTGCCGGCTGCTCGCAGTGCGGCTATCGATGCGTCTGCGCGCGGGCTCTGGCGCTATCGCAGCGTATTGCCGGTATTGCCTGCTGAGCCGGTGGTGGCGCTTGGTGAAGGGTGGACGCCGATGTTCGAGTCACCGATGCTGGCGCAGCAGCTGGGCATTGCGCGCCTCTGGATCAAGGACGAAGGGCAGAACCCGACCGCCTCGTTCAAGGCCCGCGGCATGGCACTCGCCGTCACCCGCGCCCGCGCCTTCGGTGTGCCAGGCCTGACGGTGCCCACGGCGGGCAATGCCGGTGCCGCGCTCGCGGCGTATGCGGCCGCTGCCGGTCTGCCGGTGCGCATCTACGCCCCGCGCACGACACCGCCGCCCATACTGGACACGGTGCTCGCATTTGGCGCGACCCTGATCCTGGTCGACGGTCACATCGGCGATGCCGGTCGTGAGGCGCGCGCGTATGCCGAGGCGCACGGCTGGTTCAACGTCGCCACGCTGCGCGAGCCGTACCGCGTGGAGGGAATGAAGACGATG
>JBBSCZ010000313.1:0-3428 GCA_038249795.1 Gemmatimonadales bacterium | reverse complement strand
GCACCGATGTCGCCGTAGCCCATCTTCGGCGGCACGACCAGACGGCGCTTGCCCCCGACGCGCATGCCGCGCACCCCTTCATCCCAGCCGCCGATCACCTGGCCGATGCCGACCGTGAAGCGGAAAGTCTCCTGTCGGTCGCGGCTGCTGTCGAACTTGGTGCCATCGGCAAGCCAGCCCGTGTAATGCACCTCGGCCGTCGCCATCGAATCGGCCAGCGCCCCGGTGCCGACCACCACATCGTGCACGTACAGGCCGCTCGGACGCTTTTCGGTCGAGTCGAGCGTCACGTTGAGCGAGGGCGCATACGTCAGTTCTTCCGGCTGGCCGGAGACCGTCGCACGCGGCGGTGGTGGTTCGGAGCAGGCGGAGATCAGCGCGGCCGCAGCCAGTGCGCGCCATGGAAAACGTGTGAGAGTCATCATGGCGTCAAGCCTAGCAAATTCTGCCGCGCTGCGCGACTGTCGCCCGCTGACTTGCCCTGCGCTGCACCGCCTCGCACGTTAGCAGATATGCCCTATGGATTCACCGACATCGAGACTCCCGTTCCGCTGGTCGATCTCGATCGCCTGGCGGTGAATCTGGATCGCATGGCTGCCTACGCTGCCTTGCATCAGCTCGCCCTCCGCCCGCACGTCAAGACGCACAAGTCCAGCCGCATCGCCGCCGAACAGATGCGTCTGGGCGCGGTAGGCCTCACCTGCGCCACCCCACGCGAGCTGCAGGTCATGAGCGAAGTCACCGACGACATCTTCCTCGCCCACCCGCCACTCGGTGCGAAGACCCGGCGCGTCCTCGCCTTCTCGCACGACGTGCAGCTCAGCGTTTCGCTCGACTCCCACGCCGCCATCGAGCAACTCGGCAGCGCCTGCCGTCATCACGACCAGACGGTCGACGTGCTCGTCGAAGTGGACTTCGGCATGAAACGCATGGGCGTCTCCGATCCGAACGACGCCGTGCGACTCGCCGGCGCCATCCGGCGGCAACCCGGACTGCGATATCGCGGCGTCTGCTTCTATCCCGGGCACATCCGGCAGTCGGTGTCGCAGCAGGAAGGCTTGATCGAGACCCTCAGCGGCGACCTGCACAACGTGCTGGCGTCGCTCGAGCACGCCGGGTTGCCCGCCGAAGTGGTCAGCGGCGGCTCCACGCCGGCGGCGTTCCGCATGCACCTCATCCCCGGCCTCACCGAGATCCGCCCCGGCACCTACGTCTTCAACGATCGCGATACCTTCGCAATGGGCGCCTGCGCCTGGGAAGACTGCGCCCTCAGCGTGCTCGCCACCGTCATCAGCGATGCGGTGCCCGGTCAGGTGGTGATCGATGCCGGCGTGAAGGCCCTCGGTCGGGAGCCGATCCGATCGCAGGCCGGCCAAGGCTATGGTGCCGTGCTCGATCACCCCGAGGTGAACGTCGCCCGCATGAGCGAGGAGCACGGCATTCTCGATCTCAGCGACTCGCTCTGGCGCCCCACCGTCGGTGAACAGGTGCGGATCGTTCCCAATCACGCCTGCATCGTCACGCATCTCTTCGATGCCATGCTGGGTGTGCGCGGCGACATCGTGGAGACCTGGTGGCACGTCGGCGCCCGCGGCCGCCACAGCCCCGAGCTCGCACCCGCCCCCCTCTCGATCTGACGCACTCGCGTTCTCGTGGGGCGAGAACGCTCTTCGTCATTTCATGGCAGCTGCTTCCAGCGGGCCGCCTCGGCATCCGGCTCCACGAACACCGCCGTGCCGTAGCACAGCACCTCGGTCGCGCCCTTCATGATCTCGGTTGCATCGTAGCGCACGCCGATCACTGCGTTGGCCCCGAGGTGCCCGGCATGGCTCACCATCATGTCGAACGCCTCGCCACGCGTCTGCTCGCACAGCTTCGTGAACGTCGAGATGTTACCGCCGACGATCGTCTGCAGCGAGCCGCCGATGGTGCCGAAGATCGATCGCGACCGGACCACGATCCCCCGCACGATGCCCAGGGTCTTCGTCACGCGATATCCCTCGATGTTGAACGCCGTGCTGGTCATCTCGTGAACCATCGATGCCTCACCTGCTGAGTGGAACTGCCCATCCGCGATCCGCTTGCAGCTTAATGCCGCTGCTTGCGAGCCGCCGGCAGTGCTCCCTGGTCTCGCAATGCGATCAAGTGAACGGCCCCGGCGTCCGAAACTCGCAGTGACCGTGACTAACCTCACCCGTCAGCGCCGCAGCACATCCAAGTACGCCCGCACCACGGACCGGCACCGTCCAGACGCCGGCGTCGTCACGACGCGCGCACCACAGTCACAGCCGGAGGACCCGTACGCCGTCTTCGACGCGATCTCGGACATCGTCTGCATCACCACCGTCGACGGCACGCTCCGTTTCCTCAACCGCGCCGGACGTGACCTGCTCGGCTACGCAGACGACGATGCCGTGCTCATTGGGTGCATTTTCCCGACCCACACACCGACCGCGCGCGACCTGCTGCTGGACGAGGTGATCCCCGCGGCGTTACGGCACGGACGTGCCACCGGCGACACGGCGCTGCAGACGGCCGATGGGCGAGTGTTCCCCGCCGCGCAAACCGTGGTCGTGACTCCGTCGCAGGCCGACACACCGGCAATGCTCACGATCGTCATCCGCGACATCAGCATCGAGCGGCAGGCGTCCAGGCGGTTGGCCGAGAGCCAGCGCCTCTTCGAGATGATCGCGCGCAGCTCTCCTGACCTGATGTACCTGTACGACCCAGGCGATCAGCGTGTGGTCTGGATGAATCGCTGCGCGCACGCCTTCCTCGGCGGCGACCAGCGCGACGCGCGCACACTCAGCCGACGCGAAATCGCACGGCTCGTGCACCGCGATGACCTGATCCAGTTTCGCGCCGGTGCTGCACGCATCGCCGCGGCGTATGGCGACTCCGACACCGTGAGCAGCGACGTGCGCCTTCGCACGGGAGACGGCACCTGGCGCTGGATTCAGACCCGGGCCACCGTCTTCAGCCGGCGCGAGACGGGTGAGCCGCTGCTGGTGCTCGGGATCGCCTCCGACATCGGCGCCCTGAAGAAGGCCGAGGCGCGACTCAGCACGGCACGCGATCACGCCGAGCGTTCCAACGAGGACAAGAACGAGTTTCTGACCCGACTCGCCGGCGAACTGCATCGCTCCCTCGACACCGTCCTTGGCCTGCTCTCCGAAGTCAGAGCCAACCGCGACCAGCGGCTCACCGCGCGCGAGACCGAACAGCTCGGCCATGCCGTCGACCGCACCGTGCAGCTGCGCGGCACCGTCAGCGATCTCACCGACTACACCCGGATGGAGTCGGGCGAGGTCGTCGTGCATCAGGAGCCCTGCGACATCGCATCAGTGGTGAGCGAAGCGATCGGTGCCTTTGCCGGCCATCCACGCGTAGCGACATCGCCATTCGTGATGCTCGTGCCGGACGACGTC
>JBBSCZ010000312.1:0-3447 GCA_038249795.1 Gemmatimonadales bacterium | reverse complement strand
GATGGTGAATTCATCGCCACCGAGCCGCGCCACGAGGTCTGTTGCACGGAACGTGTCGGTGAGAATGCCGGCAATCGTCTGCAGAGCAGCGTCGCCCGCGTTGTGGCCGAAACCATCGTTCACTGACTTGAACGAATCCAGATCGCCGTAGAGCAGGGCGCAGGGCACGCCCTGACGCGCCGACAGTCGCAGCAGCACGTCAGCCTGCTCGAGAAATCCACGGCGATTGTACAGCGACGTGAGTTCGTCACGCACAGAGAGGTGCTTGAGCCGATCTTCGGTTGCCTTGCGGTCCGCGATGTCGCGCGCAACGGCCACCAGGCCGCCGTGTGGCAGCAGCGTCAGTGACAGCTCCTGCGGATAACACGTGCCATCGCGGTGACGGCCAGTGGCCTCGCCCTGCCAGAAGCCGACCTGTGTGACTTCGGGAATCGCCTCGCGCACCAGTCGCTGCGCCTCCTCCGGCTCATACAGTGCGGCCCACGGTGTCTGCAACAGCTCGTTCGCCTTGTGGCCGTGCATGCGTGCAAAGGCGTGATTCACGAACTCGAGCGCTCCGCTCACCCCGGTGATGGCGATGCCGTCGGCCGTCACGGCCACCGCCGCCGCCAGCTGCTGTCGCTCGCGATCGGCGTTGCGGCGCGCGGTGATGTCACGGGAGAGTCCCACATGTCCCGTGATGGCGCCTCCAGGGTCCAGTGATGGCGTGATGCTCATCTCGATCCAGTATGGCGCACCATCCTTCGTGTAGTTGAGCACCTCGCCGCTCCAGCTCTCACCGGCACGGAGTGCCATCCTGATCTGCGTCACCGTCTCGGCGTTGGAATGTGTGCCCTGCAGCAGGTCACCGGGGCGCCGGCCCAACACCTCGGCCAGCGTATAGCCGGTGAGGCGCTCCCAGGCTGGATTGACCCACGTCAGCATGCCACGCGTATCGGTGGTGGCGATGGCATGATCACTCTGGCGCGCCACCACCGAGAGCGTCTCGAGTTCGCGCGCCACCAGTCGCGTGCGGGTGATGTCGCTGAACGTTGCCACGGCCGCCGGTGCCGACAGCTCCGTATGCGTGCCCATCGACCGTGCGTTCACGGAGAGCCAGACGGAGCGCCCGTCCTCGCTCCGCAGCTCCATCACTTCGCCGTCCACCGAATCACCATCGAGGCGTGCCCGCGTGATCGGATGCCGCACCTGGGCACCGGAGGCGCCGTGTGAATTCTCAGCGCTCCAGTCGGCGTCGAGCATCGCCCCCGCTGCCATCTGCTCGTCAGTGAGGCCGAGGATGCGTCGTGCACTGTCGTTCCAGATGATGGTGCGACCGGAGACGTCCTGCACCACGACGCCCTCGGCGAGCGCATCGATGATCGCCCGGTTCCGTGCCTCACCGTCGGCGAGCTTGAGCTGCATCGATTTCTGTTCGGTGATGTCCTGCAGCACCGCCGACAACGTGGCGATGCGTCCGTCGGGACCGCGATGTGCAATCAGGGTCTGCACCATGGTGCGCGCGATGCCGCCCCGGTTGCGCAGCGACACCTCGCCCTGCCAGAGCCCGCGGCGAATGGCACGCGGAAATCCGACATCGCGCAACTGCCGGACCGAGGCGGGCACCAGCAGGTGCGCCGCGTGTGTCCAGTCGCGTTTCCGCATGTGCTGCAGCTGCAGCTCGGCGGCGGAGTTGGCGTACACCACTTCACCCGTGAGCGAGAACACCATTACGGCATCGGGGGTGGCATCGAGGATCGACGTCAGTCGTGACAACTCGTTCGTGCGCTCCTCCAGATGGTCGCGCTGTTCGATGAGCGTGGCCTGTTGCGCCATCAGTTCTTCCTGCTGCTCGAGCAGCGTCTGCTGCTGCACCTGCAGCGTATCGTTCTGCATCTCCTGCTGCACCGAGTTCTGGTACATCTCCTCGGCCTTCGCATAGAGCTCGTTCTTGACGGCCTCCTGGTCGCGAAGCAACGCGCCGATCGCCCGTGCGGCTGGGCGGAAGACCACCAGCCACTCGAAGAGCAGCACCGCGAACAGCGTGAGGCAGAATCCGATCGCCAGGCGCCGGAGTCGGGTGGCGCTGCTCTCGTGATCACGCTGCAGTGCCAGTTGCGCCGCCTCGACGGTAACGTGCAATTGCTGGCTCAGTGTCAGGAGCGAATCGGATGCGACCAGTGGCTGCGGCGATCCGGGCGCGCGGACAGCGGCCGACGGACGGTCGCGCAACGAGAGGACGGTCGCCGTGATCGCCGCCGCCTCGGCGCGTTGCGCCTCGACCAGTTGTGCCCGCAGCAGTGCGGGTTCGCGCCGGCCGGCCTCGGCCAGCAATAACGCTGTCGTCCCGAGTGCGATCGCCGCCACCAGCCCGAGCCCCAGCTTGTAGCTGCGGCTCAGGGTCGATGTCCCTACAGGCGCGTCGGGGGGGGCATCGTGCGTGCTCACGGGGGGCGGTCTCCAAAGAAAAGAATTGCGGACAAGGAGTGCCCGTACGTCAGATGAGGGTCGGCTCACATTGCTGTTTTCTTAAGTGGGCGTCGACTGTGCGTCACGGTCGGGCAGATGCCGCTTGGCGTGGTCGCGATAGCGTCATGATCGCCCCGCTCGGTGACGCGCGACCTGTGCGGCGGGCCGGCACGACGCAGCTCGGTCGCCGCTCCGAGGTTGACCGCCCAGCGGCGATCGCCTAGGTTTTCAGGTCTTGTTCCGTGCCGCCCCCGCCCCGGGGAGCGATCCACGTAGATGTCGGGGTCCGAACACTCAGAGGCTATGCCTACCATCAATCAGCTCGTCCGCCGGTCCCGCAAGGACGTGGTGGAGAACAGCAAGTCGCCGGCGCTCAAGTCGAACCCGTTCAAGCGTGGCGTGTGCACACGCGTGTACACGACGACGCCGAAGAAGCCGAACTCCGCGCTCCGCAAGGTCGCGAAGGTTCGCCTGACCAATCAGATCGAAATCATTGCGTACATCCCCGGTGAAGGCCACAACCTGCAGGAGCACTCGATCGTGCTCGTGCGCGGCGGCCGTGTGAAGGACCTGCCGGGCGTACGCTACCATATCGTGCGCGGTTCGCTCGACGCCTCGGGTGTGAACGGCCGCAATCAGAGCCGTTCCAAGTACGGCACCAAGAAGCCGAAGCCAGGCCAGCCGGCGAAGACCGCCGCCAAGGGAGGCAAGAAGAAGTGAGCCGCCGCAAAAAGTCCGTCAAGCGCATCATCCTGCCTGATGCCCGCTACGACAGCCAGACTGTCAGCAAGTTCATCAACAACCTGATGCTGCAGGGTCGCAAGGCCACGTCAGAGAAGATCTTCTACGCCGCCATGGACCTGGTGGAAGCACGCACCAGCCAGCCGGGCGTGAACATCTTCAAGCAGGCGCTCACCAACCTGAAGCCGGTCGTGGAAGTGAAGAGCCGCCGCGTCGGCGGTGCCACGTATCAGGTGCCGGTCGAAGTCCGTCCCGATC
>JBBSCZ010000311.1:0-3462 GCA_038249795.1 Gemmatimonadales bacterium | reverse complement strand
GCGCACGTCCTGCCCAGCGACCGTTGCGGCGCGACTCACGGTACGGGCCTGCGCTGCCGTCACCCGACCGGCGATCACATGATAGGTGAGAATCGTGCGCAGCTTCTCGCGGTTTTCGGGCTTGAGCAATTCCTGCACGGTGCCTCCCGGCAGCTTCGCAAATGCCTCGTCGGTCGGCGCGAACAGGGTGAAGGGGCCACGGCCGAGCAGCGTCTCCGTGAGGCCGGCGGCATCGACGGCGGCGAGCAATGTGGTAAACTGTCCAGCAGTCTTCGCGACCTGCGGGATCGTGGGGGCCGATGCAACATGCTGCGCGGTCATGCTGGCGAGAGGGGCGCAGGACGTGAGCGCAAGCAGGGTGAGTCGTGAGGCGAGGCGCATGCAGGAACTCCATTGAGGAAGGATCGAGACCGACGCGATGTTCAGCGGTTCGCGGCGCCGACTGGTCTGGATGCAGCACGCGTCTGGTTTGGTCGGCGCTGCATCCGAAACCGCACGATGGGCGAACGCCTTCACATATCAGGTACTGACGAGGGTGACGTGGAGCAGGCATGCCGGTGGGACGATCCGTCTGGATGGATGACATGACGCGGGGTAGCGTCGACACGGCGCGCGCGCATCTGGCACTGGTGACGGATGTTGCCGCTGCCGGTGCTGCGCCGGTGGAACCGTTGCTGCCGCGCATTGCCGCCGGAGACGAGCGCGCCGTGCGTGATTGCGTGACGCGTTACGGTCCGCTGGTCTGGTCGTTGGCGCGACGCTGGTCACCCGAGGGATTGGATGCCGAGGACGCGGTGCAGGAGATCTTCATCGATCTCTGGCGCACAGCGGCGCGATACGACGTATCGCGCACGAGCGAAGCTGGATGGGTGGCGATGATCGCACGCCGCCGTCTCATCGACCGGGCGCGTCGTCGCGAACGACTGCCAATGCTCGAGACCATTCCGGATGACTTCGACGTCGCGAGCGACTCGGAGCGCGATCTGGATCGTGAGTGGCGCGCCGAGCAGGCTCGCGCAATCCTGCGTGAATTGCCGGCATCGCAGCGTCGCATGCTCGAACTTTCGCTGGTGCACGGCAAGACACATGACGAGATCGCCCGCGAGACCGAGACACCACTGGGCACCGTGAAGTCGCACATTCGTCGCGGCCTGCAGCGCGCCCGCGATCTGCTGGCAGCACGGACTACGCACGACGCAGGGGAGGCATAGTGCAGAACGAGAGGGAAGACGCGCGAGTGGGCGAACTGCTGATGCAGCGTGCGACCGGTGCGCTGAGCGCCCCGGAGGCCGACGCACTGGCGCGAACGCTCGCCGCGATGCCACCGGGGGAGGTGGCGCGCTGGGAGCGTGCTGCGGCCGAGCTCACTGCCGCCTTCGCGGCAGACGACGCTGCCGCGCGTGAACAGCTGCCGCCCGCACTCGCCGCGAGTCTCATCGCCACCGGTGAACGGTTGGTGCGCGCGCAGGAGCGTCCGGCGCCGTCTGCGATCAGCGACGTGCGCCCGATCGCCTCGGCGCGGTCGAACATGCTGGCGTGGAGCGGCTGGATGGCGGCGGCTGCGGCTTTGGTGTTCTGGTTTGCCGTGCCGCGCGTGACGCCGGTCGAGGCGCCGGCACCCGTCGCCACGGTCGCAATGCTGCGCGACTCGCTGCTCGCGATGGACTCCGCCAGGACACCGCTCGTCTGGACCGCCACTGCTGACAGCAGCGCTGCCGGCGCCAGCGGTGACGTGGTGTGGAGTGATCAGGCGCAGCGTGGCGTGATGCGCATCGCGGGTCTGCAGCCCAACGACCGCCGCCGATGGCAATATCAGCTCTGGATCTTCGACAAGTCGCGCGACCAGAAATACCCGGTGGACGGCGGCGTCTTCGATGTGCCAGCTGGCCAGGGCGAGGTGTTGATCCCGATCGACGCGCGCGTGCCGGTGGGCGAAGCGGTGATGTTCGCCATCACGGTCGAACCGGCTGGTGGTGTCGTCGTCTCCACGCGTGAACGCATCGCGCTCCTCGCCCAGCGGAAGTCATGACCCCGGCCGCCGGGGCTTCCGAGGCAACTCCCAAGAACTGAACTGCCTGACGCAAAGGGGCGAAGGGCGCAAAGGCGCAAAGCAACTGATCGGAGCTACTCGGCTGTCCCCATTCAATTTGTTCTTTGCGTCTCTTGCTCTTCCCTTTGCCCCTTTGCGTCAGGCAGTTCCGTTGTCGAAGCAGCTCAAGCCAGCGCAAAAGGTGTTTCGAGACTGCGCGACTGCGGCGTGAACAGGCGGGCGCCGGTCTCGGTGATGACCATGTCGTCTTCCAGGCGGATGCCGAACTCACCGGGGATGTAGATCCCAGGCTCGTTGGAGAAGGTCATGCCGGCTTCCAGCGGGAGCATGTTGCCCTTCACGAGATACGGCCACTCGTGGCCATCCATGCCCATGCCGTGTCCCACGCGGTGCGTGAAGTACTTGTATCCCGGGCCGAATCCGGCATCGACGATCACCGTGCGGGCTGCGGCATCGACATCCTGGCAGGGCACGCGCGGGCGTGCCGCAGCCAGCGCGGCAGTCTGCGCGCGCAGCTCGATCTCGAAGACGTCCCTCATGCGCTGTGTCGCCCGTCCGATCACGAAGGTGCGGGAGATGTCGGACACGTATCCCTCCACCTTGCAGCCGCCGTCGATCAGTACGATGGTCCCTTCGCGCACCACCTGCGGCTTGGCCGAACCGTGCGGAAGCGCGGAGAATTCACCGACCTGCACGCTCGCGCTCCCCTCGAAACCGAGTTGCCTGTGCGCCAGGCGGATCAACTCCTGGAACTGGGTCTGCGTCATGCCGTCGGTGAGCCCCTTGTAGGCGGCTTCATATGCCGCGAGCGTCACGCTGCTGGCATGTTGCATCAGCTCGATCTCGTGCGCGTCCTTCACCATGCGGCACCCAGCCGTGATCGGCGTGCCGCTGGTGAAGCGACCACCCGGCAGCGCCTTGTCCATTCCTTCACCGAAGACGAAACGTGTCGTTTCCTCGGTGCCCACAGTGGCAGTGGCCAACTTGCGGTCGCGCAGTCCTCTGGCGATCATCGCGAACGGATCCTCGTCTTCCTCCCAGGCATACACCTGCGCCTCCTGCCCGAGGGGCCCCGCGTGCGCCTGCTCCATCGCCCGTTCTTCCTCGAACTTCGGCGTGACGAGAAATGCGCTGCCTCGCACCGGGATCACTGCTGCCAGCAGGCGCTCGCTGACGCCCCACTTGATGCCGGTGAAGTATTCCATCGACGTACCACCGGTGAGCACGAGGGCATCCATCTTTTGCGCGCGCATCAGCCCCCGCGCTTTTTCGATGCGGACACGGCGCTCGGCAACGCTGATCGGGATGACGTTCGCCGTCATCGGCCGCAGTGCGCGTATCGACGCGGGAAGGGCGGCGGCGTCGACGGAGATGGCACGGTCCTGGCGCGTGAAGCTCAGGCCAAGGGCGCT
>JBBSCZ010000310.1:0-3463 GCA_038249795.1 Gemmatimonadales bacterium | reverse complement strand
TCTCCGCGCCATCCATGCCGACACGCAACGTTTCGTTGCCGAAAAAGCTCAGCACCTTGCGATCCAGCCGCAGCGCGCAACGATCGTAGGTGCACTGCGCCAGCGCACCGCCCGGAGGATCCATGGTCGGGGCCTGCGCCGTCGCCGAACCGGCGGCAGCGCCACTCACGGCGAGAAAAACGAGAACAATCGTGCGACAACGCATGGCGGCCTCGAGGCAAAGTGAGCAAACGACCAAACCGACCTGTCCCACGTTACTGTCAGTTTGCAAAGAATCAACTGAAATCTGAATCTTTGCCAGCTCCGGAAACTGCAACTGCATTTTAATCGCAGAACTGAACGGCCACGGAACGGCGTGAACAGAGAACTGCGCTTGGGGGGCTACCGGTTGGTGCGATTGCAGAGAAAGTATTTGGGGGGAACTGCACTTGCTGTGGCAGTTCCCCCCAAAAGATTTGTGCTTCGATCCGCTTGGAAGGCTGCATCGCACGTAGTGGATGCGCCCTCGTGCTATTCTCCGTTCAGGCTGTTCCGTGGCCGTGCTTTTCTGCGATAAAAAATGCAGTTGCAGTGGCAGTTTTTTTTCCCGGGGCCCCTTCGCGATAAAAGTTCAGCGCCCGATACCACCAAGTTCGACGAGCTTCCAGACATCGACTGGAATGGCACCCGGCTCGGTGCCCGCCACGAACCACTCCGTGTACCGCTTTGCCGGAAGCGTGGCCGGTGTGGCTGGCAGGCCGGAATCGCGATCGAGCTCCATCGACACGACACCCGGCGGTGGCGTCCACGGCATGCTCGTCCGGTTCACGGAGTAGTAGGCCTTCACTGCACGTCCGAAGATCGGCGCCGCCACTGTGCCGCCCGCGGCCTGGCCGCCCGCGATCGGTTTCGGCGTGTCGTAGCCCACCCACACCGCGCCGACCAGTTCCGGTGTCATGCCGACGAACCAGACGTCGGTGCTGCCGTTGGTCGTGCCGGTCTTGCCGGCGACCGGAATCTCCTTCGACACGTAGCGGCGCACCGATGTCGCCGTGCCGCGATCAACCACATCACGCATCATGTCGCGCAAGACGAACGCCACGCGGGTGTCCAACGCGTACTCGGGCCGGGCGATCGTCGGGGCCCACACCGTGCGACCGGCACGATCCTCGACGCGCACCACGAAACGCGGCTTGATCGCGGAGCCACCGTTGGCGATCGCACCATACGCTGCGGCCATGTCGAGCGGCCGCACACTCGCCGTGCCGATCGCGCTGGAGGGATAGGGCAGAATCGTTGCGTCGAGCCCCATGCGCCGCGACAGCGCCGCCACGCTGTCGATGGTCACCTGCATGCCGAGCTGCACTGCCACCGGGTTGCGGGACAACACCAGCGCCTCGCGCATCGTGAGCGGGCCGAGGAACTCGCCATCGGAGTTTTCAGGCGAGTATGTCTTGCCGTTCGGGAGCACGATTTTGAGCGCAGTATCCTGCTCGATCGTGTTGGCCGGAATCCCCTGCAGCAGCGCGGTGCCGTAGACGAACGGCTTGAAGCTGGACCCCGGCTGACGGCGGCCGTCGATCACACGATCGAACGACGACGCCGCGAAATCCTTGCCGCCCACCAGCGCCAGCACATCACCCGAGAGTGGCGAGAGCATCACCAGCGCGCCCTGAAGCGTCCCTGCCGCAGGCGTCGGGATGGCGGCGGCACCCTTCTTCGGTTTCCGGCGGGGAACTTCCGCCGCACTCACCACCTCGCGCAGCGCGGTCGCCGAGGCGCGCTGCAAGACGGGATCGAGGGTGGTGAACACACGAAAGCCGCCGTCGCTGAGATTCACGCCGCCGCGCTCCGCCTGCACCCGTGCCACGTTCACCATGTAGCTGAAGCTCGCGTCCATCATCGCCCGTGACGTCACCAGCGGCGCAGCCTGCGCCCGCTCCTTCTGCGCGGCAGTGATGTAATTCTGCTCGGCCATCAGCGCGAGCACCGTATTACGTCGCACTTTGACACGATCAGGATGGCGCACCGGATCGTAGAGCGCGGGCCCCTTCGGCATCGCGGCCAGTGTCGCCGCCTCGGGCAGCGTGAGCCGGGACGCCGACTTGCCGAAGTAGTGACGCGCCGCAGCGTCGATGCCGTACCAGCCGCGCCCGAAGTGAATCGTGTTCAGGTAGGCCTCGAGAATCTGCGCCTTGGTGTAGCGCTTCTCCATGTCACGCGCCGCCGTCTGCTCGCGCAGCTTGCGACCGATCGATCCGTCGCGACGGTCGATGATCGTGGGATGCATGTTGCCGACGAGTTGTTGCGTGATCGTGCTCGCGCCGCGCGCGTTCCCCATCACCGCGTCCTTCATCGCCGCCGCCACCCCGACCAGGTCCACGCCATCGTGCTGGTAGAATCGCTGGTCCTCGATCGCCACGAACGCCTGCGGCACGAAGCGCGGCAGCGAGGCGATCGCGATACTCGTCCGCACCTGTTTCCCGATCTCGCCGATCACCGAACCATCGCGCGCGAGCACCACCGACGACTGCAACAACGGCACGATGGCCGCCGGGTCGGAGCCCTGGGCCCCGAGCGAAGGCGCCAGCAGGAGGCCGGCGGCGAGGATCAGGTCGAGACGATGTCGATGGTGGAGACGATGTCGATGCACGAGCGGAATCTATCGGGTCGGGGTGAGCGGCTCGCGGCGTGCCGTCGCCGGAAGCCGAAATACCGTAGTTTTCAGGCATGCCTCGTCTGCTTCGCCTCGGCCTCGCGCAATTCCGGCCCGCCAAGGCCAACTACACCGCCAACCGAGCGCAGCTCGCCGGCCTGCTGGCCGAGGCGATCGCGCTCGATCCCCGCCCCGACGTCCTGCACTTTCCGGAAACGGCCCTCACCGGCTATTTCCTGGAAGGGGGCGTTCGCGACCTGGCCGTGACCGCCGGCACCCTCGCCGCCGACCTCCATCACGACTTCGCACGAATCGCGCCCGAGGGCGTGGTGCTCGACGTGGTGATCGGCTTCTACGAGCGGTGGCGGAACACGTTGTACAACAGCGTGATGTACGTGACGCTCGGACTCGCGCAGCCGGTCGTCGTGCACGTGCATCGGAAGAACTTTCTGCCCACCTACGGCCTGTTCGACGAAGCCCGCTTCGTGGAGGCCGGTCGCGAGATCCGGGCGTTCGACACCCGCTGGGGCCGCGCCGCAATGCTCGTCTGCGAGGATGCCTGGCACTCGATCACCGGCACCATTGCCGCACTGGACGGCGCCGAGTTGGTGTTCGTGTCGTCGGCCGCGCCGGCGCGTGGACCATGGCCGCGCGACGATGCCTCGGGCGGACCGTCGAGTGTGCACCGCTGGGAGCGACTGATCCGCGACATCGCCGAAGAGCACGGAATGTTCGTCTCGCTCAGCAATCTGGTCGGCAGCGAAGGTGGCAAGATGTTCAGCGGCAGCTCGACGCTGTGCGGTCCGCACGGTGATGTGCGCCACACCC
>JBBSCZ010000309.1:0-3495 GCA_038249795.1 Gemmatimonadales bacterium | reverse complement strand
GCGGGGGCCGCCGCGAGCACACTGCCGGCAAACGCGACCTGCGCCTCGCCCGCATGTGCCCGCGTCGCAACGGGGACGCCTGGACCGGTGGTGTCCTTGGCGCCGCAGGCGGCCAGGAGCAGGGCCGTAACGGCCGAGGTCGTTCGTCGAGTGGCGATCATGGTGGTGCTCTCGGGGACGGGGCGATCAGAAGCGACGTGACGAGGCCGCGCGCGGTTCGGTGCCGAAGTGTACTTCGGGCCGAACATACGACGACGGCAATGACGTTTCGGTCACGGCGCCGTTGCACTCCAACCCTTTCGGATTTTAAGCACGCTGACCCGTTGAACCGAATTTCAAGGACTCTGACCCCTTGAACCCGATTGCTTGAACCCAGAAGACGAATTTCAAGGACTCTGACCCCTTGAAGAGACCCCTTGAAGACGAATTTCAAGGACTCTGACCCCTTGAAGACTCGTTGAAACGATCGTGAGATCGACCAGCTGGTACAGCCCCGTTTTCGCACGCTCGCGGACCGGTGCGGATCGTGACAGCACAGTTGCACCCTCGAACTCGGTACGCATCTTGCCCATATAGGCAGGCGCACACACCACCGCGGGCACGACGAGACGCCGGCCCGCACCACGCACACGCAAGGGAAGAGGAACGACATGCCCGGTACCGAGGCGAGCGCGACGCACGCAGCGCATGCCGAGCTCCGGACGGATGGCGATTCACTCGTCGTCGTGCTTGCTGGTGACTGGTCGCTCGAACAGTGCCCGCCCCGTTTCGAGACACTCATCGACGGTGGCGCAACCGGACAGGGAGGGGGCCGAACGTTGGCCTTCGATGCCGCCGAGCTTGGCGCCTGGGACACCAGCCTCCTGATTTTTCTGATGCAGTGTCAGGATTACTGCACGGAGCACGAGCTCGAGTGCAACAGGTCCGGACTGCCTGAGCGCGTGTCGCGACTCCTCGCCCTCGCCAATGCCGTTCCGGAGCGCGTGCAGGCGGAGGCGCCGCCGCGCGCCTCGTTCGTCGCCCGCCTCGGCATCGCAGTGCTCGGAGTGTGGCGCGACGTGTTGGCCGCGATCACCTTCGCCGGCGATGTCGCGCTGTCGTTTGCCGGCCTGTTCACGGGCCGCAATCACATGCGGTGGCGCCAGTTCTGGGTCGTGGTGCAGACCAACAGCTCGGGCGCCCTCCCCATCGTCACGCTGATCGCGCTGCTGGTGGGCGTGATCATCGCCTTTCTCGGCGTGGTGGTGCTCGAGCGCTTCGGCGCGGGCTATTACGTCTCCTATCTCGTCGGCTTCGGGATGCTGCGCGAGATGGCATCGCTCATGACGGGCATCATCATCGCCGGACGCACCGGTGCGGCCTTTGCGGCCGAGTTGGGCACGATGAAGGTCACCGAGGAGATCGATGCCTACACGACGCTCGGCCTATCGCCAATAGACCATCTCGCGCTGCCACGGATTCTCGGACTCTTTCTGATGATGCCGCTGCTCACGCTCTATGCCGATGTCGTCGGCATTGCAGGGGGCATGATCGTGTCACGGGCGTTGCTCGATCTGTCGTTCACGCAGTTCACGAACGGATTGCTGTACGCCGTCACGATCTCCGATGCCCTGCTAGGCCTGCTCAAGGGCACCATTTTCGGACTGATCGTGGGTGTTGCCGGGTGCATGAAAGGCCTGCAGGGCGGCTCCGACGCGAGCGCTGTCGGCCGCGCCGCCACCGCCGCCGTCGTTCTTGGCATCACGCTCATCGTCGCTGCCAATGCAGTCGTCGATTGGCTCGCTGCGCTGATCGGCGTATGAACGACGACACACCGGTGATCGAGGTGCGCGACCTGACGATGCAATACGGCACACGCATCATCATGAAGGACATCAGTTTCACCGTCGGACAAGGTGAAATCTTCGTGCTGATGGGTGGCAGCGGCAGTGGCAAGAGCACGTTGCTCAAGCACCTCATCGGCCTGAAGCAGGCGGCCAAGGGAACGATTCTGTTCGAGGGTGCTGGCTTCGACATCAGCGATGACGCGACGCGCAAGCGCGTGTTGCGTCGCATGGGTGTGATGTACCAGAACGGCGCGCTGTGGAGCGGACTGACGCTGGCCGAGAACGTGGCGTTGCCGCTCGAGGAATTCACGACGCTCGATGCGCAGACGATCGCCGACGCGGTGTCGTTCAAGCTCGCGCTGGTTGGACTGAAGGGCTTCGAGAAGTTTTATCCCTCGGCCATCAGCGGCGGCATGCGCAAGCGGGCGGCACTGGCACGTGCGATTGCGCTCGATCCCGACGTGCTCTTCTTCGACGAGCCATCGAGCGGACTCGATCCCATCAGCGCGAGCCGGCTGGACGACCTCATTCTGGAACTCAAGGCCAGTTTTGGCACGACGATCGTGATCGTCACGCATGACCTCGAAAGTATTTTTCGCATCGCCGATCGCGCGTTATTCCTCGACATCGACACCAAGACCATGACGGCTCTCGGACCGCCGGCGGAACTGCGGGACAATCCGCCCAATCCACAGGTGCACCAGTTTCTCACCCGCAGCAGCGTAGGTGCTTCATGAGCATGCGCGCCAACCCGACCGCAATCGGATTCTTCCTGCTTGGCGGGCTGGTGATCGCGATCGCCGGCATCTTCATCTTGGCGTCGCCGTCCTGGTTTCAGGATCGCTCGACGTTCATCAGCTTCTTCCCGGAGTCGGTGAACGGCCTGGAGAACGGCGCGCCGGTGAAATTTCAGGGCGTACCGGTGGGCCGCGTCACGGAGATCAACATCGAGATCGATCAGCGCGACGACTCGTTTCAGGTACCCGTCGTGTTCGAGATCGACCTGCCTCGTCTCACGACGCCGCGCGGCACGTTCGTGAACCTCTCCGACACGCTGGTGATGCGGCAGCAGATCGCGAAGGGGCTACGCGCGCAGTTGCAGATGGAGAGTTTCGTGACGGGAGTGCTGTATGTCGAGCTCAGTTATCGCAGCGATTCCACGCCGCCCAGGCTCGCGCAACGGACGACCGCGTGGCCGGAGATTCCGATCACGCCGTCGCTCATGTCGGCGATCGGCGGCGGTGCCGGCAGTCTCCTCGCCGAGGTGCTGAATATTCTCAACAAGGTGAATCGCATGCTCGGCGACGTGAACGTGAAGGAGGTCAACGCGGCGGTGGTCCAGTCGGCAAAAGCGATCCAGGATCTGGTCAGCTTGCCCGAGCTCCGCGCAACGCTCCGGGAGATGCCGGGCACAACCGCGCAGCTCAACAGCACGATGGCCGAGGCGCAGAAGCTGGCAGCGCGCGCAACGCGGGCGATCGACCCGATGCAAACGCAGGTGACCGGGGTCTCCACCGAGGCGATCGCCACGCTGCAAGCGCTGCGCACGACGCTCGACGAGACGCACGGCCTGCTCTCGGCGGATACCGGCCCTGGTTACGAGCTCACCGGCGCGCTCAAGAGTCTCCGCGAGGCGGCGGATGCGCTCAAGGTCCTCATCACTTCGCTC
>JBBSCZ010000308.1:0-3511 GCA_038249795.1 Gemmatimonadales bacterium | reverse complement strand
GAGCGCCTGCACGATGAAGTTCGACACCACACGACCATCGTGCGGGCGCATGCGCGGGCCATATGTGTTGAAGATGCGGACGATGCGCGTGTCGACGCCGTGGTACCGGTGATATGCCATCGTGAGCGCTTCGGCGAATCGCTTCGCCTCGTCATACACACCCCGCGGGCCCACCGGATTCACGTTGCCCCAGTACGACTCGGGCTGCGGGTGAATCAGCGGATCGCCGTAGACCTCGGAGGTGGAGGCGAGGAAGAACCTCGCACCTTTCGCCTTGGCCACACCGAGGGCGTTGTGTGTGCCGAGCGCGCCGACCTTGAGCGTCGGAATCGGGTGTTCGATGTAGTCGATCGGGCTGGCGGGTGATGCCAGGTGCAGCACCCCTTCGATGTCTCCGGCGACGAAGATGAAGTTCGAGACGTCGTGCCGGATGAAGTGGTAGTTCGGATGTCCCGCGAGGTGCGCGATGTTGTCCGGGCTGCCGGTGATGAAGTTGTCCATGCCGATGACATGGTGCCCATCGGCGATGAATCGGTCCGTCAGGTGCGATGCGAGAAAGCCGGCGCCACCGGTGATGAGGACTTTCATGCGCCTGGCCGTCCAATCGAGTGATACTCGAAACCGAGGGTCTTCATTTTTTCGGGGCTGTAGAGGTTCCGGCCATCAATTATTATCGGCTTCGCGAGCGCCGTCCTGATGCGAATGAAATCCGGGTGACGGTACTCGTTCCAGTCGGTGGCGACTGCCAGTGCGTCGGCACCAGCCAGCGCGTCGTAGTTGGTGGCGGCGAAGGTGATCCGATCGCCGAACTGCTCCCGGGCATGCGGCATGGCGACGGGGTCGTGTGCCACGATCTTGGCGCCGGCGTCAAGCAGCTCGGAGATCAGCAGCAGGGCGGGTGATTCGCGCAGGTCGTCGGTGCGCGCCTTGAACGTCAGGCCCCAGACGGCGATCGTGGCGCCCTTGACCGAGCCGCCGAGCGCCTGCTCGAGCCGGGAGAACATGACGTGCTTCTGCCGGTCGTTCGCGGCCTCGGCACCGGCCACGACATGCAGCTGAACCCCCTGCCCGTCGGCGGTGTGGAGGAGCGCCTTCACGTCCTTCGGGAAGCACGACCCGCCGTAGCCCGGCCCGGGGAAGAGGAACGCCGAGCCGATACGCGCATCGCTGCCGATACCGCGACGGATGTTGTCGATGTTGGCGCCGACCTTTTCGCAGAGCAGTGCCATCTCGTTCATGAAGCTGATGCGCGTGGCCAGCATGGCGTTGGCGGCATACTTCGTCAGCTCGGCCGAGGCGATGTCCATGAACAGGATCGGCTTGCCGGTGCGGACGAAGGGCGCATAGAGCTCGGCCAGCGTGCTGCGTGCGAAGTCATTCTCGCAGCCGATGATGACGCGGTCGGGACGCAGGAAATCCTCGACGGCATCGCCTTCCTTGAGGAATTCGGGATTGCTCCCCACGTGGAATGGCACCGTCGCATGACGGCCGACGACATCGGCGACCAGCGCCGCCGTGCCGACGGGGACGGTCGACTTGGTGACGATCACCGCCTCGTGCGCGAGGTGCCGGCCCACCGTCTCGGCGGCGGCGAGCACATGACTCAGGTCAGCGGAGCCGTCCTCGCCGGGCGGCGTGCCAACGGCCAGGAATACCACGCGGGCGCTGGCGGCGGCGGCGGCCACGTCGGTGGTGAAGCTGAGGCGCTTCTGATCCTGATTGCGGCGAACGAGGTCTTCCAGACCCGGCTCGTAGATCGGCATGATGTTCTGCTTCAGTCGCTCGATCTTATCGACGTCGATGTCGGCACAGACCACGTCATTGCCCGTTTCCGCGAGACAGGCGCCAACAACGAGTCCGACGTAGCCAGTACCGATGACGAGGATCTGCATGTTGTGCGAAGAGGGTCGAGAGCGCAGTCGTCAGGAGGACGCCGCACATGCCGAAAAAGATAACAGCCGCTGTAGATTGCAGGGCAGGTGCGATCGGCGCCATTCGTCTGATTTTCCGACTTCCCCAGCCAGCTCGATGGATGCCAAGCGAGACTCGCTTGCCCGACCGGAGTGCGCCGTACGTCGAGATGCAGCACTCCGTGGCGGCGCTGGCAGCGGTCTTGTCGGCGGCTGCGACGCAGGCGGCACGGGCGCAGTGGGAGACGCTGGCGGCCGTTCCCGACACGATCGGTAGCGGCGGCGCCATCATCGATCCGGAAGCGCTGCTGTTGCTTACGGCGTGGCTGGTGCCGCGTGAGCCCGACCTGTCACCGATCATGCATGATTGGGTGGCGAAATGGTCGGACCTGCTGAGCGTGCAGCGTACGCGCAATCTGTCCAAGGCGTTTCCCGCCGGGCTGGAGCCGGTGTTGCGTGCGGTGGCCATCACGGCGCATGAGCGTGGCAAGGATTTTCGTTGGTCGCCGGTGATCAAGGGTGGCAGCGGGACCGACGTGGCGGTGGCGCTTGAGCATGGCGCCGCACTGGCGAGGCACACGTCACGACTTCCATTCGGTGCCGCACGGCTGCCGGTCGAGCGCGATGCGCTGCTGGTGCTGCGCTTCCGCATGGCGTTCGGCGTCGGTGCCCGTGCCGATGCCCTGGCGTACCTGATGGCGCGCGGTGGCACCTGGTCCACCGTGACCGAGATCGCTCTTGCCACCGGCTACACCCCATCGGCCATCCGGCGCGCGCTGGACCGCATGACGGAAGCCGACATCGTGCTGATGGTCGATGACGGCGCGACCCGCTATCGCTGTGACGCCGCACGCTGGGGCGTGCTCCTCGGCCTGCAGTCCACCGTGGAGCCGTGGAGCTACTGGCTGCAGCAGTTCAGCTTCGTGGCAACGTTCGTCGAGTGGGCCGACAGTACTGCGCGTCGCAAACTGACGGCCTATTCCATCACCGAGGGAATGCGCGGCGTCGCGCGCACCATCCGCCCCACTGGTGACCACGACGCGATCCAGCGGTGGGACCATGCCTTCCGCGACGGCGCCGAAGCATCCGAAATGGAAGCCGCCCTGACCGATTTGGCCGCGTCGCTTCTGCCCACGCGCTAGATCGTTTGCTCTTCGACAGCGACACTGCAAACAGCAAGAGCAAACAGCCTCACACAGAACTAGCCTGCCACGGAACGGCTCAACAGCAGAAGGGCGAAACACTTTTGGGGGGGCTCCGTGCGCATATGTGCGACGGTACGCAAGGACGCACGACGGTGCGAACCCCGTCGGATAAACGCATTGGACTCCCCCAAACACCCCCAAAAAAGAGCTTTGTAGTTCCAGGTCAAAGTTGTTCTGTGGCAGTGCAGTTCTGTGATTCGCTGTTTGCTGTCTGCTGTTTGCTGTTTGCTGTCTGCCGCACGCGCTACCGAATAGAAACGGGCCGGTCTCTGGAGTGAGACCGGCCCGTCGTCGCTTCGAACTGCGGGTGCTAGTAGCGGTAGTGATCCGGCTTGAACGGGCCGGCATTGGTCACGCCGAGGTAGTGTGACTGCTCGGGGGTCAGCTCGGTCAGCT
>JBBSCZ010000307.1:0-3512 GCA_038249795.1 Gemmatimonadales bacterium | reverse complement strand
GGCGGGCGCCTACGGCATTCAAGGCTACGGCGCCACCATGGTCGAACACATCGAGGGCGACTACTTCGCCGTGATGGGACTGTCACTCGTCACCGTCGTGCAGCTCGCCGAACGCATGGGTGTGCGCTATCAGTTTGGTCCGCTGATCGCGATGTGAGCGCGGCGGCGTCAGGCACTCTTCGAACGAGTCACTCGCTCAGCGCTGCCGCCGCGCCTGCGCTCCGCTCACCATACGACGTGGCGTATGACGTGCGCCACCGCTGCACCTTCGACAGCACATCGTCGACGGTGATCAGTGGCAGCCGGTCCAGTCGATTCTCCATGCTGATCGGATAGTCCTCACCCGGATCGCCGTAGGCATCGATCATCAGGTCGTGAAACTTCCGGTACGGCCCGACGCGCTTCGGGTTCGAGTAGCCGATCAGGCTCACCACGGGGCGGTCGAGAGCCACGGTGATGTGCAGCGGCCCGGTGTCGGGACTCAGCACCAGTGCGGCGCCGTCGATCAGCTGCACGAGTCCGCGCAATCCACTGCCGAGCGCACTCACCACCGGCACCTTTGCCTGCTGCATGATCACCTGCTCGGCGTGCAGCTCGCGGTCACTGCGCCCGCCGACCAGCACCGGTTGCAGACCGAAGTCGCCGTACAATGCGTCGCAGACGGCGGCCCAGCGTTCCGGCAGCCAGTCCTTCTGCGCCTTGCTGGTGGCCACGACGATCGGCGCGATCGGTCGGGTGAATGATTGCAGACGCTCGCGCTGCGGCTCTCGCTCATCTGCCCACGGTCCCAGGTTCCACACCGGCGCAGCATGCGGCACGCCGAGGGCGTCGAGAAACTCGAGGTACTGGTCCTGCACATGCTGCATCGGATGCGGCGGCACCTGTGCGTTGGTGAACAGCCAGTTCGCATCGCGCGCCCGCGCCATGTCGAAGCCGAGCTTCACCTTCGCGCGCACCATCCGCGTGATCATGCCCGCCTTGAAGTAGACCTGCAGCGCCAGCGCCGTGTCGAAGCGGCGTGGTGCGAGCTGGCGACGGATGTCGTTGAAGGCGCGCAGCCCGTTGCTGCGATCGAACAGCAGGATCTCATCGAGGTCGGGATGTCCGCGCACCAGCGTGGCCGGCCCCGGCTGCAGGATCCACGTCACCTGTGATGCGGGGTGATGTCGCTTGAGCGCGGTGAGCAGCGGCAACACGTGCACGACGTCACCCACGGCACTCATCATCACGATGCAGACACGATCCAGCGATGCGCGCACCGTTGCCCGTCCAGATTGCCCAGCGCTCACCTCAAGCTCCCAGTCGTGCGATCAGCGCTGCCAGACCGGGCGCGCTGTTCTTCGCGTTGTGCTTGCGGGCCGATCGCACCAGCCGCTGCACGTTCATCCCCTCGGCGTTCTTCTCGGCGAACCGGAGTGTATCCACGTCGAGAACGTACGCGACCGGAACGCCGGTTTCGGAGGGCGCGAGCAACACGTTCTTCAGGTTCAGGTCGGGATGGTACGCCCAGGTGCTCGCCAGCCGACGCAACAGCGTCATCGTCGCGTCGATGCACTGGGTGCGGTCGAACGCGTGGTCCGCAGTCGTCAACACCTCGAGCAGATCCGCACTGTCGGCGATCTCACGCGTCACCACGTCGGCACGGTAGAACTGTCCGCCGAGCGTGGGATACATCGCGTAGCCGAGGATGCGTGGCGTGGGGATGCCGACATGGCGCATCGTCCAGCTGATGCGCAGCTCGTCGTCCGCGCGCGGATTGCGGAAGACATCCTTCGTGATCGCCGCCAGCAGGCCGCCATGTGTGCTGTGCCGCACGACCACGCCCACCTCGACCTCAGGCAGCGGGACCGCCCATGCCGTCGCGCGACCATACATCGCGCGACGCTGCTTCTGCACGCTCGCCCACGCGTGCAGCGTACGGTGATCGTGCAGCATCTCCTCGAAATACGACATGACGCTGCCATGCGCCACGACGATGGCGTCGCGGATCAGCTTGCGCGCATAGCCCGACGGGAACATGCCGTCGGGGATCAGTCCCCCGGGCGTGGCGATGGGTGAGCCCGCGAAGGGCGACACCGCATCGGCCGCATTCACCGTGCTGCGCGCACCCGGCCGATCGCCGTCAGCATCGCGCGGGACTTGTTCTCCGTCTCCAGCCATTCGTGTGCAGGAACCGAGTCGTAGACAATGCCGGCACCGACCTGCACGCTCGCCTCGCCATCGGCGATGACACAGGTGCGGATCGTGATCGCGAGATCCATCCGTCGATCGCCGGCGGCGAGGTATCCAACTGCTCCAGCGTAGGGGCCGCGACGGTCAGGCTCCAGCGCATCGATGATCTGCATGGCGCGCACCTTCGGCGCCCCCGTCATGGTGCCCGCCGGAAAGGTGGCGCGGACCACGTCCAAGGCCGACGTCTCGGCACCCACCTCACCGGTGACCTCGCTCACGAGGTGGAGCACATGCGAATAGCGCTCCACCGTCATGAACTCCGTCACCTGCACGGTGCCGAACTTTGCCAGCCGTCCCACATCATTGCGACCGAGATCAACCAGCATCACATGCTCGGCCCGCTCCTTCTCATCCTGCTGCAGCTCTTCCGTGAGGCGCGCATCATCGGCCGGCGTCTTCCCGCGACGACGGGTCCCGGCAATCGGGCGCACCGTCACCCGCCCATCAGCCAGGCGCACCAGCACCTCGGGCGAGCTCCCCACCAGTTCCATGCCATCGAGTACGAGATGATACATGTATGGTGACGGGTTCAGCGCCCGAATGGCCCGATACAGCGTCAACCCGTCAAAATCGTGAGGCACCGTGATCCGGCGCGCGATCAGGCACTGGAAGCAGTCGCCTGCCACGATGTACTCCTTGATCCGCTCCACCGCCGAGTCGAAGGCCTCGCGCGTGAAGTTCGACCGTCCCTCGGCGATCGGGGCCTCGTCGTCCAGCGTGAGCGGGGCGAGCGTCGCGGGCGACTGCAGCCGTCGGATCGTCTCGCGGATCTCGCCCACCGCCGCATCGTAGGCGGCGCGCAGCGTCGGCTCGTCCACGGCGTCCACCGGCACCGCCGTGACGACCCGGGCCTGCGACTTGAGATTATCCATCACCACCAGCGTCCGGGTCGACACGAACAGGGCGTCCGGCGTGGCGGTGCCACGCGGCGTGGTCGCGGGAAGCTGCTCGATGTGCCGGACGACGTCATAGCTGAAGAACCCCACCGCGCCGGCCCAGAAATCGCCGAGCTCCGGCACCGCGACCGGTGCATGCTGCGAGACTTCGACGCGAAGTGAATCGAAAGGGTCTGTCACCGGCGTGGCGCCATGCCACCCCGCCTCGGGGGTCCAGCGATCGACGGTGCCCTCGCTCAACCGCCAGGCCGCCCGCGGCTCGGTGCCCATGAAGGTGTACCGGGCCCAGGTTTCGCTGCCGGCGGGCGCTGACTCGAGCAGAAAGGCAAATGGGCCGCGCCGCAGTTTGGCGAAGGCCGACACCGGCGTGTCCAGGTCCAGCAG
>JBBSCZ010000306.1:0-3541 GCA_038249795.1 Gemmatimonadales bacterium | reverse complement strand
CGCTTCGGTGAACGGCGTCAACGGCAGCCCCGCTTCAGCAGCGGCCGCCGCGAAGCGATGTGCCGCTGCCGTCGTGTCCCGAGCCTCGGCCGGCGGTGCCCCCGCCCGGATGGAATGCGCGATGACCTCGTTCTCCGGCGTGAGCGCCACCGCCACGTACGGTGTCTCCGTTCGCGCCAGTCGGAGCAGCGCTGGTTGCGTGCTCTCGATCGCGTCGATAACCAACGAGTCATTCCGCGCAAAATACAGCGAGTCGCTCACCGAGCGCGCCACGTCACTGCCACCGCCACCGCGCACCCACGACAGGTCACGTTCCAGCATGCCAAGCGACGCGAACCGCGCGAACCGCGGCAGCGGCGCGGGGGTGAGATGCTGCGGAATCGGCACGGTGCACGCCGCCAGCGTGAGCATCGCGCCCAGAGAAAGCCCCGCGGCAGCGTCGAGCCGGGCACGCGGTGTGACTGGCGCCGCCACCAGGGAGCGCAACCGTGCCTCGAGCGCGGGCCCGCCGCCGAGCAGTGAGGTCATCGTCACGTCAGGCCCACCGAGGCACGACAGCGCCCGCTGACTCCATCCGCGCGCCGCTACACCACGCTCGGCCACATGCAGCAGCAGTTCGGCGTAGCGTCGCGCGAACTGCGGACGATGCAGCACGCGGCGGTCGCAGTCATGCTCGATGGCGCGCTGCAGCCGACGGTAGGCCCAGCGCAGCGGCAGGTGCCATGGCAGCAGGATGACGAGGCCCATGCCGATCGCCAGCAGCCGTGGATCGCGTGCTTCGACATGCGACCGCTCGTGCAGCAGCAACAATCGGCGCTCAAGCGGCGGCAGCGACAGTGCCCAGCGCGGAATCACGATTTCGCCGCGACTGGCGCCAAAGGCGGCGGGACCGATGTCGTCGGAGACGTACACAGCCGGTGTCACGAGCCCACCGCGATGCTGCAGCGTCCATCGGCGCTGTGCACGCTGCAAGCGGTGTGATGCGTGCCAGGTCAGGATCGACAGCAGGAGACTCGCACTGCCCCAGAGCGCGAGCAGGGCCGTGTCGAGCGGACGGAGCGCTGTGGCGGAATTTGCGATCGCGTTGGCGGCGCCGAGCAGCAGGCCGACGGGCAGGGTGCCGAACATCGCAATGGTCGCGCCGTATGGCGGCCACGAGTCGGGTGGCTGCGTGGCCGGAATCGCACGCAGCGCGGTCGGCGGTGCAGCGGGCGAGACGGCAGACGATGTGGGCGCTGGCGGGACGGGTACGCGGGTCAGCACGCCGTCAGGCAGAAGCGGTGCCGCGCCCATCGCGACCATCGCCGACAGCCAGGTGAACCGGCGGGGCAGGGCGAGACGGATGCAGGCCCGCTCCACGGCCCACGCGGCGAGGGCGATCAGTGCGCCGATCAGTGTCAGCGACAGCATCGTTGCGGCGATCATGCGTCGCCCTCCGCCAGCTCGGAGTCGACGAGGGCCCTCAGCCGCTCGAGCGCGGCGCGATCCAGTCGCTCGTCCCGGACCAGGTGCACCAGCAGCGCTTCCGGCGAGCGGTCGAAGAGACCGTCGAGCAACCGGGTCAGCGCGCTCCGGCTGGCGTCCTCGCGTGCCACCAGCGACCGGTAGACGTGGGCGCGTCCCTCCGAGTCGTGCGCGACGTGCCCCTTTTCCTGCAGGATCCGCAGCATGGTGAGCACGGTGTTGTACGCGAGGTCGATGCCGTCGGCGCCAAGGGCATCGCGCACCTGACCCACGGTGGCCGGCCCGAGCCGCCAGAGCGCGGTCATGATGTCAAGTTCACGAGCGGTGAAGGTCGGCATCGTAGTCTCCCAAGTTTCTAGTTGAGCTTCACTCTGGGGTCCGCGCGCCCGTTTGTCAACTAGAAAACTAGGAGGGTGTCTCTCAGCTGCCGCGGACCGGCTGTTTGCCGACCCCGACAGGCCTCACTGCACGACCGGACCTGACAAATACGCGAAGAAGCCCGTGAGCGATTTGCGGAACGGGTGGCTGCAGTACAGTCTCCAGATCCTGAGAAACTGCACATGCCGGTTCGGCCCGGCTTGAAAGCTCCGCCCGTTCGCTACCGCCCCCTCAAGTCTGACCCACGGAATCCGCAGCCGATGCTCAACGATCACGGCACGTCGCACGAGAGCACGCCCGGGATCGCCGGCACGGTGTTCGAACGTCTGGGCGGTGAGCTGTCCGCGATCGACCCATGGACCCGCGTCGACAGCAGCTGGCTCGATGCGCTCACGCAGCAGTCGCGCGATGCCGTGGGATACCAGGGGCTGTCGGCGGCGTACCGCGTCGCGGGGCTGACTCTCGGCGACGCTGACGCGGCCCCGCTGTGCCCGCCCTTCATCATCGAGATTCTTGCCGACCGCGTTTCGGCACAGGTGTTTTGGCAGGACGGCGGCACCAGCCTCTCCCGACTCTCGAGCTGGGACGTGGAGCCGTTGCACCGGTGGACAGGTGGCAGCCTCTCGAAAGATCTGCGCATCCTGCGCTTCGATGACGGTGACATCGGTCTGGAAGCCGTCGTGCATCTGGGCGATGCCTCCACCGCAGCGATGCTGCGGGAATTCGTGACTGCCTTTTCGTGGGATGTCGCCGCACTGCATGCGGCCGAGACCACCGGTGAGCTGCAGACGACGGAAGAGTGGATTCAGCGTGCGGCGCTCTCGATCTCGCGCTCGACACCTTCGATTCCGTTGCGCCCGCACCCCTCACCCGACTGGCAGGCCTTCGAAAGCCCGAGCGGCGTGTTCTGCAGCCTCCAGCCGAGCGGTGGCCTCGCCGAAAGCGACAACGTGCTCTATGCCGTGCGACGCGACTGGGCCGCGCTGGAGCCGGTGGCGACGATGCCCGGCCACCGCAACGACTGGGACTACACCCGGCTCACCGATGTCTGGCTGGCCCGCGACGGCCAAGCGGCCTTTGCGCGAACGCTGCTGTGCACCGGCTTCGTGCACACGGGCAATGGCGATTGGCGCCCGATCGAGTCGGAGGCCGTGACGGCGGTCGCGCTGTTTGGCACTGACGGCTTTCTGCTCGGGCTGCATGACGGCGTGGTGCAGGTGCTCGATGGTCGGCAAATGCCGGGATCGACGAAGCAGATCGGATGCGTCAACGGCCGCTTCTCGCGACTCGTGTCAATGGGCGACCGTGTCGTGGGCATCGTTGGCAGCACGCTGCTCAGCGCGCGGATCACGAGCGGCGCCGAGGCGTCGCTCACGGTCACCGATGCGTGGATGCGCGAGCTGCACCCGGACGTCGCGTTCGAGCACGTCAGCGAAATCGACATCGATGCCTGGTCGCGTATTCCGGCGCTCGCTGTCCTCGGCGACGAGGCGGTGGTGATTCTCGATCCGACGTCCGGTCGTGAGCTGAGTCGCTTTGCACTGGAGCGGGCGCATCACGCGAAGTGGATCGGGCAGGGGTGGCTCATGGTCATGGAGCCGTCGTGCGTTGACGGGGACGTCCGCACACGCATCCGGGTGCTGGATGTCGTCAGTGGGCGCTGGACCCCGCCCGTCATGACCGGTGAGGTGACGCGCCT
>JBBSCZ010000305.1:0-3550 GCA_038249795.1 Gemmatimonadales bacterium | reverse complement strand
ATCGGACGACGCGCCACGTACTTCACCTTCTTCGCGCTCGGTGCCGCCGTCTACGCCACCGTCCCCACCATCGGCCGCAGCGGCAACATCCTGCTGTTCGTGGTCGCGTATGCGCTCATCCTGAGCATGTACGGTGGCGGCTTCGCGACCATTCCCGCTTACCTCCGCGACCGCTTCGGCACGATGCAGGTCGGCGCCATTCACGGCCGCCTGCTCACCGCCTGGTCCACCGCCGGCGTCCTCGGTCCCGTGCTCGTGAATTACATCCGCGAGTACCAGATCGACCGTGGCGTTCCCAGGGCCGAGGCGTACAGTGTGACGATGTATCTCATGGCGGTGCTCCTGCTCATCGGCTTCGTCTCGAATCTGGCACTCAGGCCAGTGCAGGAGCCTGCGTGATCAGCAATGACGATATCGAATCGGGGGAGCCGCTGCCCTGCGTATCAGGGGAAGCGTTAGTTTGCACTTCCATGTTTCCGGTGCTTCGATGACGATTGGCAATCGCCCCACCCCGTCCGCGGCGCCGACAGCCATGACTGCGGCCCGACCGACACTCGTCCGTCCATCCGCTGCCGAACCCATCGGCAGTCATGTGGATCGGAACCCCGGCACGCCGCTCGACCTCGACGTCGTCCGCGCCATCCGCGTCAATCGCAGCGCCGTCGAACGACGCGCCGCCACGCTGCCATCGCGCCGCACCGTCAAGAAGGAATGGCAGGCCGCCTGGTTGCTGCGCGCGATCACCTGCATGGACCTGACGACGCTCTCCGGCGATGACACACCGGGCAATGTCCGCCGCCTCTGCGCCAAGGCCCGCAATCCCATCCGCGACGACCTGAAGATCGCGCTCGGCGTCACCGAACTGCCGATTCATACCGGCGCGGTCTGCGTCTATCACGCGTTGGTGCCGACCGCCGTGGAAGCGCTCGCCGGCAGTGGCATTCCGGTGGCGGCGGTCTCCACCGGTTTCCCCGCCGGGCTCAGCCCGATGGAGACGCGGATTGCCGAGATCGAGGCCAGCGTCGCCGCGGGCGCTCGGGAGATCGACATCGTCGTCACCCGCGCCCATGTGCTCACCGGCAACTGGCACGCGCTCTACGACGAGATCCAGCGCTTCCGCGAGGCGTGCGGCGACGCGCACATGAAAACCATTCTCGCCACCGGCGAACTGGCCACGATGACCAACATCGCGCGCGCCAGCATGGTCGCCATGCAGGCCGGCAGTGACTTCATCAAGACCAGCACCGGCAAGGAGCCCGAGAATGCCACGCTTCCCGTGGGCCTGGTGATGGTGCGGATGATCCGCGCCTACCGCGAGCAGACCGGCCACATCGTCGGATTCAAGCCGGCCGGCGGCATTCGCGCAGCGAAGGGCGCGCTCGACTGGCTCGTGCTGATGAAGGAGGAACTCGGTGACCGGTGGCTCAGGCCCGATCTGTTCCGCTTCGGCGCCAGCGGTCTGCTCACCGACATCGAACGGCAGCTCGAACATTTCGTCACCGGTCGCTACGCCGCAGCGTATCGCCAGCCGATGCCGTGACCCATCGCACACATCTCACATGACGTTCGTCGCCGACCTGTTCGATACCATGGCCTACGGCCCCGCGCCCGAGGCTGATGCGCCGGTCCGTGAGTGGCTCGAGCGACATCAGCTCGGCACGTTCGGGCATTTCATCGATGGGGCGTTCACCAAGCATGGCAAGACGTTCGCGGTGAACAACCCGGCGACGGGTTCGCTGCTGGCGAAGGTCACGCAGGGCACCGAGGCCGATGTCGACGCCGCCGTGAAGGCCGCGCGCATCGCGCTTCCACAGTGGCAGGCGCTCGGTGGGCATGGACGTGCGCGCCACCTGTATGCACTCGCGCGTGCCGTGCAGAAGCACTCACGCCTGCTCTCCGTGCTCGAGACGCTCGACAACGGCAAGCCGATCCGCGAAACGCGTGACCTCGACATTCCGCTCGTCGCCCGGCACTTCTATCATCACGCCGGATGGGCGCAGCTCCTCGACGCGGAGTTCGCCGGCTATACCGGTGTCGGCGTCTGCGGTCAGATCATCCCGTGGAATTTCCCGCTGCTGATGCTGGCGTGGAAGATCGCGCCCGCTCTCGCCGCCGGCTGCACCGTGGTGCTCAAGCCCGCCGAGTTCACGCCGCTCACCGCGCTCTGCTTCGCGGAGATCGCGCGTGATGCCGGACTGCCCGCTGGTGTGCTGAACATCGTCACTGGCGACGGTGACACCGGCAAGGCGCTGGTCGCACACAAGGGCATCGACAAGCTCGCGTTCACCGGCTCCACTGAAGTCGGCAAGATCATCCGTCGCGCCACGGCCGGCAGCGGGATCAAGCTGTCTCTCGAACTCGGCGGCAAGAGCCCGTTCATCGTCTTTGACGACGCAGATCTCGACAGCGTGGTGGAGGGTGTCGTCGACGCGATCTGGTTCAATCAGGGCCAGGTGTGCTGCGCCGGTTCGCGTTTGCTGGTGCACGAAGGCATCGCGGCGCAGCTCGAGGAAAAACTTCGCGCCCGCATGGAAACACTCCGCGTCGGCTCGCCGCTCGACAAGTCGGTCGACATGGGCGCGATCGTCGATCCGGTGCAGCTCGATCGCATCCGCACGCTGGTCGATGCCGGTGTGCGCGACGGTGCACAGATGTGGCAACCATCGTGGGCCGTCCCGACATCGGGATGCTTCTATCCGCCCACGCTCTTCACCGGTGTGTCACCGGCCGCGCGCATCGTGCAGGAAGAGATCTTCGGCCCCGTGCTGGTGTCGATGACGTTCCGCACGCCCGCTGAGGCCATCGAGCTGGCGAACAACACACCGTACGGCCTCGCCAGCAGCGTGTGGACGGAGAACATCAATCTCGCGCTCGACATCGCGCCACGGATCAAGTCGGGCATCGTCTGGGTGAACTCGACGAATCTCTTCGACGCGGCGGCGGGCTTCGGCGGCTACAAGGAGAGCGGGTTCGGTCGTGAAGGTGGCCGCGAGGGGATGTACGAGTATCTGGTGCCGGTGTGGAAGAAGGGTGCCGAACCCGTGGTCGATGTCGCGATGGCGATGCCGGCGGAGGCGTCGTCGAACGATTTCGGCATGCCGGAGATCGATCGCACGCCGAAGTTCTTCATCGGCGGCAGGCAGGCGCGTCCCGATGGCGGCTACAGCATCACGGTGCGCGGGCCTGATGGCTTCACCGTGGGCGAGGTGGGTGACGGAAACCGCAAGGATCTCCGTAACGCCGTCACCGCCGCACTGGCCGAGAAGGGCTGGGCGCGCGCCACGGCACACAACCGCGCGCAGGTGCTCTACTACATCGCTGAAAATCTCTCGGCGCGCGCCAGCGAATTCGCGCGTCGGATCGACGCGATGGATGGCGCTCGCACCGGGAAGCACGAGGTCGAGCAGTGCATTGCGCGCCTCTTCACGTATGCCGCCTGGGCCGACAAGTACGACGGTGCCGTGCACAGCGTCCCGATGCGTGGCGTGACACTCGCAATGAATGAACCGATCGGTGTCATGGCGCTGGTTTGCCCCACCATGCATCCGCT
>JBBSCZ010000304.1:0-3558 GCA_038249795.1 Gemmatimonadales bacterium | reverse complement strand
CATCATGTGGGCAGTCCCGGCGGGCCTCGCGATCGGGTATCTGCTTGGCACGGGGCTCGGTCAGTTTGCGATTCGGCTACGTACCAGGACGCGCGACACTGGTGCCCCGAACGATTTTCTTGCGTTGGCCCTGATCGCGCTGACGTACGTGGCAGCGGAGCGCGCGCATGCCTGGGGCTTCCTGTCGGTGTTCGCAGCCGGCGTCGGCCTTCGGCACGCCGAGGTGCGCGTCGTCCGCCAGTCACCGCATCCCGACGCGGCACGTCACCCGGCGCCGCAGAGCCGCAGTGCCGAGCCGCATCCGCCTGCGGAATCGCTGATCGCGGGGAAGATCAGTGAAAGCGCGCTCGATCAGCCGGCGGTAGCGGCCGGTGTGCTGATCTCCGAGGTGTTGTCGCTCGGTGACACGCTGGAGCGGATGCTCGAGGTGTTGCTGGTGGTGCTCGTGGGTATCGCGGTGGCATCCGCCTGGTCGTGGCCGGCTGCGGGGCTCGCGGGGGTGCTGTTCATGGTAATCCGCCCGTTGGGAGCACGACTGCTGCTGATCGGAACACGCACCACGAACGCACAGCGCTGGCTGATGGGCTGGTTTGGCATCCGGGGTATCGGGAGCCTGTACTACCTGAGCTACGTGCTGAATCACGGCGCGGATCCCGGTGATGCGGCCATTCTGGTCAGCGTGGTGGTCACCGTCGTCGCCTGCAGCATCGTACTTCACGGCATCAGCGTGACCCCGGTGCTGCAGTACTACGAGACGCATCTCAAGTCGCGCAAATGACCCGTGTCACGATGGCGGCGGCCGCAATGCATCGAGTCGCTTCTCGATCGCGCCGACTGGCGTGAGTCGGTCGGCGATGCCAGCCAGTTCCTCCGCTTCGCGCCACGCCGTCTCGAGCTGCGCCAGTTCACCTTCGAGCGCACGACGTTCGGCATCCTCGTTCACGGCCATCTCGAATGCGAGACGGGCGGCGACGGGAATGTGGTTCAGATCTCCGGTGTCGCCCTGCTGCTGGCGCGCGCCCCACACGCGGCGTTGCGACGCGGCCCAGGCGCCGAAGCGTTCAGGGCCGCCGGCGTTCTCGATGAGCTCCACACCGTCGCGCACCTGCGTCGCGCTGGCACCGCCGCTGTTCACGCTCGGCATGAAGCGTCGCAGCAGCGGCACGGCATGCTTACCGCGAACCGTGGCCACGCCAGGGTCGTACTGCTGCGCGAACCTGTCCCACTTGCGCGCCTCGCTCTGCAGGCTTCGTTGCGGCACCATCACTCCCGCTTCCAGTCCCCACCCTTCTTCCACGTCGAGCTCGAGAATCCGCAGCGCTCCCGTCGGCGCAATGCGGCGTCCATCCTCGAGATGCATCCAGCCGCGCAGAATCTTCTTCTGCTTCGCGGCCAACGAGAGCGATCCAACGACGTTGAGGAGTGGAAGCGCAGCGCCGAGCGCCACTCCGGCGGTCGCCAGACCCGCGACGATCAGGCCACTGCCGACCACGCCACCGGCAGCCCACATGACATTCCGCCGCCGTCGACGCCCAAACTGATCGCCATACCGCCACGCCGCGAACTCCGGGCGCAGCGGCCGGCCGATGCGCACGAGATCCGTGCCATCCCGCAGCCGCGCGAGGCCGATGTTGTCGGTACTCAGTCGGACACGCGTATCGCGGTAGGCGCGCTCACACTGCTCCAGCGCTTCCCATCGCGCATCGAAGGGCGTGAGATTCCAGCGCTCGCAGCTTCGGCAGACCACCCAGAGCCGCCCCTTCTCACCATCGAACGCCACGCGCCGCCCGATCGGCAACGCTTCGATCGAGTCATTTACGCCGAGTGGCTTCTGGCAGTGGATGCAGATCGTATACATCGAGCGAGGGCAAGAGTTGATCGTGATCGCAATGTACTTTCGCATACCCACGTCGGCGAGCGACATATTTCACTCGTTCCAATGCGCCGGTGTCGCACGCAACAGACAGATTCAGTCGATTGATGCAACGCCGGTGGCGGCGGCGGCGGCCCTCGCGCTTGTGAGCACGCGCAAGAGACCGTAACCTCCATCAGGTCCCGCACCGCTTCCACCGCATCACTCGACTCATGCTCGTCATCATCCTCGCCGTCCTCGCCATTCTGATCATCTCCACGTCCGGCGCCGGCGCGCGGCTCGAGGGGCGGGTGCTCGCCGACATCGAGCGGGGCACCTACGAAGAAACACCGGGCACCGCGAGAATCGTGCAGCGACTGCGCGCGCAGGGTGTGATCCGCGACGACGCCGGCGGGCCGGTGATCGATGCCAAGGCACGTGCCGCGCGTGCAGTAGCGGCGAAGGCGCGGGTGATTCGCATGGCGATCATCGTCGTCTCGATCGCTGGGCTGCTGGCCGTCGTCACGAAGCTGTTGCTCGGTCGTCCCGACAACTGAGCGATTTACCCGCTTCGTCAGTCACGCAAACCCATGTCCGGCGTTCCCGGCATCACCACCGCCGACGCCACCGGTCTGGCGAGTCGACTCTTCGGGCTCGATGTTAGCGCGTGTCCGCTGCCGAGCGAGCGTGATCAGAACCTGCGGCTCCGCACCGCCGATGGCGCGGAGTTCGTCCTGAAGCTCGCCAACGCCTCCGAGCAACGCGCGGTGCTGGATGCGGAGAACGCGGCGCTGCATCATCTGGCATCGACAGGGTTGGTCCCGCGGCTGGTGCGGACGCTCACGGGCGACGAGATCGCTCACCATGACGGACATTTCGTGCGTCTGATCACCGCACTGCCCGGTACCGCCCTCGGCACGACGACATACCAGAGCCCCGAGCTGCGCCAGGACATCGGCCGCGCACTGGGCACAGTCGATCAGGCACTCGGCAGCTTCGACCACGTGGCGTTCCACCGCGATTTCCACTGGGATCTCGCGCACGCCGGTCGCGTAGTGCGCGAGCATCTGCCGCTGCTGCCAGCAGGGCCACTGCGGAATGCAGTCGTCACAGTAGCAACATCTTACGAAACCAACATCACCCCGCTGTTGCCGTCGTTCCGGCGCAGCATCATCCACTCCGACGCCAACGATTACAACCTGCTCGTGGATGGCCGCACGCAGCGTGTCACGGGCATCGTGGACTTCGGTGACATGGTGCACAGCCACACCGTGAACGACGTCGCGATCGCGATGGCGTACGTGGCCCTGGGCAATGACGAGCCACTGGCCGCCGCCGCCGACGTGCTGCGCGGATATCACGCCGTGCACCCGCTCACCGAGCCGGAGATCAGCGCGCTGTGGAGCCTCATGTGCATGCGCCTTGGCGTGAGTGCCTGCCTCGCTGCCAAGCAGCAGGCGACCCGCCCCGACGATGAATACCTCGGCATCAGCCAGGGGCCGATCGCTGCCACTCTGCCGCTGCTGGCAGCAATACACCCCCGATTTGCGCACTACACGCTGCGCCACGCGTGCGGGTTGTCACCGGTGCCGCAGACGCCGACGGTGACGCAGTGGATTGCCGCGCACGCGCACGGCTTTGCCCCGCTGCTCGGCGTGGATCTCGCGACCGCCACCGTGGCGCCACTCGACTTCAGCGCCGGCAGT
>JBBSCZ010000303.1:0-3564 GCA_038249795.1 Gemmatimonadales bacterium | reverse complement strand
CCGAACGCCGACCAGCTGGCCATCACACCGACGGTCCAGTTCTTCCGCCCGCCGAACACGGTGCCCGGCGAGAACCAGTCATAGCGTGCGAAGCTGTTCACACGCGGCAGCATGGTGCCCAGCGCGCGGTCCGCATCGGCATCGGCCGCACGCACCGCGTCACCAACGGCGCGCAGGTCGGCGCGATCGCCGATGGACCATGCCGCAGTGCCATGCGATGTGTCGGACGCGGCGAGGGCGCGCACGGCCACGCCAGGTGGCAACGCATCCGGCAACACCGGCAGGGCCTCGCCGGTGCGACCGAGCAGCAGCGCCAGTTGTTCGCGAGCCGACAGCGCATCGTTGGCGGCGGAGAGCAGCTGCGCGTCGACCTGCGCGGCGCGCACACCCGCCTGCAGTGCATCAGCCTTGGTGACCATGCCCTGGCTCACCATCGCCTCGACCTGCTGCACGGCGACCATCCCCGCGCGCGAGGCCTGCTCGAGCACCGCGACCTGTGCCGCTGCCACCACCGCACCGAAATACGCGCGGATCACATCGAGCCGGGTGCCGGATGCGGACCACGACTCGTCGTGCGCAGCGCCGTCTGCCGCAGCTTGTGCGGCTCGGCGGCCGGCCCAGGCATCCGCGTTCACCAGCGGCATCTCGAGCACGACGCCCGATTGCACGGTGGTGATCGGTGCCGGGGAGTTGAGCGCGGCGGGATCGAAGGCGGCCGGAGTGACGCGACGCTGACGGAGGAGCGCGCCAAAGGCGCCGATCGGATCGGTAGTCCGGATGGCGCCGCCCTCCACGCGCAGCTGCGGGAGCACGCCGGCGAGCGCCCCACGGGCGCGGGCAGCGGCGGCGTCAGCGCCGGCTGCCATGCGCCGGTTGCCGAAACCACGCGCATCCGCCTCGCGGAGCGCGGCGGCGAGGGTCAACGTCGGGGTCGCGTCGTGCTGCTGGGCCGAGAGCGAGACGGCGGTGGTCGTGAGGGCCACCACTGCCACCCACCGGACCCGACCGCGCCGCGCGGAAGCTGGAATAGTCATATGGCTATATAACTATGCGGTAGACTATTACCCGTCAAGGGCTGTCCGGGCGCTGCCTCAGCTCAACGCGGCACGCAGACGGCGAAGGCGCCCGGCAGGCTCCGGTACACGAGCGGCAGGTCGAGCACGATGACCTCTCCGTCGGTCGCCACCTCCATCCGCGTCACCGACGCATCGCCCGGCACGTCGATCGTCGCCGTCGGCGTCAGCAGCATGGCCAGCTCACCGGACCGTTGCGCCGTCCGCGCGAGAATGCGCCAGAACAGCCGTAGCAGACGCCATCGGCCGGTCGTCTTGACGAAATAGAGGGCCAAGGTTCCGTCCTGCAGCGATTCACGCGAGCCCGCTTCGAAGCCCGCCATCCGGTACGCATTGTTCCCGATGAAGACGAGCGGGGTGGTTCGCAGGATCTGGCCACCCTCCACTGTCAGCTGCACCCGCAGAGGCCGCCCGGTGCGCATGACGCGAAGCGTGGCCCAGGCAGCGACGATCCATTTGTCCGCGTTTCGGCGCTGGTAGCGCTCACGCAACAGGACGATCCGTGGATAGAGCCCGACGCTGGAGTTGTTGATGAAGATCCGACCATTCACCTCCGCCGCATCCACCGGCATGGTGTGACCCGACACGATCACATCGAGAGCGGCCTCGAGTTCGAGCGGAATGCCGAGATCACGCGCGAAATGATTCAGCGTCCCGAGTGGGATGACGCCGAGGCGAACGGGGAGATCCCGGATGGCATTGGCCACCGCGTTGACCGTGCCATCGCCGCCACCGGCGATCACCAGCGTCACACCGGATTCGACGCGTCGGCGCACTTCAGCCGCGAGATCCAGATCTTCGGCGAGCGTCAGACACTCGACCTCCAGATTCGTCTGCTGCAGCCGGCGCATGATCGAGTCACGCGCGCCGCCTGCGCCACCAGTCCCTGACTTGTCATTCAGGATGACGAGCGTTGATTGCCGTGAGATGGTCATGATGAGCGGGCGCAGGGCGGAAGCAGACTGAGCGGCGAGACCTCGGCTAAATGCAACGTCGACGAATGTAGCTTGGACCTCGGCCTACACTCACACGCGCACTGATGGACTGCATCGACTCTACATGACGCCGACGTGAACGACTCCCCCGACGAAGCACTCGATCGCGACATCCGGCTGCTGGGACGGCTGCTCGGTGATCTCATCGCCGAACAGGCCGGGCAGGCGGTGTTCGATCTGGTGGAGACGCTCCGCCGTGAATCGATCGTGGCACGCCGTGATGGCGGCAACGCATCGCTCCGGATCGACCCATTGGTCACCGGCATGGACCAGGCGGTGGCGATCTATGTGATTCGCGCCTTCAGCTGGTTCTCGCTGCTGGCGAATATCGCCGAGGATGTGCACCACGCACGACGCCGGCGCTTTCATCGTGCATCGCATTCACCCGCACGAGCTGGAACGCTGGCGCACACGGTGCAGCTGCTGCGTGATGCAGGCCTCGATGCCGACCGCATCGTGGACACACTGGCACACATCGAGGTCAGTCCGGTGCTCACCGCGCATCCGACCGAAGTGCGTCGCAAGACGATCCTCGACACGCAACGCCGTATCGCCGAACTGCTCACGGAGCGTGACCGTACCAGAATGGACGCCGAGGAAACGGTCGCGTGGGAGGCAGCGCTCCGGCTGCAGGTGCTCACCCTCTGGCAAACCTCCCTGCTCCGCCTGGCCAAGCTGCGGACGCGCGATGAGATCGCGGAAGCACTGCGCTACTACGAGCTGACACTTTTTACCGTGTTGCCGCAGCTGCAGATCGCGGTGCAGGACACGGTGGAAGCACTGGCTCCCGGTCGCGCACCACGCATGGATCCCGTGGTGCGCATGGGCTCGTGGATCGGTGGTGATCGCGATGGCAATCCGTTCGTGACCGCCGCTGTACTCGGGATGGCGATCGACCGTCAGGCCGCCACCGCGCTCACGCATCATCTCGACGCGCTGTTTCAGCTTTCCCTCGAACTCTCGATGTCGTCGCGACTCATCACACCCAGCGATGCACTGCTGGCACTCGCCGAGGCCTCGGCTGATGACTCGCCGTTCCGCGCCGACGAGCCGTATCGCCGGGCCCTGCGTGGCATGCATGCGCGCCTCGCGGCCACGGCGATCCAGACTCTCGGCTTCATCCCCGGCGGTGCGCCGCACGCGGTGCTGGAGCCATATGGTGATCCCGCCGAGCTGTCGCGCGATCTCGCGATCGTCGAGGCATCGCTGCATCGGCACGGCGCCGGCACGCTGGCCGATGCACGGGTGGAGCCGATCCGCACGGCAGTGGACCTTTTCGGCTTCCATCTGTGCACGCTCGATTTGCGGCAGAACAGCGACGTGCACGTGCAGGTAGTGGACGAACTGCTGCAACAGGCCGGCGTGGTGGATGGGTATCGCGCGCTGGACGACGACGCGCAGGCCGAGATTTTGCGCCGTGAACTTCGTAGCCCCCGACCCCTCGTCAGTCGCGCAGTCACCTACAGCGCGCTGACACAGGGTGAACTGGCGATCGT
>JBBSCZ010000302.1:0-3599 GCA_038249795.1 Gemmatimonadales bacterium | reverse complement strand
GCTCAGCACACTGGCGATCGCCAGCGTGACCGCGAGCCCGGCGCTCGGTCCATCCTTCGGGATCGCGCCGGCGGGGAAATGGATGTGCAGATCGGTCTCGCGGAATTCCTCTTCCGGAATTTCGAGCAGGCGGCTGCGCGAGCGGACGTACGAGTACGCAGCATCGACCGACTCGCGCATGACTTCACCCAGCTGCCCGGTCACGGTGAGACGGCCGCTGCCCGGCATCTTGAGCGCCTCGATCAACATCAGCTCACCACCGTTCGGCGTCCAGGCAAGACCGGTCACCACGCCGACTTCCGGCTCCTGCTCGGTCTCCTCGGCGGCGAACTGCGGCACGCCCAGCAACTCCTCGGCACGCTGCGGCGTGATCGTCCACGGCTCCATCTCGCCTTCGGCCTTGCGTCGTGCGCGCTTGCGCAGCACGGCCGCGACGTGGCGTTCGAAGTTGCGCAGTCCGGCCTCGCGACTGTAGCGCGCCGCAATGAACTGCAGCGCCTCGTCGGTGAACACTGCGTCGTCCTCCGTCAGGCCATGCTCCGCGCAGAGCTTCGGGATGAGGTAGCGCCATGCGATCTGCACCTTCTCTTCCGACGTGTACCCGGCAATTCGGATCACTTCGAGACGATCCCGCAGCGCCGCCGGAATGTCGTACAGATTGTTGGCCGTGCAGATGAACAGTACCGAGCTGAGGTCGAACGGCTGGTTCAGGTAGTGATCGACGAACGACTTGTTCTGCGATGGGTCGAGGACCTCGAGCATCGCTGCCGTCGGGTCGCCGGTGGCACCGCCGGTGCCCATCTTGTCGATCTCGTCGATCATGACCACCGGATCGCGCACGCCGGTGCGACGCAGCGCCTGAATCAGGAGGCCGGGCATCGCCGCGACGTACGTGCGCCGATGTCCGCGTACCTCCGCCTCGTCGCGCACGCCGCCCACCGAGATGCGATGAAATTCGCGCCCGATGGAGGTGGCGATCGCCTCGCCGAGTGAGGTCTTGCCGGTGCCCGGTGGTCCGACGAAGCAGAGGATTGGACCGGCCGGATCACCACCGCGCAGCTTGCGCACCGCGAGATACTCGATGATGCGCTCCTTCGCCTCGCCGAGCCCGTAGTGCCGCGTGTCGAGGGCCGCGCCCACTTTTTCGAGCGAAATGTCACGATCTCCGGACTTCTTCGACCAGGGCAGTGACAGCACCCAGTCGAGATAGGTGCGCAGCACCTGATACTCGCTGCTCGCCGGCGAGAGCATGCGCAGGCGCTCGCACTCGCGACGGGCTTCGATCGACACCTTCTCCGGCAGGTGTGCCTCGTCGATGCGTCGCAGCAGTTCGGTGCTTTCGCGTTCACCGGGATCGGTCTCGCCGAGCTCGCTCTGGATCGCGCGCAACTGCTGCTTGAGGAAGAACTCGCGCTGGTGCTGCTCGATCTTCACTTCGGTGGTCTTCTTCACGTCATCCATGACGCGGGCGCGGGCGACTTCGCGCTCGAGGCGGCCGAGGATGAAGCGCAGGCGGTCGCCGACGTCGAGCTTCTGGAGCACGTCGTCCTTGTCGGCGATCTTGAAGTTCAGGTTGGTCGCGGCGAGATCGGCGAAGCGTCCCGGATCGGAGACGTTCATGCGCAGGATCGCGGGGATCTCGGCCGGAATCCGGTCCACCAGACTGGCCAGTGTCTCGGTGGCACTGACGATGCGCGTGACGAGCTCCTCGACCTCGAAGGCGGGGGGCAGCACATCCCACGCCGGCGCGACGGCCGCCACCACGAACGGCGCGGACTGGTCGATGCGCTGGATGGTGATCCGCCGCAGGCCCTGCAGCGTGATCTGCACGGTGTCGCCGGGGAGATTGATGCGCTCATGGACGCGGGCGGCGACGCCGATCTTGCCGATGAATTCCTCAGCCTCCGGCGCATCATCCAGTTCGCCACCGGCCACCACCAGCGCGACCACCACGCCCGGTTCATCGAAGGCGCGCAAGAGCGCCAGGTTCTCCGGACTGCCCATCTGGACCGCGATCGTGCCGAGCGGATACACCATCGTCGAGCGCAGCGCCATCAACGGCAGCGTTGGCGGCAGTTCGGCGCGAAGGATCTCGTCCCGTCGCTGGGAGTGAGTCATCGGGTTCCAACAGAGGGTGGGCGCGGTCGCATCTGCCCTTCCCGGCAGACGGTAAGAATCATGGAGCCTTCGGTGTTCCGCCACTCAGCAGGGGCCGAATGCAGTCGGCGGACACCACCTCAGTGTCGGCCGGAGCCGGCAATCCTGTGCCACCATTTCGTAGGCAAATTCGGCTCCGTCGTCGACACGCGCGGCAATCGGACTGAGCCGTAAAGCATTCGCCAGAATGCGCTTCACCCATTTTGTGAACGCCTCGGGGGAGCTGGATTTCCGCACGGATCATCCGGCGAAGTCGAGCGTTCGTGCGTTTTGCGACGGTCGTCAACTGCGTCGACGCAGAACGGCACGGTCGCTGAACAGCCGAACACGAAGGGCACGGCATCCGAGTCGCGAACGGCGCATTGGTTGGGGTGGAGGAGTTCTTTTTAGGTGGGGGAAGTGGTCACGCGAGAGGTCTTTCCCGGTGCGGAGGCTCGTTCCCGTCCGGAGCCAACACCCCAGCCGTCACGTGTCTGCGTCCGTGCTGTTCGCAGTTCGCCGTTCAGTGGTCGTGCCGTTCCGTGTCAACGCCGTTCCCCTGGGTGCCCAGCCGAGACGAACGCCGGGCCCCCTGCGGCGACCGGGTCGCAGCGTCCTTAACTTGTTCAGGCACGCGAGCTTGGATAACTTCTTCGGCTATGTTTGACGAGCTCAGTGAAAAGATCGGTGCCGCCTTCTCGAAGCTCCGCGGGAAGGGTGTCCTCACGGAAGCCGACATCAAGGACGGACTGCGCGAAGTGCGGCGCGTGCTGCTCGAGGCCGACGTCAGCTTCGGGCTGACCCGCGAATTCCTCGAGCGCGTCGAGAAGAAGGCGGTCGGCCTCTCGGCCTTGAAGACCATCCGGCCTGAGCAGCAGCTCGTCAAGATCGTGCACGAGGAACTCACTGCGATGCTCGGTGAGCAGCGCGAGGGGCTCAAGCTCAGCACTGTGCCACCGACCGTCGTGCTGATGGTCGGGCTGCAGGGTTCCGGCAAGACCACCACCACCGCCAAGCTCGCGCTCCGCATGCAGAAGGAGCAGCGGCAGGTGCGCCTGATTGCGGCCGACGTCTATCGTCCCGCCGCCATCGACCAGCTAGAGACACTTGGCGCACAGCTCAACGTGCCCGTGTTCGCGCGCCGCGACACCACCGATGTGGTGCAGATCGTGCGCGACGGCCTCGAGGTGGCGCGACGCGAACGCGATCGCATCGTGTTCATCGACACCGCCGGCCGGCTGCAGATCGACGAGAACCTGATGGACGAGCTGCGGCGCGTGAAGGAAGTCGCCCGCCCGGACGAGATTCTGCTCGTCGCCGACGGCATGACCGGTCAGGACGCCGTGAAGATCGCCGAAGGCTTCAACAACGCCCTCGGCATCACCGGCATCATCCTCACCAAGATGGACGGCGACGCCCGCGGTGGTGCGGCGCTGTCGGTATACGGGGCGACCATTAAACCG
>JBBSCZ010000301.1:0-3673 GCA_038249795.1 Gemmatimonadales bacterium | reverse complement strand
CCGATACGTCAGTTTCGCCGGCGCGCTGGCTCCCGGCCATGTGGTGAGCCGGGTGACGACAGCGAGATAGGGTGGTTTCGGTGGGGCAGTGGTGTCCGTGCAGCCGGACATTGCCAAAGGCACGAGCGCCGCCGCACAAAATTGTGCGGCGGCGATCGCGGATCGTACGGATTTCGATAAGCGACGTCTCATACGATCACTGCAGCTTCAGAGGAAAATGCTCACGGCGTGGTCGGAGTGGTGAAACCACGCGTCCAGCCGGAGTACCACGGGATCTGTCCGGCACTCTGCGGGGCGACAGCGCCACGGTACGCGACATTCAGGATGCCAGCCGGAACGGCTGGGTCGGAGATGTTTTCCGCCGCGGACGCGATGTTCCGGAAATCCGGAAGCTGCGTGTTGATGGCATCGATCAGGAGCCCACCAATCTGCGGCCCACTTGTCTGGCGAAAGAGATTGCTGGTTCCCAAGGTGATGATCGACTCTTCGGGCGCTGGGCAGACGGCCGGCTGAGCCGACGGATTCGCCAACGCCGTGCGCCAACCCACGAACGTCGAGTACCTGATCGTCGGGGCTGCCGGCGAGCAGGTCTCAGGATCGCGGACTTCGACCATGAAGCGCCAGCCGTGGAAGATCGAGTTCGAAATCGTCGGCTGCGTACCGCGGCGGAACAAGATCGCGGCCGTCTGGCCGTCCGACGTCAGGTTACCGATCACCGTGAAGTTGTACATGCCGGCCGACGTCCGCGGCGTTGCGGCGAAGTTGGTCGTCGTTTCGTTTCCGTCGAACTCGATCGCACGCGAGTCGTTGCCCGGCGTGTCACCCTGATCGTTCTGGACGATGACGAACTGGCTGTTCCCGCGGTAGCCGAAGCTGCCGTCGAAACCATCATCCTGCGCACCAGTGATCAGGACATTGCGGACTCCGACCGTGCCGGCGAAAAACTCGACGCCGTCGTCCGAACCGCCATGAACCTGCACATTCTCGATGACTGTCTGGCTGCCGACACCAGCCAGCGTGAGGCCGTTCAGTTCGCGATTCAGGGAGATGGTGAATCCGCCGAATTCAATGACAGCGTACCTGAGCACGCCGCTGAAGTCGTTGTCCGTGCATCCACCATACGCCGGCGTGTTGGCCTCGCCGAGCAGCTGATTACAACCGCCGGCGTCGGCGGCAACGTTATACGTCGTTCCCTGGAACGTGATGCTCCTCGCCGCGAAGGCAGGCGATGGGCCAAGGCCGGTGCCTGTCGCCGGCACGCCGACGTTCGGCGCCGACTTACCGGACAGCCAGACGCCACCCCAACAGCCGGGAACCTTGGTGCCAGTGCAGGTAAAGACGATCGGTTCATACTGCGTGCCAGCGGCGAGCAGCACACCACCGCGCTCGCTGATCAAAGCCGACGGGTTCACGACCGAACTGCCTTCGACGCGAGTACCGGCCTGAACGGTGAGTACGGCACCATCCAGGATACGCACCTGGCCCTGCAGCTCGTAGACAGTATCCTTGGAGAAAAGGCGAGCCCCAGTGATGTTGCCCGTCACAATTGCCCGAGCGCCGGCACCAGGAAGCGGACCACGACCTGGGATCGGGTTGCCGGCACACTGTTCCGTCCCACCAGCCGCAACATTCGCGATCGCGAGGAAGTCGAACAGGTCGAGAACACGGCTGCCGTCCGCTTCGTTTCCGCACGCCAGCGGAATCGACGTGTTGAACGGGAAGACATTGCCTGCGATAACGAGGTCCGTGCCAGAGCCAGCATCAGTGCCGATGATTATCGGATCATTTCCCACCGCAGCATTCGCTACGCCGAGGAAGTCGAAGAGGCCGATCGAGCCATCGAGATCGACGTCACCATAGGCCAGGTTCAAGCGGTACTGACCCGGAACCAACGAGACCGCGGGGCCCGGCTTCGCGGACGGCTTAATGTGTGCGGCCCAATCGTTGACGCTCATCTCACGCGCGTCCGTTGGTACAAGCATTGTGCCATCGACTACGGTCGTCAGCTGCGCGATCTTCAAGGCACGAAGGTTTGCGCCTGCGGTGGCCGCTGCCTGATGCACGTAGCGGAGGGACGACAGGTAGTCAGGACCGGTTGCCTCGAACACGAAGGTGGCGACGCGACCTGAGATCCCCTTCTGGTTGAAGCTGGTAAAGCGAAGCTTGCCCGCGGAGACGTTCTTGATGCCTGTCATGGTGATCGCATCGCCGGTCGGCGACTGACCCACATAACGAAGCCGGGCGGGATCGAATTCGAGCGCGCCCTGCACACCGCCCAAGACACCCGGCTGCACGTTGACCTTGACGGCAACTGCGATTCTTGTTCCAATGCGAGCGTTGCCCGACGAGACGTCGAGCTCCAGAGGTACCACGGCGAGGTTCGGCGTCGCGATCGCCGCGGACGGCGTGCGGTCCGAGCACGCCGTCAGACCGATCGCCGACGCTGCAACGAGCGTCGCGAGCCTCGGGATGTTCCGAGTGAACTGCATGAGAGAATCTCCTTTGGGGATTATTCGTCGAACACGTGTTTGGCGGTGTGCCTATGCGCACACCGCCAAACAAATGCGTGAGTTACGGAAGGATGAACGGCGCCTCTACGTTCCTCACGTTCGCGGTAATGTTGATCGTTGTCGGACCTGAACGGCTTGCCACGGCGACGATCCTCGTTGTCGTACCAACCGAGCCAGTTGCACCGGGCACGCGGTCGAAGACGAGTCGCGTGACGCCGACGTTGCCCGAGATCAGGTCAGCGCCACCGGCGACGATGTTGATCTGGCCGGGAATTGACGCGTTCACCGTGGCGTTGGACGTGAACGCCGGGTCGGTCGGGATATTGCGTGACACGTACGTCAGCTTCGTATTGTCGAACCGCACTTCCAGCTGAGCACCGGTGAGCGGATCGGTCGTAAAGCCGTTGACAGGATCGTTCCAGTCAATGATGTTCGGGTCGTTGAACGTTCGCATATCGACGCGGATCGTCACAGCCACCCGAGTCGGGCTGATGCTCTCCCAGGTGGTGTTGTACTGATAGCCAGGCAGCACCGGCGCCGGGCAATCGACAACGACGTTCACCGTGGCAGCGCCACCGCTGGCGAGCGTGTACGGAGCCGTCGGCGCGATGCAACCAGCGGGGAGGCCGCTGAGCGCGAGCGAACCTGCACCCGGCCCTGCAGCTGCGATCGAGTAGGCGCCCGTTGCGCCGGTCGTGGCTGAGCCACCCGTCGAGGCGGTCACGGTCACACCCGGCAACAGCTGACCAGCATTGTCCGACGTGATGGTACCTGAGATGACGCCCGGGAGACCCGTGCAGGTCACCGCAAAGTTCGCGACCGAGCTTCCACCTGATGTCACCGAGACAGTCTGCGCTGCCGGAGCCGTGCAACCAGCCGGCAGGTTCGACAGCGTCACCGTGCGTGAGCCCGGGTTGACTGCAGCCAGGGTGTAAGCACCCGTACCATCGGTGACGGTCGTCTGACCTGAGCTGGCCGCGACGGTCACGCCGGCGAGAGGGCCGCGGACGGAAGACGTCACAGTACCCGAGATCGTGCCCGGTGCCACGGCGCCGGCGGCGGCGAGGTCGGCGGCAACGATCATGCGCGTGCGGAACTGGCCGACGGTTGCGTCGATGTCGAAGCCGATCGTGCGCACAGACGATGTCGTCAGCGGCAGGATT
>JBBSCZ010000300.1:0-3696 GCA_038249795.1 Gemmatimonadales bacterium | reverse complement strand
GGCTGCCACGGCGCGCGACCCATCACCACGACTTCCTCGACACTGAAGTCGAAATCGAGCGTGGACTGCTGCGGCAGCATGGCGCGGAAACGAGCCAGCGCGTCGGGGCGCCACGTCCGTGCATCGCGCCCATCGAATTGGACCGTACCGGCAGAGGGTACCTCGTCTCCGGCCAGCACGCGCAGCAGGGTGCTCTTCCCGGCACCGTTCGGACCGACCAGCGCCAGCACTTCACCCCGCTCCACCGTCAGCGACACGTCACGAATGAGCGTCGCCGCGGATCGCCGCACCGTCACGTCGGCCGCGTGAATCATGCGAAGGCACCGTTGCGGTGACGCACCACCATCCAGAGAAAGACTGGTGCTCCCAGCGCCGCCGTCACCGCGCCGATCGGCAGTTCCGCCGGCGACGTCAGTGTCCGGGCGCCGAGGTCCGTCAGCACCAGCAGCGTCGCGCCCAGCAGCGCGCTCAGCGGCAACACGCCTCGATGCGATGGACCCACCACCATGCGCACGAGATGCGGGACGATCAACCCGACGAATCCGATCATTCCGGCAAACGCCACGGCAGTGCCCACACCCAGCGCCACACCGACGATGACCTGCAGCCGCAGCCGATCCGTCGAGACGCCCAGGTGCGTTGCCTCGCGTTCTCCCAGCAGCAGCAGATCCAACGGTCGCGCGGCGCGCAGCAGCAGGGCGAGCGAAAGGAGCATCGGAATCGCCGCGATCGACAGCACCGACCAGGTGGCGCCGCCCAGACTTCCGAGTGACCAGAAGGCGAGCGCACGAAGCTGCGAGTCGTTCGCCACACTCGTGAGCAGGCCGGTGCCGGCTCCGGCCAGGGCGTTGATCGCGATGCCGGCCAGCAGCATCGTCGCCACTGACGGGTTCGAACGCCCGCGCTGGCGCGAGACGGTCAATACCAGCACCGCCGTGACGCTCGCACCACCGAAGGCGGCGACAGGCATCAGCCACGGAACCCACACCGCGGCCACCGCACCGTCCAGCAACCAGCCCCCCATCACGATGAACGAGGCCGTCGCCAATGCTGCGCCCGATGACACGCCGATCACACTCGGATCCGCCAGCGGATTGCGGAACAGTCCCTGCAACGCCCCCCCGGCCGCAGCGAGTGTGGCCCCGACCAGCGCGCCGAACAGCACCCGCGGAATACGAATCGCCCACAGCAGCCCCGCTGATTCCCCATCGAATTCCCACGGCACAGTCATCCCGGTTCGCTCGAGCACCACGCCGAGCACGGACAGGGCGGGCACCTCGACGGCGCCGAAGGATGCAGCCGCGATCAATGCAGCACCGAGCGTCAGCAGCACCACCATCAGCGCGACACGACGCCGTCGCGCCCGTGCCAGTGCCAGTGCCGGCGCCGCTGACCCGGCGGGAATCTCGAACGTCAGCACCGGCGCCGCCACGTCACGCGGCAACATCGTGCCGACCCGATCGAATGTCGCGGTCGGCACCGTCATTCGCGCGCGACTTTGCGTGCCGGTGCCGTCGCCGACGCCTCGCCGTGCAGCGCCTGCGTGAGGGTCTCGATTGCCAGCGGGAGCCGCGGCCCGAAGCCGAGCAGCAGGTCGTCCGGCATGGTCACGACGCGACGCGCACGTCCCGCCGGCGTCTGCGCCAGACCGGGCAGCCGCAGCAGACCATCGACGCCGCCCAGCGACTCCAATCCCTGCGCCGGCAGCACGATCACGTCGGCGCCACTCGTGACCACCGCTTCCGCCGTGAGTGGCTTGTACCCTTCAAATACCCGGCCCACGTTGTCACCGCCCGTCATGCGGATCATCTCGTCCGCACCGGTGGCCCGACCGGCGACGAACAGCGTGCCCATGCCGCGTGCGTAGATGAACAGCACTTTCGGACGCGTCGCACGTCCGGCCGCATTCGCCTCTGCGCGCGCCACCTGCGACCGCACCTGCACGGCCAGTGAATCAGCCAGTCGCGGTACGCCAAGCAGACGCCCGATGCGCTCGATGCGCTCGACGGCGATCGCGCTCGTCTCACCCGCCGGCAACAGCACCACCTGCACACCGGCACTGCGCAGCTGTGCAACCGTTGCCGGCGCCGACCCGGTGTCCGCAATCACCAGCGACGGACGCAACGCCATGATCCCTTCGGCGCCGGCCTGCCTGAAGTATCCGACGTTCGGCAGACGTCGCACCGGCGCCGGGTACTTGCTGCTGGCGTCCACGCCCACCACCTGCGATCCGCGGCCGAGCGCAAAGACCGTTTCGGTGATGGCACCCCCGAGGGTGACGATCCGCGGCACGGCGGAGCGCTGACCCTCCAGCGCCGACGCCCCCAGACTCCCACACCACACCAGCGCCAGCAGTCGCTGCATCCGTGTCATGTCGCTGCCGCCAGCACGCCGTCGAGCAGGTGACCGAACCCGGGCGGCGTGCTGCCCTGACCCTCGAGGCGCTTACCGAAGACCTGCACGATGGTCCCACCCTGCGCGTCGAAGATCTCGAGCGAGCGGATCGGCCCATCCGCCGATTGCTTCGTCACCACCCACGATTCTGCGAACGCCGTGTCCCGGGCGTGCAGGTTGAATCCCGGATCCATCACGTTGAGCCACCCCGCGGCATGCACCACACGGTGAATCGCGCCGACATGGATCTGCATGATGCCGCGATTCCCAACGAAGATCATGATCCGCTCGCCCGACGCAGCCGCTCCCTCGAGCAGCTGCTGGAGCGCGACGGCTGGCACACGCCGAGCACGCTCCGGCCCCGCCAACCGCCACGCCTGTGTCCTCGTCACCTGGAAGGTGCGCAGCAGCCCGTGAAACTGGTGCGTGTCGGTCATCGCATCCCAGCCGGCCAGAAAGCCCGCCACATCGAGCTCGGCATCCGGGCGTTCCACCTGCACCGGGCGGGGCCCGAACTCGGGCGTCGACTGGTCATCGGAAGCAAACTCGCGCACGAAGGCCGCAAACGTTTCATCGTGCGCATCGTCCACGAAGAGCTTGTGAATGGAGTCGCCGGATGCGTCGAACACCTGCACACTGCGCCGCGTCTCACCGCCGCTCACCGACTGTACCGCCCAGGCCGACGCCCATTCCCGCAGAAAAATGCGCAGGTCGATTTCACCGAGCGTCTGCGCCATGACGCCGAAGCTCTCGAAATGACTGAAAGCCCCGGTCAGCTCGATCACGGCAAATTCGTTCCGCGTCATCGTGCGAACGCTGCCGAACCGCTCGAACGCAGCGATCAGCGACGGCCAGTCGTCCCCGCGGAGCCGAGTGAGTTCACTGTCGCCGAGCGGCAGCAGGGCGAGCTCGCTGACACCGAGAGCCTGCGCGGCATCCCGCAGATAGGCCTTCGGGTTGTCTTGCCGGAACGCCTCCCAGCGCTCGGCCACCGAGCCTCCGACCAGAATCGGGGCGCTGGATATGACAATTTCTGGGATCGTGGCGTCGACCATGGCGAGACGGGCAGAGGGTTAGATGAGAACGTTTCTCAAACACTAACATACCCGAATGATTTTGTCGGACAAGAGGGCCGGCCGCTCCGATCACTCGCCCATCGCCTCCCGGAACAGCGCCGGCAGGTCGATCGTGAGCGCCGCATGCGCAGGTCGCGGCTGCCACAGGAGCGTCCCCGTGATCCGTTCGCCCTCCACTGCGTCAGGACGCCACCGTTCCACCGAGCGTGTGTCGGCATCCACGATC
>JBBSCZ010000299.1:0-3707 GCA_038249795.1 Gemmatimonadales bacterium | reverse complement strand
GAGCTCTTCGGCACATTGCTGGCCGAGATGCGCGATGCGAAGGAGCCGGCCGTGGAGCACAGCGTCATGACGCGCACCGGCGACACGTTCGTCGGCAGCTGGGATGCCATCGTCACCGAAATGCGCGACGCTACGTCCACGGGAAAGTCGCAGTATGAGTTCATGTTGGCCGAGGCGGCGCGCGTGCAGGCGCTCACCGGCCAGCGCGTGCCTACCGAGTCGGCCGAGGCGTTCCTTCGTGGCAGTGCCGACGCCGGCGTCCTCAAGATCCTGCATTGACACTGCACACACACCGCACCGTTTTCCCGAACGGATTCACACTCCTCGTCCGGGAAGATCGTGCGGCGCCCGTGGTGGCGATCGTGACACGGGTGAAGGCCGGCTACTTCGATGAACCCGATACCGAGATCGGGATCGCGCACGTGCTCGAGCACATGTACTTCAAGGGTACGCCGACACGCGGCCCGGGTGAGATCGCGACCGCCACCAAGGAAGTCGGCGGCTGGTTGAACGCGCACACGATCTACGACGAAACGACCTACATCACCGTGCTGCCGAGCGCGAACTGGGATCGCGGACTCGACATCCAGTTCGATGCCTTCGCGCACTCGCAGATCGACGCCGACGAATTGCACCGTGAACTGGAAGTCATCATCCAGGAAGCTGCGCGCAAGGAAGACACCCCCATTGCAGTGACCGCCGAGACGCTGTATGAGGTGCTGCATGACAGGCATCGCATGCGGCGCTGGCGCATCGGGCGCGAGGCGGGATTGCGCACCTTCACGCGCGACATGGTGCACGATTTCTATCGCAACTGGTACACACCGTCGAACACCATTTTGGGCGTCGTCGGTGATGTGGATGCGGCAGCAGTGCAGGCACTGGTGGGCGAACGGTACGGCCGTCTGGCCGCGCAGAACCCCATGCCGAACCATGGCCCCGAGGAATTGCCGTGGCAGGGCGCGCGCTATCGTGCGCTCACCGGTGACGTGCAGCAGTCGCACGCCACCTTCGGCTGGAAGACCGTCGGTCCGATGCATCCCGATGCCGCCGCGCTGGACATCGCCTCGGCGGTGCTCTCGACCGGCCGCGCGTCACGGCTCTACCGCGCCATTCGCGAGCGTGGTCTCGCGATGAGTGCCTCGGCCTACCACTACACGCCCACGCAGCTCGGCGTGTTCGCGATCGGCATCGTGGGCGCTGACGCGACACTCGACGACGCCATGGCCGCAGCGTGGGCGCACCTGCGCGCGCTGCAGAGCGATGGTCCGACCGCCGACGAACTCGAACGGGTGAAGCATGTCGTGCGCACGCGCCGGCTCCGCCGCAAGGAATCGATGGAAGGGCAGGCGAGCGAGATGGTGGCGTGGGAGGCGCTGGGTGGCGCTGATGTGGGCGAGGCGTACTGGGCGGCGGTGTATGCGGTCACCGCCGCCGACGTGCAGCGCGTACTCCGCACCTGGTGCCGCGACGACACGGTGGCGGTGGTGAGCTACCGGCCTGCTGGCGCCGCACCGTTGGCCGCCGATGGGCCGCAGTTGGTGACGTCGTGGAGTGCACGGCAGACGACTCCGCTCGCGATCGAGACACGCGGCATTCCCGTCGCGACCGCCCCCGCGATGGTGCCGCAATTCGTGGAGCGCGTGGGCGACGTGCATGTATTCCGTACCGCCGACGGTGTGCCGGTGCTGGTGCGCCGCAAGCCGGGGGCGCGCATCGCGCACATGGGCTGCTACCTGCACGGTGGCGCGGTGCACGAACCATTGGAGCTGGCCGGGCTCACGTCGGTGATGGCACGCGCATCGATCAAGGGCACCACCACGCGCACGGCTGCGCAGATCGCCGAGGATGCCGAACGGCTGGGCGGCAGCGTCTCGGTGTCGAACAGCAAGGAGATGGTCGGGTGGTCGATCAGCGTGCCGCTCGACGATGTGACGCGGGCTGCCGAGTTGCTGGCCGACGTGGTGCAGTCGCCATCGTTTGCGGCGGAGGCGGTGGCCACCGAGCAGGCGCAGCTGCTGACCGGGCTGACTGCGCGTCGTGACGACATGCTTCGTCATCCGCTCTCCGTCGCGCGTCAGGCACTGTTCGGCGAGCATACCTACGGCATCGATGCACTCGGCACTCCCGACGGCGTGGCCGCGATCAGCGCGCCCGCCGTGCGCGATTGGCACGCGCGCGCCGTGCTGGCTGGCGATGCCGTGCTGGCCATCGTCGGCGATGCCGAACCGGCAGACCTCGCGCAGCAGCTCGCGGCCCCGTTCACCGGGCTACGGCCGTCGCCATCGGCGCTGATCGAGCCGCCGCCGATGACCGCGACGTCGATCGAAATCGTGGATGTGCGCCTGAAGCAGCAGAGCGCCGTCGCGATGCTCTTCCGCGGCCCGGCACGACGCGATCGGCAGCGGTTTGCCACGGCGCTGATGACCGGTGTGGCGAGCGGCCTCGGTGGGCGCTTCTTCGAGTCGCTGCGGAGCCGGCAGTCGTTGGCGTACAGTGTCTTCGTGAGCGCCTCGACGCTGCACCACGCCGGCATGATCTCGGCCTACATTGCCTGCGCGCCGGAACGTGAGCTGGAAGCCCGCGAGGGACTGCTGCGCGAGTTTGCGATGCTGCGCAACGAGCCTGTGACCGTCGAGGAGCTCGAGCGTGCGCGCACCTACGCCATCGGCATGCAGGCGCTGCGGCAGGAGAGCGCCGGCGCGCAGCTGGGGGACATGGTGGACGCGTGGATGTCGGGCGACGGGCTGGCGGAGCTGACCGATGAGGTGCGGCAATTGCGCGCGGTCACGGCGGCCGACGTGCAGCAGGTGGTGCGTCAGTGGATCGATCCCGATCGTCGGGTCGAGGCGATCGTGCGCGGCGTGGCGAAAGACTGAGCGTCAGCGCGCCGCTTCGGCGAGGCCGCGAATGGCGCGGCGCAGCGAGCTATTGGCGAGGCGCAGACGTCCACCCGGACCACGCAGCCCGCGCCGCGTGCTGTAGTCGCCGGCGTCACCGACGATCACGCCACCGATCGTGAGCCGCGCACTGGCCCACGACAGCACGCCCCAGATGCCGCGGTCCTGCGCCACCTCGCCCTGCGTCCACGGGAATCCCGCCGCGAGCAGCACCCATTCGTCGCTTTTTGCTCCCCGCGGCGTGCGCACGGCGCGCCAGCGATCGGCGGCCTGCATGCGCGCCTCGAGCGTCACGCCGCCGCGGAAGCCCGGTAGCATCACGTAGCCGATCCCATCGAGACCGGAGCGCGGCGACGTGGCCCAGGCGGCGAGCACGCTGTCACGCGTGTCGAAGGTGGAGATCGAGGCCAGCACGCGTGTGCGCGGGCGAAGCGTGTGCGCCGTCTGCGCCAGCTGCGTCAGCAGCGGCTGCCATTCCGATGCCTCGCGCGGACCCACGATCATCACGCCCGTGCCATTCGGGTCATCGAGGGGCACGAGGATGTCGGGGCGCAGACGACGCACCACCTGATCCACCAGCTGCGTGCGATCCCGTTCCCACGCCGTCGGTGCAAAGCGTACGCGCAGCGCCTCGAGCAGGTCCCAGCCGAGGGTGACCACCAGCAGGGTGCTGTCGGCGCGATACGGCTCGAGCGCGCGTGCGAGCGAATCGAGCGCGCGCGGCGTGGCGCCGGATGGAGCCACCGTGACGGCGATCACGTCGACGTTGGCGCTGTCGGCGAGTCCGGTGTCGTAGCGCAGCGCCAG
>JBBSCZ010000298.1:0-3710 GCA_038249795.1 Gemmatimonadales bacterium | reverse complement strand
TGCCGGGGTTGCGGTTTACGGTGGTGTACAGTTGACGCGCGGCAGTCAGGCGTTCTCCCGCGCTGTGTGGTTGTACAATCGCGCGCTTCCGCGCTGAACGGACTCTGGCGACATTTTCAGCGCAGACTGAGTGCAACGGCAGTTGCAGTTAACGCTCTCGCCTCAGAGCGCAGCCAGCTCCCGCTCGATCACTTTCTCGACCTCGCTCTGCGGAACGAGCGCCACCTTCAGCACCTCTTCCAGCGTCTGCACCGGGTGAAAGGTGAGCGTCTCGCGCACCTCTTCCGGGACGTCCTCGAGATCGGCCTCGTTCGCCTTTGGAATGATCACATGCTTGATGCCGGCGCGATGCGCACCGAGCACCTTTTCCTTGATGCCTCCGATCGGCAGCACCCGGCCACGGAGTGTGATCTCGCCGGTCATCGACACGTCGCGGCGCACGGGGCGGCCGCTCATCTCGCTCACCAGCGCGGTCGCGATCGCGATACCCGCGCTCGGACCATCCTTCGGGATGGCACCGGCCGGCACGTGGATGTGTGCCTCCACCGCACCGAGCCGGCTGGCAGGAATGCCCAGTGACGCGGCGTTGTTGGTGGCGTAGGTGAATGCCGCGCGCGCACTCTCCTTCATCACGTCACCGAGCTGGCCGGTGAGAATCAGCGAGACCGGACCGCTCACACCCAGCCCATCCGAGATGGTTTCCACCGCCGCCTCGGCCACACCGGGCCGTGGTGCCGACTTCGTCCCCGGACGGCGCACCGATGCCTCGACGAACATGATGTCGCCGCCCATCGGCGTGTAGTACATGCCGTTCGCGATACCGACCGCGTCAGTCTCGCTGATCTTCTCCGGATGCACGCGCGGACGGCCGAGCAGTTCGCGCACGTCGCCGCTGTCGAGCACCGTCGGCACCTTCGCGGCCTCGTCACCACCGGCAGCCAGCTTGCGCGCGACCTTGCGTGCCACTGCGCCGATCTGACGCTCGAGCTGACGCACACCAGCTTCGCGCGTGTACTGGCTCACGACGGTCATCACCGCGTCGGGAGTGAGCGTGATGCCCGCGCTCTTCAGCCCCGACTCGTCAAACTGGCGCGGTACCAGATACTGCGTCGCGATGCCCGCCTTCTCCTTCTCGGTGTAACCGCTGAATTCCACCACTTCCATGCGATCCAGCAGCGGACCGGGAATGTGCTGGATGAAGTTCGACGTGGCGATGAACAGCACTTCGCTCAGGTCGAACGGCACGCCGAGGTAATGATCGGTGAAGCTGTTGTTCTGCGCAGGATCGAGCACCTCGAGCAGTGCACTCGCAGGGTCCCCCTGGAAGCCGGTGCCGAGCTTGTCCACCTCATCCAGCAGGAAGACGGGGTTCCTGGTGCCGGCCGACTTCATGCCGTTGATGATGCGACCAGGCATCGCGCCCACGTAGGTTCGGCGATGCCCACGGATATCCGCCTCGTCGCGCACACCGCCAAGCGCGATGCGCACATACTCGCGGCCCAGCGCGCGCGCGATGGACTTCGCGATCGACGTCTTGCCCACACCGGGAGGACCGTTGAAAAGCAGGATCGGGCCGCGAGCCATGGCGCGAGACTTCGCTTCCTTGTTGTCGGTGATCGGCTTCTCGCCGACCGGCACCGCTTCATCGTCGGCCACCACCTTCGCGACCGGCAGCTCGCCGGTCTCCTGCAGCTCGGCTTCCAGCTGCTTCGCGCGCAGCTGGCGGACCGCGAGGAATTCGAGCACGCGATCCTTCACGTCGCCGAGGCCGTAGTGATCCTCCTCGAGTACCGTGACGGCGTGGTTCAGGTCGAGCTGATCATCACTGCGCGTATTCCACGGCAGCTCGGCGATCGACTCGAGGTAGGTCCGGATGACCTGCGCTTCCATGCTCTCGCGACCGGCGCGCTCGAGGCGCCCCAGCTCACGCTCCACTTCCTTCTGCGCCTCTTTCGGCAATTCGAGCTTCGCCAGCTTCTCGCGCAACGCCTCGACTTCCTTGCTGGAGTCGTCGTCGCCCAGCTCCTTCTGGATCGCCTTGAGCTGCTCACGCAGAAACATCTCGCGCTGGCGATCGCCGAGTTCCTCCTGCACCTGGTTCTTGATGTCCTCCTGTGCGGAGAGCATGCCGATCTGCCGCTGCACGTGCACGAGCACACGGCGAATGCGTTCCTCGACGCTGAGTGTCTCGAGCAGCGCCTGCTTCTGCGGCACGTCGACGTCGAGATAGCCGGCGACGAGATCGGCGAAGCGGCCCGGCTCGGTCACACTGTCGAGCACCTGGTGCACCGCCTCCTCGGGAAGACCGCGCTTCTCGCCCAGTTCGGTGGCGCGCTCACGGGTCTCGCGATGCAGCGCCTCGAAGGCGGGATCCTTGGGGTCGATCGGCTCCATGTCGGCCGTCGGCACGACCACGGCCGAGAGAAAGCCGTCGGTCTTGGAGAACTGAAGCGCGGTGGCGCGCGTCTCACCCTGCAACAGCAGCTGCACGCCGCCCAGGCCGCGCTGGATCTGCCCGATGCGGGCGATCACGCCGGTGGTGTAGAGCACCTCGCCCGAGGGCTCGTCGGCGTTGTCGCGCTGGGCGACGGCGAAGACGAGGCGGTCGCCCTTCAACGCCGTCTCGATGGCCCGCAACGTCCCGGGCCGTCCAGCGGCGATCGGGGCGGTGAGGCCGGGGAAGATGACCTGCCCGCGCAGGGGCAGTACTGGCAGGGTCTGACGTTCGGCCATGACGGCGTACTCCTTGGACACGGGGCTGCCTGGCACAGCCACCCCGGACACGATACGGACACGACCTGCGGAACTCTGCCAGACCGGTGCTCATGCCAGAGCATCCGGTCCACGATGAAGCCGGTCGCGTCACCTGCATCTCCCTATTGCAAGCATCGGGCGCGGGGCGACGTGCCAACTCGGCATCCCATTCCAAACTTTTCCGGCCTGACTGGCGTAGAGGATGCCAACGGGTCAGCCTCGGCAGGCTACTCGGCGCGGCCGGAAGCATCCGCAGGGTGCTCCGTCAGGCTGAGTCAGTTGCCGAGCCCGACCATGACTCCTATGGGCAGGTCCGGGATGCTATCCTACGTCAGTCTCAATTCCGTCCCTTTTCGCCGTTCCCACGTGCCTGATCCGGTAGATGCCACCGCCGACACGGAGTTGTTGGCGCGTGTCGAGCGTGCCCTTGCCCCTCAGTATGAGGTGGAAGGGGAGCTCGGCCGCGGCGGCATGGGCATCGTGTATCGCGCACGCGACACACGCCTGAAACGGACGGTGGCGGTGAAGCTGCTGCCGCCGGAACTCGCCTACCGCTCCGAGATCAAGTCTCGCTTCCTGCGCGAAGCGGAGATGTCGGCGCAGCTTGCACACCCGAACATCGTGCCGATCTACTCGGTGGATGAGAAGGACGGGTTGGTGTACTTCATCATGGCGTGCATCGAGGGTGACAACCTCGGCAAGCGCATGGCGGCCGAGGGTCCGATGCCGGTGGCCGACGTGCGTCGCATTCTGCGCCAGGTGTCGGGTGCGCTCGCCTTCGCACATGCGCGCAAGTACATCCACCGCGACATCAAGCCCGACAACATCCTGATCGACAAGGATGACGGGCGCGCCATCGTGACCGACTTCGGCATCGCCCGCGCGGTGCAGGATGGTGCCGAGACGCGCTTGACGGCCACCGGCATCGCCATCGGGACGCCGGCGTACATGAGCCC
>JBBSCZ010000297.1:0-3724 GCA_038249795.1 Gemmatimonadales bacterium | reverse complement strand
GCGCGACCCGGCGGCGCGCCACCGCTCGACCGGTCCAGCTCACGCAGCAGCGAGCGGTCCTCCAGCACGCGGTCATAGTTGATCGCGACGGGGATCACGTGAATCCGGCTGTGGTACGCCGGGTCGTGCCCGATGCCGAGGACGTAGTCGAGGAGCCCGATCTTCGGCGGGCGAAGCTTCCCGTCGCGCGTCAGCCCGCCCTCGAGGAAGATGCCCTGCGTCACGCCCTCGCGCGTGATCAGTTGGACGTACCGCTCGAGCACCGTGTGATAGAGCTTCTCTCGATGACGGCGCCGGACGAAGTAGCCGCCGAACGCCTTGAAGATCTGCTCCAGCGGAAAGGCGCGAGCCCATTCGCCGACCGCATACGAGATGGCGACCTGCCCCGAGAGCGCGTAGCCGACCAGCACGTAGTCGGCATTGGAGCGGTGATTCATGAGGTAGACGACGACGGCATCCTTCGGTAGCCGTCGCACGGCGGCGCGGTCCTCGTACTCCACCGTCACCTTGTAGAACAGGCCGAGCAGCAGTCGTGAGATCCGAAAACCCACTTCGTAATACGCGATGATGTTGAAGAACGGCACGATCTCGCGGACATACATGTCGACCATGCGCCAGGCCGTCGCCTGATCCGTGCCGGTGAGCGCGACGTGCTCGGCGACGGCTGCCGCGATGACGGGGTCGTCCAGCAGCAGCCCGCGTACGTGGGCGCGGCCAAGCAGCTTGAAGCGGTCCAGTCGCCCGCGATACTTGAGTCGTGACCGTGCCGCGACACGATTCGTGTAGCGCGTGATCGGTCGCCGGAATACGCGCGCCAGCACCAGCAGCGCGACGAGGACGGCCAGCAGGGCGCGGATAGCGGGGGACATGACACCGGAACTTCTGGAGCGTCGCAGCAATCGGCAAGCGTCTCGTCGTGCAGACGGCCGCCCGGTGCTTGAAGCGCGACCCGCCCGACGATTGCTTACGGCATCCCATTTCCCAGAGCCTCCGTGCTGCGTCGAGTCATCGTTGGTTGTGCCGTCGTGCTGGTCGTCATCGTGCTGACGGCCTTCGCCGTACTCCCCGGCATCGTGGACCGGCGCATGAATACGGTCGCCGAGGCACCGCATGTCGTCGTCAGCGACTCGGCGCATCGGTTGCACCAGTCGCTGACGATTGCCGACCTGCATGCCGACCAGCTGCTGTGGGCGCGCGATCCGCTCGCCCGGGCGACGCATGGCCACGTGGACCTGCCGCGCATGGAGGACGGCAACGTGGCACTGCAGGTGTTCAGCGTCGTCACGAAGACGCCGCGTGACATGAATTACGATGCCAACACCGCCGCGACCGACAACATCACGCTGCTCGCACTGGTGCAGCGCTGGCCAGTCGCTTCATTGACCAGTCTCCGCGCACGCGCCATCCATCAAGCCGACCGCCTGCACGACGCCGTCGCACGCAGCGGCGGTGCGTTGATGCTGGTGACCGACACCATGTCGCTGCACAGCTTCCTCGCCGCGCGCGCCCGTAATCCGCGCGTGCATGGCGCGCTCCTCGCCATCGAGGGGCTGCACGCGCTGGACGGCGAACTGGCGAGTGTCGATTCACTCCATGCCCACGGCTTCCGCATGATGGGCCTCACACACTTCTTCGACAACGAGGTCGCGGCCTCGGCGCACGGTGTCACGCATGCCGGGCTGACACCGCTTGGCCGCCAGGTGGTCGCCCGGATGGAGGCGCTCAACATCGTCGTCGACCTGGCACATGTCGCGCCACAGGCGGTGCGCGAGGTGCTCGCGATGGCCACCCGTCCGGTCGTCGTCTCGCACACAGGTGTTGCCGCGACCTGTCCGGGGCCGCGCAACCTGACCGACGACCAGTTACGGGCAATCGCCGCCAACGGTGGCGTCATCGGCATCGGATACTGGGAGGCTGCCGTCTGCACGCTGGGGGCCGCCTCCATCGCGAAAGCGATCCGTCACGCCGTGAATGTCGCTGGTATCGATCATGTCGGACTCGGTTCCGACTTCGATGGCGCCACGGCAACACCTTTCGATACGGGAGGGCTCGCCGAGATCACGCAGGCCCTGCTGAACGAAGGGTTCACACCTGTCGAGATTCGGCAGGTGATGGGTGGCAACGTGATGCGGCTGCTGTCGGCCGTGCTCTCGGGCAGTTGACGGCTCAGACGCTGGCCGCATCCGCGAGAAGCAAGTGTCACTCTCCGGTGAATATCGCGCTGGTCTGCGATCTTTCGTCCTTACGCGATCCCCTGCTTCATCGCCCATAGCACCTTGTCGGCAAACACGTCGATCTCCCGTGGTGTCGTGTACACGTTTGGCGTCACGCGGATGCCCATGAACTCCTTCTCGTGCACGATCGGCGTCGTCACGATGTTGTGCTTCGAGTAAAGCCAGCCGCCGAGCTTCACTGGATCCAGCCCATCGACGTTGAAGAAGCCGATGCCGCCACCATTCGGTGAGTCGAGCGGTGTGAGCACCTTCACACGACCACCGCCCTCGGACAGCAACCGCTTCGCCCACCGGTCACGAAGCCAGCGCATCCGCGCAATCTTGCGGTCGGAACCGATGCCGCGGTGAAACACGATTGCGGCTGCAATGGCGTTGAAGTTGGCCTGCGGATGCGTGCCGATCTCCTCGTACTTCCGGATGTCGTTCTCCTGACCCGGGTTGCCGGCCATCAGCGGCCAGAGCGCGCGCTGCTTCTCCTTGCGCACGTACAGGAACCCGGTGCCGATCGGTGCGTACAGCCACTTGTGGAGGCTGCTGCCGTAGTAGTCCACGCTAAGGTCGTCGCGCGTGAACGGAAAGTGGGCAAACGCATGGGCACCGTCCACGTATACCTGAATGCCCTTCGGTTTCGCCATCTCGACGATCTGCCGGACCGGCAGGATCTGGCCGGTGAGGTTCGTGATGTGCGTGACCTCGATCACCTTCGTGCGTGGCGTGATCGCGGCGGCGAACGCCGCCACCACGTCGTCGTCACGCTGCACCGGCACGGCGAACTGCACCTTCTTCAGCACGATTCCATCGCGATTCACGCGCTGCTGCCAGGCGTTGATCATGCGTCCGTAGTTTTGCGTGCTGACGATCACCTCGTCGCCGCGCTTCAGGTCGATGCCGAAAATCATCGTCTCCAGCGCCTCGGAGGCGTTGCGCGTGATCGCCATCTCCTCCGGGTCGCAGCCGAATTCTTCGGCGAGTTCGCGTCGCACACTCTCGATGCGCGGCTGCAGGCGGCGCCACATGTGATCCACCGGGATCTCGTTGCTGTAGCGGATGTCGCGGATCATCTGCTCGATCACCATCGACGGGGCGGGGCTCACACCGCCGTTGTTGAGGTTCACCCAGGTGCGGTCCACCTCGAAGGCGCGCTGGATCTCGAACCAGAATGTCTCGTCGTCAGCGAGATCGGCAGCGCTGCGATCACCAGCTACGTCGCGGGCCCGGCTCAGCTGCCGGAAGGCGGTGCCGTTGAACGACGGGGCAACCGCCAGCGAGGCGGCCACAGTCAGGAAGTCTCGGCGGCTGGTCATCAGCGGGCTCGGTGGGTTGGTGAGCGAATGCCGTAGCGACTGCGGGGCGTCCGACGGGGGCCGAAATGCCTCGCCGTGCGCAATGGGCCAGTCGTCGATCCTACTGCCTGGCCCGCACTGGCGGAAGCGAGCAGGCGAAGCGGTGCGCCGAACCCATTACTTTACAGGATGTCCCAGCCCAGTGCT
>JBBSCZ010000296.1:0-3745 GCA_038249795.1 Gemmatimonadales bacterium | reverse complement strand
CTGCCGGTCAGCAGCAGACGCCGCAGCTCGCGCCGGTCGTCGGGGTTGTCATCGGCAATGACCACGCGGCAGGGCGGCCCCTTCATGCCGACGGTACACGGTAGATCGGAAGCGTGACGGCTCCGAGCCAGTACTGCAGCAACGTGATCATTGCGTCGAGATGGTGCGGGTGGCTCACCGGCTTGACGTGGTACGCGTTGGCGCCGACGCTGTAGCAAAACTCGAGGTCGCGCGTGTTCGCCGACGCAGTCGTGATGACGACCGGCACGATTTTCAGCTTGCTGTCTTCCTTGATCTGCCGCAATGCGTCGCGACCGTCGGTGCCGGGCGTACTGAGATCCATCAACACCAGCGCCGGAAGCGGTGTCGTCGCACGTCGCAACAGCGTCAGGCAGTCGTCGCCGTTGCTCACGCGCTGCAGCCGGCCCGCAATGCCGCACCGGCGAAAGGCTTCCGCGACGGTATCGGCATCCTCGTCCGAATCCTCGACCAGCAGGCAGGTCGGCAGGTGGGGACCACCCTGGTCGATCGCAGTGAGGCTCACGACAGTCCGAGCGAGATGTAAAACGTGCTGCCGACGCCAGGCTCGGAATCGAACCAGACCGCGCCGCCGTGGCGCTCGATCAGCTTCCTGACGATGGTGAGACCGGCACCCGTGCCGCCGCCGTATTCGTCACGGCCGTGCAGGCGCTTGAACATCTTGTACACCTGTTCGGCATGACGCGCTTCGATACCGATCCCGTTGTCCCGCACGTAAAAAATCGGATGATGGGTCGTGTCTGCGGGCCAGTGCGGCTGCCGGGTGACCGTGTGCGGGGGGTGCCACCCGATCTCGATGTGCACGGTCGGTTTGTCGTTGTACTTGAAGGCGTTGGAAAGCAGGTTGACGAACACTTCGCGCAGCCGAACCCGATCCGCGCGCAAATGTGGCAGGTTCGTCGCCATCACCACCTCGTTCGGCCGCTCCGAACGGCGCGAACCCACCATTTCCAGCGCCTCATGCACCAGTTCGTCGAGATCGACGTCCTCGAGCTCGAGGGTCACACGACCGACGCGCGAAAAGTGCAGCAGTGAGTCGAGCAGGCTGTCCATGCGTAACGTCAGCCGGGTCAGTGAGTCGAGGCGCTGCGCATTCTGCGGATCCGCGTATGCGGCGCTCACAGTCAGCTGATGCGCGTACTTGTGAATGCCACGCAGCGGCTCCTTCAGATCGTGACTGGCGACGTACGCGAAGGCGTCGAGTTCATCGTTGCTGCGCGCCAGATCGGTATTCAGTTCGGTCAACTGCTCGGCGCGACTGATCACCAGCTCCATGACCACCAGCCGGAAACGCAGCGCGAGCTCGATCTCCCACTGCTGCCAGGGCATCGATCGCCCGCGCACCGAGTCGCTGAAGAGTTCAAAGCTCCGGCGCGGGGTCACTCGCGGACCGTTCGGGCCCAGCACCATGGGCTTGTCCTGCGGATTACCGCCCCAGTCGACGGTGCGCAGCGATTCGGGACGGAACCAGAGGATCAGATTCTGGCCTCGGTGCGACAACGTCAGGGCCAGCAGCCCGCAGGCCACGGCGTCAAGTTCGGGACTGCCCGGCAGGAGCGTGCCCAGCGCGTCGGTGACGAACACCGGTTGCGCGGACGACGCAAATTCGGGTCGTTCACCCAACCAGTCGGCGATCCTCTCCAGGTCGGATTCCGGCGGTGTCTCCCCGACGCGCCACCAGCGATCCTGATGGAACAGTGCCGCGCCGTGGGCATCCATGGCGTCGAGCAGGGTCAACGGTCCGGTCACCATCGCAGAGAGGCCGCCATCGTACGCCGCCTGCGTCACGAGCAGCTGCCGCACTTCGTCGAACCGGAGCTGCCTCGACAGATAATCGCGATCCTCGGAAGCTTTGTGCTGTAACGAGACGATCTGTGCGATCAGCTCGCAGGCGGCCCGCATGTTGTAGGGCAGATCGAACGCGCCGGTGTAGTGATGGCACGCGATCAGGCCCCACAACTGGTCGCCGCGGCGGATCGACAGCGTCAGGCTGGCGGCCACGCCCATGTTCTGCAGGTATTCGGTGTGCATGACCGACGTGCCGCGCAGCGCGCAGTGCGTCATGGTCAGCGGCCGACCGGTGTCAGGGTGGGCCAGCGGTACCAGCTCCGAGATCGGCGCACCAATCTCGCGCATCGGCCGAATCCAGGTGCGGCGAAATACCTCGCGCGCGGGCTCGGGAATGTCCTGTGCCGGATAGTGCATGCCGAGCCACGTCGACAGATCCGGGCGACGGTTTTCGGCCACCACCTCGCCGTGCCCGTCGTCATGAAACTTGTAGACCATCACACGATCCAGCCCCGTCAGTGCGCGGATCTCGGCGGTCGCGGTGTCGCCGAGGGCCTGCAGCGACGACGCCCCTTGCAGGCGATGAACGCTCTGCTTGATCAGCGAGAAGTAGTCGGGTCCGTCGGCTGCGCTATGAGCGGTCGCCTCGAACTCGACGATGACGCCGCCGTCGATCGTGTGCACCGTGACATCGAGCGCGGCGCCGTCGCGGCCCGGATGTGTGAGCACGTACAACGGATTGCGTTCGACCGGTTCGCGGGTAAGAAATGCGCGCAACACTGCTGCAGGAGCGTCGCCCAGTACGCGAGCGACCGGCTGGTCGAGCAGTGACTCAGGGGAATGGCCGAGCAGCACGCCACTGTTGTCGCTGACCTGCGCGATCGTCAGATCGTCAGCCCGCAGCACCAGCAGGGCCCCGTGGCCCTGAATGCAGCCGGGCGTCTGTACCGGTTCGCTATCGCAATTGGTGATCGTCGTGCCAAAGCGCTTGACGCTGTACGCCTGACCGTCCCACGGCAGCGGAGCTGCACTGACCTCGTCACTCACGCCGCTGCCGGCCGCGTACACCACTCCCGAAACGCCACGAAGGTGGCGAGCGCCCCCGCAATCATCTCCTCGCGTGGCTCCGATTCAGTGCCGCAGGCGTCCACCGCGCGGCGGAACGTCATCCACATTTCACCGGTTCGCGCGCCGTAGCCGTTGAAGAAACTGGCCCCGTGCGTGGCGGTGTAACCGAACCGCTTCGCGACATGACGACTGATGATCTGCCCACCGAGACTGGCGCCCTCCAACACATAGAGACTGCCAAACGCCGTCGTGATGCCTGGCAGCGAGGGGAGTGTGTGGCACCGCGGCAGCATATCGGGGTCATCGACACCGAGGCTGATGAGATCAGCACGCAGCGATGCCGTCTTGCATCGTGCGTGCAGGTCGATGCCGTGTTCAGTCCAGTTCAGCGCCGCAAGCTCCGTTTCGAAAGGGGCGTAGAAACCGAAAAACGATTCGAGGTGACGTTGGTACGCGGCTGCCTCGAGCTCGGGATTCATCAGATCGAGCGCTGCATCGAGGGCGTCGTGTTCGTGCTGTGTTGCAGCCTTCAGGGCCACCAGCGCTGAATTCCCGGGCGACCTGGGCTCGGTGTGGATCATTGCTTCCGTGACTGAGTCGAGAGAATTGCTGACCGAAGACAGACCCCGTCCGACACGACCAGACGGTCCACGACGTGATACCTCTGGACTATACCACCCTTCGCGCACGATTGGGAACGTACGCCAGCGAGCCGTGCGACCTACCGAGCGCTGCGGTTCAGGCACAACCGCCACGAGCAGCGAAAGCGTGATGCGCAGCCATCGTGGCATGTATGGTGTGTGTAGCAATGTGGACAGGGTCGAGGTTTCGTCTCACTGCCTACATCACG
>JBBSCZ010000295.1:0-3767 GCA_038249795.1 Gemmatimonadales bacterium | reverse complement strand
TCCGCGAGTTGGCTCGCGCGCGCGTCGCGCTCAGCACGCAGTCGGCCTGATGCTCGCGTCGTGGCAGCAGTTCCTCGGGTCGTTCGGGCTGGCGCTCGGCACACCGTGGGCGCTGCTGGCGCTGCTCGTGCTGCCGATCGTGTGGTGGGTACGCAAGCGCGCACCGGTGCAGGCGATGCCGTTTTCCGCACTCGACATCGTGGTGCAGGCCAAGCCGCGTGCGAGCCGTGTGCGGCGCTGGCTGCTCCGTCTGCGCCTGCTGGCGCTGGCTGGGTGTGTGTTCGCCCTGGCGCACCCGTACGCGCGGGGCGGTGACCGGCGTGAGACGCGCGAAGGGATCGACATCATGCTCGCCTTCGACATCTCGAGCTCGATGCTGGCGGAGGATTTTCAGCCACAAAACCGGCTGGAGGTGGCGCGCACTCAGGTCAAGGAGTTCGTGCGCTTGCGCGATTCCGATCGCATCGGCGTGGTGTCGTTCGCCGGCGAGGCGCTGACCCAGGTGCCGTTGACGACGGATCATCAGGTCGTTCTCGCAGCCATCGACCAACTGCAGCCGGGGCAGCTCGATGACGGCACGGCCATCGGCACCGCAATCGCGACTGCGTCCAACCGGCTGCGCGCGGCACAGGGTTCGTCTAAGGTGCTCGTGCTGCTCACCGATGGCGTGAACAACCGTGGACAGGTGGATCCGCGCACGGCAGCGCGTGCAGCATCCGCTTTTGGTATCCGGGTGTATGCAATCGGCGTTGGAACGGAAGGCATGGCGCCGGTTCCGGTCGGACGCGGCCTGTTCGGACTGCGCTATGAGACGCAGCGCGTCGAGATCGACGACGCACTGCTGACGGAGGTGGCGCGCGCCACCGGTGGGCGATACTTCCGCGCCAAGGATGCCGCCGGTCTGGAACGCGTCACGCGCGAAATCGACCGGCTCGAACGCACGCCGACGCTGGCTCGGCGCTCGCTGCCGCGGAGTGAATGGTTCATCCTGCCGGCAGCGATCGCGCTGCTCGCGCTGCTGCTGGAAGCGTGGACGCTCCAGCGCCGGGGACCGATCCCATGACGATGCTCTTTCCGTTTCTGAATCTTTTTGCGCGTCCATGGATGCTGCTTCTCGCGCTGGTGCTCGCCGTGTTGGTGGCGCTGGTGGGCTGGCGCAGTGACGCACGGCGTCGCGCGCGGTTGGCGAAACTCGGTGATGTGCCGGTGCTCGAACGGCTGGTGCCGCGTCGCACGGCCGGACTGCCGCCACGCGTGAGAGCGATGCTGCTCGGCACTGCTGCGCTGTTGCTGGGCATCGCACTCGCCGGCCCCCGCTGGGGTGAGCGGGCCGAGCGGCGTCGCGATGTCGGAGTGGACATTGCGCTGGTGCTCGATGTCTCGGCCTCGATGCTGGCGCGCGACGAGGGCGAAGCGTCGCGACTCGACCGGGTGAAGTCGGATGTCCGGCGCCTGCTGGCGACGATGCCTGGTGCGCGTGTCGCACTGATCGTGGTGGCTGGCCGCGCGTATCTGCTCACGCCACTCACCGCCGATCACGATGCGCTCGGATTGTTTCTCGACGGACTCGATCCCGGCATGGTGAGCCAGGGGGGCACCGCGATCGCCGATGGCCTCAGGCAGGCGACCCAGGTCCTCGGCACCAGTCAGGACGGCGGTGACCGGGCAGTGGTGGTGATGAGCGATGGCGAAACGTGGGACGATGCCGGTGCGATCGATGCAGCCGCCAAAGGCGCGCTCGATGCACGTCTCGCCGTGGTGATGGTCGGCTATGGTTCGGTGCAGGGCACGACGATCCCCGTCAGCGGCGGCGGCGTGAAGCGTGACGCAGACGGCAGCCCAGTGATCACGCGGGCGAACGCCGAGGTGCTGCGGAACATCGCCCGCGTCACGGAGGGTGTCTACGTCGACCCCGCGACGGCTGACCGGCCGGGACGCGTCCGAGCCGCTTTGCGACGGTTGCGTCAGACTGAACGGGTCCTGAATGCGGGCACCTCTCCGGTGCAGCGCTATGCCATCTTCCTCTGGCCTGCGTTCGCGCTGTTGCTCATCGATGCGTTGTTGTCCGAAGTCACGCGGCGCACGCGACCTGCCGTGATCATGGCGCTGCTCGGTTGCGTCACGCTCGCGATGCCGATGCGCGCTGACGCACAGCAACCGGCCCTCGGAAAGGCGGATGGCATGGCGCTGTTCAAGCAGCGCAGGTTCAACGAGTCGGTGCGTGCATTCCGTGAGCGCGCGCGCCACGGCGATGGGTCGCTGCGCAACCAGTACAATCTTGCCACGGCGCTGCTCGAGGCGGATTCGATGACCGCTGCGACCGAGCTGCTCGATCGGGTGGTGACGATCGCCCCTGACGCCGAGCTGCGGTACCGAGCGTTGTTCAATCTTGGACTGGCGCAGTTGCGGCGCGGTCGTAGCGGAACGCCGATCGATGCCGCACCGCATCTCGCCGCCGCGGTGGCAACATACAAACGCGCCCTCCGCACTCGCACCGACGACCCCGATGCCAAATGGAACCTCGAACTCGCGATCCGTGAACAGCAGCAAAACGCTGGTGGCGGCGGCGGCGGTGGCGGTGGGCAACAGCCGCCACCCGAGCCCACGCCGAGCAGCCGTAAGCAACAGGAGCTGGACAAGCAGCGGGCCGACGCGGTGCTGAACAGTGCTGCCCGTGACGAACGTGACGTACAGTCGCGGCGGCAGCGCGACGGTCGCCCGCGTGAAGCCAGTGCAGGACGCGACTGGTGAGCGTCACGCTCGGGGTGCTCATGCAGATCGCCGTGTCGGTGCAGGTGGCCGATAGCATCCCGGCGCGCACCGGTGTGCCCGTCGTCGTGCGTGCGACGGTGAACGGCAACACCGCGCCTCGCCTCTCTGGCCCGACGGTGACGGGTGCGTCACTCGTGGTCGTCAGCGACGTGACACGGCTCGGCGGTGGATTCGGTCAGGCTGTCGCCACGCGTGAGGTGCGCTACACGTTGCGCGCCGGCGCGCCCGGTATGGTCGTGCTGTCGCCGGTGGTTGCGACGGTCGGAACGCAACAGGCGGTCAGTCAGGCCAGGCGCGTGGTGGTGCTGACGCCGCCGACGAATGCGGTGCCGGCACTCGTCACGCGCGCGCCACTGTCGCGACGCACACTCGTGAACTTCCACTCGCTCGTCACCCGAGACACCGTCTGGGCCGGCGAGCAGATCACGTTGCAGGTCGGTGTGTTCATCGACGATGAACTCCGCGCGCAACTGCAGCGAAATCCCGAATACGTGGCGCCGTCGGTGGATGGTGCCGTGTCATACGACCTGCCAGTGGCCAATGACGCGCTGCCAAGTCGGGACGTCGATGGTGCGCGATACCGGCCATTCATCTTTGCCCGGGCACTGTTTCCGCTGCGTGCCGGCGTGCTGGCGATTCCCCCGGCACGCCTGGCCTACACGCTCGGCACCGCCGGCACGATGTACGGACGTACGGAGCAACAGACGGCCGCCACACCGGCGCGTTCGGTGGTGGTGCGCGAGCTGCCGCTGGACGGCCGCCCTGCATCGTTCAACGGCGCGGTCGGCGTCTATGCCGTGACGGCGGTGGCGCAGCGTGGCGGGCGTGTCGGCGATGCCGTGCAGCTGACGGTAAAGGTGGAAGGGGCGGGTAACGTGAAACTGCTGCCGGCGCCGACTGTCGAGATTCCCGGCGTCACGGTGAATCCTTCGGGGGAGAGCATCGTCGTCGACAGTTCCGACCTGCTGATCCGCGGCAGCAAGACCTTTCGCTTT
>JBBSCZ010000294.1:0-3837 GCA_038249795.1 Gemmatimonadales bacterium | reverse complement strand
GGTGCTGCAGGCCGGCGCACTGTACGCCTTCGAGGAGTACGCGGTGCGCCGGCTCAAGCTGCTGGCTGGCGCACGCTACGATGCAATCCGCATTCGTCCGCTGGACAGCACCGCGACGAGCCTCCTCGAAGGAGTGCGCACGCGCGCGTTCGGCGCGTTGAGTGGCTCGGTGGCCGCTCACATCGACGTCGGCTCCGGCATCACGATCGGCACGTCGATCGCGCGGGCGTTTCGCAATCCGGCCATCGAGGAGTTGTACAGCGCCGGCCCACACCTGGCGGCCTTCTCGTACGATGTGGGGTCACCGGGGCTGCGCGCCGAACGCGGGGTGGGCGTGGATCTCTTCGCGCGGATGACACGACGGGCCTTCTCCGGCGAGATCTCCGCGTTCCAGACGCGCATCGACGACTTCATCTATCAGCAGCCGCAGATGGATTCCACCACCGGCCTGCCACTGCGCGATCCGCGACTGCGCCGCTATGTGGTCTATCGCTCCAGTCAGACCGATGCCCTGCTCCGTGGTCTCGAGGGACGCGTGCAGTGGGAACCGCGCGCCGGCTGGGTGACCGATCTGACCGTGAGCTCTGTGCGCGGCGACGACAGAACGCGTGGCATCGCGCTGCCGGCCATGCCACCAGTGCGCGGCCGGCTCAACCTGCGTCGCGAAACGGCACGCCTCACGCTCGGCGTGGGTTCGGAGTTCATCGCTGCCCAAAATCGTGTGCCGCCACCCGCGATCATCGGCGCCGCCACCTGCGCCGTGCGCACGGGACTGGAGAACGAGGCGGATGCCCTTCCCGCCGAGTTTTGCCGCACGGATGGCGCGGTGCTGTTGAGCGGTACGGCGGGCCTGCGGTTTACCGTGGCTGGTCGCGTGCACGCGCTCACTGGTGTGCTGGAGAACGCCACCGGCGCGATCTGGCGCGATCATCTCTGGCGCGCGAAGCAGGTCGCGCCGCAGCCAGGCCGCAACTTCCGACTTCTCTACCGGGTGCAGTTCTGATGCGAAACGGACTCCAGCTCTTCATGCTTGGCGTGCTGGCATGCGCCGCCGCCGCCTGCGAGCACCCGATTGCCGTGATCACGCCGCACATCGAAGCCTCCGAACTGCTGGTGCGCGACACCAGTGGCCGGCTGCTGGCGCAGACGGTCGACAATCAGCGCTGGACCGGCGGGAGCATCGAGGTGCCAGCGGGCGACAGTCTGCCGCTGATGATCCGCCTCCTCGACTTTCAGGGGCGTGAGTTCAGCCTCGAATCACGCGGCAGCGACTACTCGGTGCGCATGGACATCGAGCAGGCTGCGAGTGCGGTGTGGGAGCCGCTCACCCGCTTCGGCTGGCTGCGTGGCTTCGCGCCAGCCACCACGCGTATGCGCATCCAGATCTGGCACACCGATCATCCTGACTTCATCACCCCATGGCTTCCGCTGACGGTGCGGAGCCGCTGACACATTGGAGCATTCTGATATGATATCTGCATCCCGCGTGGCCGTGCTGGCTGCCGTCGTCTTTCTGGCCGCCTGCGGCGGCGGCAGCGATACTCCCGTCGAACCCGCGCGTCCTACGCTGCAACTGCGGGAGATCGTGATCACCGATTCTACCGGTCGGGTTCTCAGCTATTCACACCGAGACCACTGGCATGGATTCCCCGTCGTTCCAATGGCCAGCGGGCTGGCGGTACGGGTGTTCTATTCCACCGACCAGCGCGACGCGGACGATCATGACATGCCGGCCCGAACGAGCTGGATTACGATGGACACGTTGTCGGCCGAGTACAACGTGCGCACGGTGATCAGCGACACGACCGTGGCGCGCTTCAGCGGTGATCGGCGCGGTGGCCTGTTCACGGGCATGCGCGCCAACAGTGCGAGCGTGGTGAGTTTCGTGGTGCGACGCGGCACCGCCACCCTGTTCGAGGCGCCGCCGCTCAACTTCACCGTGCGGTGATGGCGCCGAGGCTCCGGTGACCTACACCTCGTCGGTCACCGGGGCCAGCTCCTGCATTTCCTCCTCCTCCTGCTCCTGCTCCACCGCCCACTCGGGGAAGGGATCCTCGAGCTCGGACCATCCCAGCATGCCCATCGCCATCTCGGCGGGCGTCAGCAGGCAGGCATCAAGCAGCGCGGTCATTCCCGGCACATCGAGATGCTGCCCGATGATCGCCAGTTCCTGACGACGATCGCCCACCTCCGGATGCCAGAGCGCGTCGAGGTGCTCCTGCTGCCCCTCCTCCAGATCCCAGTCGGCCGGATCGATGGCCGCATACCAGAACCCGGCTGGCTGCACCTCGAGCAGGTGACCCGCCTGCGACCAGCTGGCCATGAACTGCGGGCGCGTGGCGAGCCAGAAGAAGCCTTTGGCGCGCAGCACGCCAGGCAGTCCGGTGTCGAACTGTGCCCACAACCGCTCAGGGTGAAACGGGCGCCGGGCGCGATAGACGAAACTCCCGATACCGTATTCCTCGGTCTCGGGGATGTGCACGCCGTTCAACTCCTTTTGCCACCCCGGCGCTGCCTCCGCCAGCTCGAAGTCGAAGCGGTGCGTGCCGAGTATTCGTGACGGCGCGACGAGGCCACGACTGGTCACGATCTGTTCCGCATCGGGGTTCAGATGCTTCAGCAACGCCTGCAACTCTCCCATCGCGTCGGTGCTCAGTCGATCGGCCTTGTTGATGATCAGGACGTTCGCGAATTCCACCTGATCGATCAGCAGATCGGGGATGGTGCGCTCATCCTCGTCGCTCAGTGCCAGCTGGCGCGCCCGCAGATCATCGAGTGAGCCGAGATCGTTGCGAAAGCGTTCCGCATCGATCACCGTCACCATCGTGTCCAGACGAGCCACGTGGGACAGCGAGACGCCCTCTTCGGTTTCGAAGGTGAAGGTGGCGGCCACGGGCAGCGGCTCACCGATCCCCGTGGATTCGATCAGCAGATAGTCGAAGCGACCTTCAGCGGCGAGCAGCGCCACCTCCTTCAACAGATCGTCGCGCAGCGTGCAACAGATGCACCCGTTGGTCATCTCGATCAGCCGCTCCTCGGTGCGCGATAGCGCCGCCTCACCGCCGCGGACGAGCTGCGCATCGATGTTGACCTCGCTCATGTCGTTCACGATCACCGCGACACGCAGGCCATCGCGATTGGCGAGGACATGATTCAGCAGCGTCGTCTTGCCGGCGCCGAGGAAGCCGGAGAGGACGGTCACGGGGAGGCGGGTGTCGACCGGGGCGTCGACTGGCGTGGCGATGGGCATGGGATCAGCGGGGTGTGGGCCGTCACGCCGCATGGCGCATCTGTGGCGCGCGCACGGGTAGCGAGACTGGCCGTACTGGTACTGCGAAGGTATTATCATTCCATGACACCGCAACCCCGATGGGCTGGTGCACGCCGCAATACCATCATCGACCAGCAACTCTGGTTTCTGGGACGAGACATCGGCGGGCCCCTCGGCAACGCCCCGCTCGCCTACGGATTCGAACGACACCGGCCAGCGGGAATTCGCGGCAGCTCGGCCTACCTGCTCCGACTCGAGGATCCGTCTCACCAAGTGCCCCACGTCCTGATCTGCTGGGGATTTGGTCTGTACATCGGCGCCGACGCGACCTGCGCGACAGACCATCGCATTCCGGCAGTCGCTGCCGCACACTCGCCGGCACCCTGGTCCGGCATGCTCCTGCAACGGTTCGGCGCCTCCCCCGGTCTCGTTCGCTGGGCCATCTCCCCTACCCTCCACCAGGTCGCCGATCTCCCGGCGCGCTGGCCGGCACGCAACGACGCCGACCGAGCGAGTGCAAGCCGCCTGCTCCACATGCTCGCACACACCCTCGCCACTTACGAACG
>JBBSCZ010000293.1:0-3852 GCA_038249795.1 Gemmatimonadales bacterium | reverse complement strand
TCGGCGACATGGCTCACGCACGCGGGGCCTGGAGCACGGCGGTGCGCGCACGCCGCGCCGTGGTCGCGCTCGGACCTTCGGATCGTGCGGACGCGTTGTATCGTGTGGCTCAGTCACTGCTGGGGGCCGGTGAGCGCGTGGCGGCGCGTCGCGAGGTGCTGCGCGCGCTCGATCTCGCCCCCACCTTCGAGGCGGCGCAGGACCTGCTGCTCACCATCCGCTCACAGGAGAAGACCCCATGACCCGTCGTATCCGCTGGGGACTGCTGGCGCTGCTCTCGCTGCCGTTGCTGGCGTTGCCCGGCCAGCGTTTCAGCCGCGGCTCGCCCGGCGAGAACCCGCAGCCGAACGTGCGCTACGACGGCCGGTTCACCTTTCTGCGCGTGAAGTTCGAGCCGCTGGGCGGTGGTCGCGACCTGAAGTGGGATCACGACTATCCCACCGCTGAGACGCACTTCATGAAGATCCTCGACGAGGTGTCGAGCATGAAGCCGCGCCTGGATGGGACGAACATTTTGGCGTGGTCCGACAAGGCGGTGTTCGAGTATCCGGTGGCGTATGTCTCGGAGCCCGGCTTCTGGACCATGTCGCCCGAGGAACTGGCCGGTGTGCAGGCGTATGTGCACAAGGGCGGATTCATCATCTTCGACGACTTCGCCGGACGGCACTGGCTGAATTTCGAGGAGAAGTGGCGCACGGCGTTTCCCGGAATGGTCCCGGTGAAGCTGGATGCGTCGCACCCGATCTTCGACTCGTTCTTTCGCATCGAGCAACTGGGCATGACGCATCCCAACTTTGGCCTGGAGTCGGAGTTCTGGGGCGCGTACGAGGACAACGATCCCTCGAAGCGGCTCGTGATGATCGCCAACTTCAACAACGACATCGGCGATTACATGGAGTTCTCGGATCAGGGTCTGCTCCCGATCCCACTCACCAACGAGGCCTACAAGCTCGCGGTGAATTACGTCCTCTACGCTCTCACGCACTGATCATGACTGCACCAGGCACGACGGGTACCGCTGGCGGTGACGACATCGCACTGGCGGCGCGGCTGCGCGACGGCCGCACGGCCATCATGGGCGAGCTGCGCAAGCTGATCGTGGGACAGGAAGAGGTGGTCGAGCAGGCGCTGATCGCTCTCTTTGCCGGTGGCAATTGCCTGATCGTCGGCGTGCCTGGGCTCGCGAAGACGCTGCTGGTCCACACCTTGGCGCAGGTGCTCGACCTGAAGTTCTCGCGTGTCCAGTTCACGCCCGACCTGATGCCGAGTGACATCACCGGCACCGATATCATCCAGGAAGATCCCGAGACCGGACGTCGGCGCATGGCCTTCGTGCCCGGCCCGCTCTTCACGAACATCCTGCTCGCCGACGAGGTGAATCGCACTCCGCCGAAGACGCAGGCTGCGCTGCTGGAAGCGATGCAGGAGCGCCGCGTGACGGTGCAGGGTCGCACTTATCCGCTGGATCCGCCGTTCTTCGTCTTTGCCACGCAGAATCCGATCGAACTGGAGGGCACCTATCCGCTTCCCGAGGCACAGCTCGACCGGTTCATGTTTCAGGTGGTCGTGGGCTATCTCACCGAGGAGCAGGAGCTGCAGGTGGTGCAGCAGACCACGGCGATGCAGCGCCACGAATTGCAGCGCGTGATGACGGCCGCCGAGATCGTGGCCTATCAGCAGCTTGTGCGACGGGTGCCGGTGGCCGATGCCGTGGCGCGGTATGCCGTGCATCTGGTGCGCGCGACACGTCCCGATTCGCCGCTGGCACCGCCGCAGGTGAAGGAGTGGGTGAGCTACGGAGCATCGGTGCGCGCCGCGCAATATCTCGTGCTCGGTGGCAAGGCGCGCGCGCTGATGCATGGGCGCTACCACGTGAGTCTCGAAGACATCGCCGCACTGGCGGCCCCGGTGCTGCGCCATCGTGTGCTGCTGAACTTCCACGCGCAGGCCGACAAGGTCACCACCGATCGCCTGGTCGAGATCCTGCTGGCCGCCGTGCCGCGGCCGAGTGCGGGGCTCGCGTGACCGAGCGCCTGTCGCTGGACCCTGTCACGCTCTCGCGCATCGGCAATCTCGAGCTGGCGGCGCGTTGGGTGGTGGAAGGGTTCATCGCAGGGTTGCATCGCTCACCGCGTCTCGGCGTGTCGACCGACTTCGCCGAACATCGGCCGTACGCGCCCGGTGACGACATCCGGCATGTGGACTGGCGCGTGTATGGGCGCACCGAGCGCACCTACCTCAAGACGTACGAAGCCGAGACCAACACGAACTTCAGCGTGCTGCTCGATGTGTCGGGGTCGATGGGGTACGCGCATGGCGGGATCAGCAAGCTGGCGTATGCGAAGCTGCTGGCAGCGACGCTGGTCTGGTTTTCGCGGCGGCAGCGGGATCGCGTCGGGCTGGTAACATTCAGCGACGATATCCACGAGATCGTGCCGCCTGGCGCCAGGCATCTGCCGCACATCCTGCACGCACTCGAGCGGGCGACGGCGTCGGGACCAGGCGCACTGGCGCGTGCGCTGGCCAGGATCGCGCAGTCGCAGCCTCGGCGGGGGATGTTCGTTCTGATCTCCGATCTGTACGAGACGCCAGCGGCGGTGAGCAAGGCGCTGGCTCCGCTCACCGGCGCGGGCCATGACGTGATCGTGATGCAGCTGCTCGATTCGGCGGAACGCACCTTTCCCTTCACGGATGCCACCACCTTCCGCGATCTCGAGAGCGGTACGCGCGTCGCAGTGAGTCCGGGAAAGATCCGCGAGCGGTACGTGGCAGCGATGGCGGCGCATGTCGCCGGCATGCGCACGCAGCTCGGCGGAAGCCGCGTCGACTATTCGCTGATCGAGACATCGCAGCCGCTGGACCGTGTGCTCTTCGACTATCTGTCGCGGCGCGAGTTCCTGCGCACCGCCGTCTGATGCCACTACTCGCGCCGCTGTTCCTGCTGGGCCTCGCCGCCATCGCCGTGCCGGTGCTGGTGCACCTCGTGCGGCGCGAGAAGCGCGATCCGACAGCGTTTCCGTCGCTGATGTTTCTCGAGCAGACACCGGCGCCGTTCAGCGCCCGACGTCACCTGCGGGATCCGCTGCTGTTGGCGCTGCGTGCGCTGGCCGTGCTGGCGCTGGTGCTGGCGTTCGCGCGACCGGTGTTTGGTCGAGCGGCGCAGGTCGGCAGCGTAGACCAGCGCCGGCGTGAGATCGTGATGCTGCTCGACCGATCGTTCTCGATGCGCGCCGGACAGCGCTGGGCCGCCGCGCGCGCGTCGGCCGACAGCGTGATCGGCACACTCGCGCCCGGCGACCGCCTGACGCTGATGCCCTTCGACCGCCGTGCCGTTGCCGTCACCGATGCAACCGGTGACGTGACACAACTCCGTGAAGCACTCGGTACGATGGCACCGACCGACGAGTCCACCCGACTGGCACCGGCCATCGCGCTCGCGCAGGAGCGGTTGGCGCGCAGCGATGCACCGCGCAAGGTGATGGTGCTGATCTCCGACTTTCAGCGGAGTGCGTGGGACATCACCGATGACGTGCAGCTTGCTGCCGGTACCGAACTGGTGCCGGTGGATGTTGCCGGCGCCGCGCCGATCGCGGATCGGAGCGTGCGATCGGTGGAGGTACGACCCACGAGCAACGGTGCGGCGCAGCAGGTGATCGTCAGCGCCCGCGTGGCGAATGCCGGCGAAGCGATGCGGGCGGTGACCGCGCGCCTCGAGATTGGAGGACGCGTGGTGGAGGAGCGGCGCGTGGATCTGCCGCGCGATGGTGTTGCGAGCGTGAACTTCGCCGCTGTCGGTCTGTCGACGGAGCCGGTCCCCGCGCGCGTGTCGATCGATGCCGACGTGGTGCCCGG
>JBBSCZ010000292.1:0-3864 GCA_038249795.1 Gemmatimonadales bacterium | reverse complement strand
GTTTGGCTCCAGACATCCTTGAGCTTGCCTGCGGCGTGGCCGACGGGAAGCGCACCGAATGTCGACTGCAAGTGCGCTAGCGTGCCCAGCTCGGCATCGTCGGCGAGAAGTATGACCTTCACGCCACGCGGCGCGAGTTCGGCCTGCAGTGCGACGATCGCGCTAAGCGCTTCAAGTGACGCGGAACACGTACTGGACCAGAGCGCCAGCACCGCTGGAGCGCCAAGTAGCTCCGTCGACCCCAGCGTCCCGGCGTCAGTTCGCGGATACGCGAACGCAGGTGCGCGCGATCCCAGCGCCGGCAGTGTAGCTCTTGCGCCGTCGATTCCTCCCGAACATGCGACCGCTGTGAGAAGGGAGACTACAGGCAGTCCGATGTGGTGTCGCATGTTTCTCCGACGCGAATGGGGTTCTGCAAGAAAATCAGTCATACTTCCCTGCGAATGCTCGCAAGCAGCCTAACGAAAATGCTTTCTGCTGCAATGCGGCCTACTGAAAGTCCTTCTCCTTACGACACTTTGGCCGCAGTGGCTGCAGCAACGCGGGTTAGCGGGTGTTGGCCCGTCACCACAATTGCTACGGGTTCTTGAGCGACCCGCGCACCAGCTCTCCGAGCCGCTGAAACGCTAGCCACGGCGTCGGAGCATCCCGACTGGTCACGGGGCGACGGCGTACACGCGCCGAGGCGGATGACCACGTGGCGGACAAGACCACCACCGTCGGTGTGGGCGGTGACTGCGTATCGATCACGCTCGCTTCGACGGCCAGCGTCGTATCGCCAGCCACTGGTCCATGAGCGGGCGCGCAATCGTGACGCGCCTGACGCTGCTGAATCAATCGCGATGCCGTGCGCCACCATCGTCCGGTACACTTGGTACAGCGCGTCATCGGGTCGACGGTCTGTATTGACCACGACTCCGTCATCAGCGGACGCTGCCGAAGACGGGCTCACTCGGGTGGGAAGCCCGACACAGGCCGAGCAGGCGAAAGCGGCAAGCGATACGAGCAAGGCGGCACGCATAGCGGAGCCTCATGCAAAGATGAGATCGGCCAGGATGGTCGATCGGCCAACGCGTCATCGAGTACGGCGCGGAACCGCCTCGGGTTTCGCAGGGGCGCCAAGCGCGTCAGCGAGCCATACCAATCGTCACGCGTCATCTGCCGCGCTGCGGGCTAACGCCAGAGTTCAGCTGCGAGGGCGCAAGCGTGATCTCGTCCGCCGCGAGGGACGCTGCGCGCCCTCGTCTGCTGCAACGACTCGTTAGCCGGCGGGTGTTCTGACGCCCGCTTCCTGGTCTCCGTCAGCAGAGAATGCGAGTTCTGCTCGGACGCACAACAAGGTCTCACGGTCCGTCTTCAGATGCTCGGCACTCAGGGGGAGTACCGTCGGTTCGACCACATAGCGAGCCGATGTAATATCGGTCGTGGCGTGCATGGGCACCACATGGGCATGCGCATGCGGCACATCGCCGCCAGTGAAGAGAAAGACCACCCGTTCCACGCTGTAGACCGCCTTCATGCGACGCGCGAGCCGCTGCCCGAGATCGAGCATGTGCGCCGCCAGCGTAGGCGACAGCTGTTCGAAGGTTTCGATGTGGCGACGCGGAATGATCTGCGTATGCCCAGGACGGATGGGGCTGATGTCCAGAAACGCCACCACGTCCGAATCCTCGTACACGACCACCGCATCGAGTTCACCAGTGGCGATGCGACAGAACAAACATGGCACGCGGCATCTCCGGCGTTGGTGGGTAGGAGGCTCCTTTTGCACCCGTGCGCCTTCCTTCGCGACAGCGCACGCTGTCGGCTTGTATCTACCGAAAAGTTGAATCTGCGGTACATCTGATCGGGGCGCCAGCTCGATGTCGTCTCGTGGCAAACACCGTTCGTTAGCCAGAGCGGCGTCCTGATTAGTTGTCGTGAGAGCCCGAACAGCTGCGGGGGCCGGCGGGGATGTCGAGCCCGAATCATCACAAGGATGGGCGACGGCGACAACGCTGCTCTGGAGGCGTGATGTTTATCGGAATCGATGTGGCGAAGGCGGAGCTGGTGGTCGGTGTCCGGCCGACCGGCACGGGGTGGACGGCGGTGAACGCTGATCAGGGGGTGCGCGACCTCGTGACGCGGATTGAGGCACTCGCCGAGTTCTGATCCGGTCGGAAGTGCAGGCGATTGCGCCCCGGTCGACGATCCCGTCGGCCGGTGCGCAGTCGTTGCACCTCACACGCCGTCCCAGCCCGCGAAGACCGCCCGCCCCTGCCACCCGGACGGCCGGCCGCTCTTCAACACGCGCTCCCAGACCTGCCGCAACGCCCGCGACGGCGCCACCGCCGCATCGATCCAGAGATCCCCATCCTCATCGGACACAGTCTCCAGGTAGCGCTCCCGTAACCGCGCATGCCGCGCCTGCACCGGTGGATGCTGTGCAGATCCGGTATCGGGACCGATGGCGCCAAGCCGGGCCATGTCCAGCGCCTCGCGAAGGACGTCGAGCGCGGTGAGCACGAACCACGCACCCTGCGCCGCGACATTCGGCGCGACATCATCGATCTCGAACCCGCTGCGAATCACGAGATCGAACGCGAACGCGTCCGCTGCATATTCTTCGGCACCATCAGCGCGGCCTGGCAGGACAATGTCGTTCGCGTCGTGCATCGCGTGGCCGTATTCGTGCGCGACGATGAAGCGCTCGTTGAAATTCGTGAGGACGGCCAGCGGAGCCTGCAGCGAGGCCTGTGGCATCACGGACACCTGTGGCCGGGCGATGCCGGAGAACAGGTACGACTCGAGGACGTCGGCAAGCAGCGCAGCGGGACGGGGATCGGTATCGAGCATGGTGTCCACGGCTTCGCTGGTATTGCGAAAGCTGACATAGTGCTCCTTGCCGGTGAGCTGCTGCCAGCTCAGCACCGACACCTTGGTTGCCTGGTATACCCAGTCCATCAGGCCAGCCGACACGAACACCAGCGAGCTGTCACCGAACCGCCGAGAGCTCGCGTCAGGGAGCAGCGCCGGCAGCGTCGCGAGCACCACACTGTCGCAGAGCGCAGCGCCGACAGGATTCGGAGTATCGGAGTGTTCGCTCCGCAGCACCATTTCGATCGACGCGGCCTGACGCGCCAGCATTTCGAGGTACACGCCGTCTTCATCCACGCCCGGAGCCGCACGCTCCAGGATCTCACGGGTTCGAGCCCAGCGCAGTCGCTCCGTGGCTTCGGGGTAGCGTCCGAACTGCGACCTGAGTTGCCCGTCGATCAGCTGCGCCTGCTGCTCACGCGCCGCCGCGTTCTCTCGCGCACGCGCCAGCGGGTTCCCCTTCCCGATGGGCTCAGCAACGCCGAGCCGGGTGCGCGTCCGCGTTTGCTGGCGGCGCACTTCCGCCAGCGCTTCCGGTGCGATGCTCATTGCGAGGCCTCAGGCCAGCGCCGCAGCGACGTGCGCTGCAACATCAGGATCATCGAGATACCCGACGATACCATGACGATTGTCGGTGCTGTTGCGCACACTGTTGTAGTTCTTGATCGACGGTGTGACGGGAAAGAACCGGTTGTCGAGTGGATTCAGCGCCACGACGTCTCGTTCGTCGTACGCGTTGTACCAGCCGTTCGCACCGGCAGGGTTTTGCAGGACACCAAGCTTGCTGCTGATGGCGCGGATCCCCAGTGGTGAGCCGACGGTGACGAACTTCACGAGATCGAGCTGTGCCCGGTTCTTCATGATCACGTCGTACGCCACGACGCTGCCGAGCGAGTGACCGATGACGATCGTCGGCTCAGCGGTGAGCTTCGCTTCGATGATTGCGTTGATCTGCTTGCGCACGGCGGGATACGTGACGTAGACGAACACGTCCGTCAACGCCTTCTC
>JBBSCZ010000291.1:0-3870 GCA_038249795.1 Gemmatimonadales bacterium | reverse complement strand
GCTGATCCTCGAGCTTCTGCATGAAATGACAATGCCATCGCAGCCGCGAGCGGAAGCTGGCGATACTGCTGCGCCATCGTGCGTCGACGGGCTCACCCTCCGCCGCCGCCTCGGCCAGCTGCTGCAGCCGCGCCCGCGCTGCATGCTCGCAGGTACGCACGCTGATCGCGCCCGTGCTCAGCCAGGCACTCAGACGGCTGCACGCGTCGGGCGCGGTGACGGGACTCGACATCGCCCGGCGGTAGTCCACGCCACGCTCGCGCAGAAAGCTGCGCAACGTGGCACGGGCCTCCGACTCGCCGCCGTTTTGCACATCGGTACGCGCGCAAGCGCTCCGTGCAAACGCTAGCGGCGATTCACCAGACACCCGCTCGCGCAGTGTGACGCTCTCGATCAGACGTGGCGAAGGGAGCGGCGCCGGCGCCATGCGGGCCTCCCACGCCGTGGCCCACCCATCGCGCGAGGCGAGTCGACGGACCACACCGGTCTGCGGCAGCTCGTGCAGTGGCACACCCTCCGCTCGACACCAGCGACGCACCGCGCGATCACGCTGATAGGAGATCCATCCGGTCGTCTCCTCGTGCGCCCAGATCGAGGCGATGCGCGACGGCTCGTCGAGTGAGGCTAATTCGTGTCTGAATGCTTCGAACACGGCGGGCAGATCGCCGGTGCGGCGATGCAGCGTAACACCTCGTTCGGCCAGCGATCGCTCGAGGTCATCGAGGCACTCGTTCACGAAGCCGAGGTGCATTGCGTCGTGATCCGGCCCGCTGAGCAGTGCCGGCTCGTACACGTAGAGGCAGAGGACCGGCCCGCGCGCGGCTGCGGCCGTCAGCGCGGCATGATCGCGGATGCGCAGATCGCGCTTGAACCAGACGAGGTGGATGTCACGCATGTCTCGTCAAACGCTGCAACCGCGTCAGATGATCCGGTCTGATGCTCAGCGTCACGACGCGGTGTGCGGGGCGCTGCGCGTTGTCGTCACGTCTGTCCGGAGGGTGTCGACTGCAGTCGCAGGCTCAACACCATCATGCCGAGCATCACGGCCGCCGCCGCGAGGTACGCGACTCTCAGTCCCGGCAGGCCACCACCGACGTGGTCTGCCAGCGCACTCAGCACCGCCACCACCAGCAGGTTGCCGACGGCGATCATGATGTTCACCAGTGCCTGCGCCGCACTGCGCTGCGCCGCGGTCACCTCGTCGAGCACGACGGTGCGCAACGTGCCGCCGACCACGATCCCGACGCCGGTGCCGACGAACAGTGAGGCCACAATGAACAGTGCAAAGTGCGACGCACCGAGTCCGATCAGTCCTGAGCCGATGGCGAGGCTGGCGAACCCGCAGAGCATGACGACGCGTGGTCCGAGCCGGTTGAGATAGCGGCCGAATCCAGCCGATGCGACGGCCGAGCAGAGCACCAGCGGCAGCAGCAGCAGTCCCGCCTTGTCCGACGGTGTGTCGAAGGCCGCGACGGCCACCGACGTGATGAAGATCACGCTCCCCATGCCGAATCCCGAGCCGATGCAGAGCACCCAGGTGGTGCGCAGCTGCCGCGAGCGGAAGAGTGTCAGCGGCACGATCGCCTGTGCGGCGCGCCGCTCGATCGCCACCAGCGCCGGCACACCGACGGCGGCGATACCGAGCAGCACTGGCCAGACTGTGCGGCCGATTGCCAGGTCGAGTGCCCGGTTGATGCCGAGCATGAGGCTCGTGAGCAGCGCGACCAGCGTGATCATGCCGGCGTAGTCGAAGGGGGGCAGTGCGCGCATGTCGGTGCGCGACGGGAGTGCGCGCGCGCTCATGACGAACACGATCGCCGCCACCGGCAGGTTGATCAGGAAGATCCACTGCCAGCTCGCCCAGACCAGCAGTACCGACGCCACGACGGGTCCGATCAGAAAGGCGATGCCGAACGTGGCGCCGATCAGTCCCAGAATCCGGCCGCGTTCCGAGGACGGGAACATGTCGCCGACGACCGCGCTGGCTGTCGGTGTGATGCCACCCGCCCCCAGCCCCTGAATCGCGCGCCCCGCCAGCACCATGGCGAACGTCGTGGATTGTGCAATGAGCAGCGAGCCGCCGGCAAAAAGCGCGATGTTCAACAGGTAGATCGCTCGGCGGCCGAACCGGTCGCTCAGATTCGCCATCAGCCCGGTGGCGCTCAGCGAGCAGAGGCTGAAGACGATCGTCACCAGGCCGATCTGCCGGTTGTCCACGCCGAAGGCGAGGCGGAGGGCCGGGATGGCCGGGGCGATGATGGCCGAATCGAGGGCGGCCATGAAGACGCCGACGAACAGCACGGTGAGGATGCGGCGCCCGGCGATCGAGTCGGCGGTCGCGGCGATGGCGGTCTCTGCCGGCTCTGCCGTCGAGGCCAACTGATCTATGGCAGGCATGCGGGGAAGCTAACTGCCGAAGCCAGCTCCGCTGGAGGTGTATCGCTCACGGACACCCGGAACACCGAATCCACCGCCTCCCACTCCAGCCGCAGCCCGGCACGTTCGCAGAGACGCCCCAGGATCGAGAGCCCGAGGCCGGACCCCTGGCTCGCATCGCCCTTCACTCCCGGCTCGCCTAAGCGGTTGCTGCCCGGCAAGCTGGCGTGATCCACCGGGTTCGATACGCTCAGACGCTGGTGCGCAAATTGAATGCGAATGGGGCCATCGGCCGCGTGCGCCACTGCATTTCCGATGATGTTGGACAACATCAGATGGAGCACCACTTCAGGAACCCGGAGCCTTGCATCGCGCGTCACGCTGATGTCGAGCCACAGGTCGCGCATGTCGAGTGCTGCCGCCTGCTCGACGATGACGGCCTCGAGGACAGGCCGCACTGGACTGGACACCTCGTCTGTCGCGCCGGTCTTCTCGCGCGTCAGCGACAGCAAGCTGGCCACGGTGCGTTGCATGTGTTCGGTCGACTGGAGCGACAGCACCAGCAGGCGACGGGAGTCGGGGGCGAGGGCAGGGTCGTCGAGCGCCTGCGCCGTGGTGCTGCGCATCACGCTCAGCGGCGTGCGCAACTCGTGGCTGGCATCACGACTGAACGCCTGCTCCCGCTCCACCAGCGCGGCGACGCGTGCGCGGAGTTCGTCGATCGCGCGCGCCACCAGCTCCACCTCCCGGTCGGCTCCAGCAATCGCGATCGGTGCGGACGGTCGCGTCGGATCGAGATCGCGGACGCGTTCGGCCAGCGCCGACAAGGGATGGGCGATTCGGCGCGCGATGTTGAGCGCCAGGACCACCGCCATGAGCAGGATGACCAGCTCGACGGTCACCCACTTCCAGAGCAGTGCGACCCGCATCGGGCGGACCACGAGCCGATCACTCACCTCGGCCACCAGCCACGCCGCCGGTTCGGCGACGCCGTGTTCATGCGTGCGCAGCCGGCGCAGATGGTAATGTCGGCCGTCCTCGCCGCTGAATTCGCGCCGGCTGCGTTCGGATTCGACCTGCGGGCGTAGATCGCTGGGCATCGTGGCCGGCGACGCGTGCACCGACATCCATCGTTGCTGAGGGGTGCCCCACTCGCCGCGGCGATCGTGTTCGCGCTCGAGGCGCACCGCTTCTTCGCGCAACACGGCGTTGAAAAACTCATCCTCCACGCTGTACACGAACACGCTTGCCGACAGCCCGAAAATCAGCGTCACGAGCACTGCGAATCCGACGAAACCACCAACGATCCGTCCGCGCATGGTGAGCGGTGTCACACTCATCAGCGATCGGCCTGCAGACGAAAGCCCACGTCATGCACCGTCATGAGCATCGGCGTTTCGAAGTCCCGGTCGAGAGACTGCCGCAAGAGGTAGAGGTGCGTGCGCAGCGGGTCTGACTCAGGCGGATCATCGCCCCACACCCGGCGGATCAGTT
>JBBSCZ010000290.1:0-3872 GCA_038249795.1 Gemmatimonadales bacterium | reverse complement strand
CAGCCACCTGTGCCACCTGCGGTGGCAGCCGCATCACGCGCGACGCGCTCAACGTGCGCATCGCCGGCCTGACGATTGCCGATGTCACCGCGATGTCGGTGGACGCGCTGGATGCATGGATCGAGACGCTCACGCTGTCGCCCTTCGAGACGAAGGTGGCCGAGACGGTGCTGCGCGAGGCGCGCGCCCGCGTGCGATTCCTTCGCGACGTGGGCCTTGGCTACCTGTCGATGGATCGCGCGGCACGCACACTCTCCGGCGGCGAAGCGCAGCGCATCGCCCTCGCCAACTCGCTCGGCGCGCAACTGGTGGATACGCTCTACGTGCTGGACGAGCCGAGCATCGGACTGCACCCGCGCGACATGGATCGACTTCTCGGTCTGCTGCGCCGTCTGCGCGATGCCGGCAACACCGTGATCGTGGTGGAGCATGATCTCGAAGCGGTGCGCATGGCCGACTGGATGGTTGAGATCGGCCCCGGCAGCGGCGACAAGGGCGGCGAGGTGGTGTTCAGTGGCCCACTCTCCGATGCCGCACAGAGCCCGCTCACGGGGCAGTATCTGACTGGCGCCGTGACCATCCCGCTGCCTGAGGAACGTCGCACGGCGGGGCCGCGCTGGCTGTCGCTGAGCGGGGTCACGGCGCACACGCTGCAGGGGGTGAGCATCAAGATCCCCGTGGGCTGTTTCGTGGCGGTCACGGGCGTCTCAGGGAGCGGCAAGAGCACCATCGTACACGACGTGCTTTATCGCGCACTCGAGACCAGGCTTACCGGCGAGCATTCCGCGAAGCAGCACCTCGGCGAGATCGTCGGCGGCGTCAACACGCTCACCGGTGCCGAGCACTTCGACGATGTGGTGCTGATCGACCAGGAGCCCATCGGACGCTCACCGCGGTCGAATCCGGTGACGTATGTGAAGGCGTGGGACGAGATCCGGCGCATCTTTTCGCAGACACCGCTCTCGCGGCAGCGCGGCTATGCGCCGGCGACGTTCAGTTTCAACATGGCCGGCGGGCGCTGCGAGACGTGTGAAGGCGCAGGCTACGTGGAAGTCGAGATGGTGTTCATGGCCGACGTGCTGGTGCCGTGCGAGACGTGTGGCGGCAAGCGCTTCAAGCCCGACGTGCTGGAGGTGAAGGTCTGGGGCAAGACCATCGCCGACGTGCTCGAGATGACCGTCGACGCAGCCACGCGACTCTTCCCCGGCGAGGATCGACTCGCGGCGGCGTTGTGGCATCTGCAGCAGGTGGGACTGGGCTACCTGCGACTGGGGCAGCCCGCGACCACGTTGAGTGGTGGTGAGGCGCAGCGCATCAAGATTGCGCGCGAGTTGTCGCAGTCGTCGAAGTCGGCGGGCCGCAAGCTGTACATCATGGACGAGCCGACCACCGGCCTGCATCTGGAAGACATCCGCAAGCTCGCGCGCGTGTTGCAGCGGCTGGTGGATCAGGGTCACACGCTGATCGTGATCGAGCACAACCTGGATGTGATCAAGCTCGCCGACTGGGTGATCGACATGGGCCCCGAGGGGGGCATCGGCGGCGGCACGGTGGTGGCGGTCGGTACGCCGGAGACGATTGCCGAGCATCCGACATCGCACACCGGTCGCTGGCTGCGCACGGTGCTGCCGAACTACGTGGACGGCGTGCTGGTCAAGCCGACCCGGAAGCGTTCAGCGAAGCCGAAAGCCTGACGGTCAGCGCGCGCGGTGCGGCTCGGAGCGACTGAACGAGCAGCTTGTTGGTCAGTCCCGGCACCACCACGCGATCGCCGGCGAGCAGACCTTCCCATCCGATGCGTGCGACCTCGCGCGATGTCATCGTCATGCCGCGCTGCTTGAACAGTTTGTTTTTCGACATCCCGGCCACACTGGCGAACTCCGTTGCCGTAGGCCCCGGGCACAGCACGGAGACTTGCACGCCGGTCTCGCGCAGTTCTTCGCCGAGTGCTTCGGTGAACGAGAGCACGTACGCCTTGCTGGCGTAGTAGACGGCCATGTTGGGACCGGAGAGAAAGGCGGCGGTGCTGGCCACGTTGAGCACCGCGCCGCTGCCCCGTTCGAGCATCATCGGCAACAGACGGCGGGTGAGTTCGGTGAGCGCGGTGATGTTCACCTGGATGATGTTCATCTGCGTGTCGAGCGGCAGCGTGGCGACGGGGCCGTTGGCGCCGAGTCCGGCGTTGTTGACGAGTGTGTGCACGTGCAGGCGGCGCGCGCGCAGCTCGGCCGCCAACACGCGTGGGGCGGTTGTGTCGCCGAGGTCGGCCGGGATGATGGTGACTTTCACGCCATGCTTCCGTTCGCAGTCAGCGGCGACGGTGCGCAGCGCGCTGACTCGTCGGGCCACGAGAATCAGATCGTAGTTGTCAGCCGCCGCGAGGTCTGCGACATCAGCGCCGATTCCGCTGGAGGCTCCGGTGATGAGGCAGGTGAGGCGAGGTGATGGCATGGTGTCGCTGGGTGATGTGAAGCGGACGTGCAGTGCGGTGGTGAATGACAAAAATGGCGACCGCGTCAGCGACCGCCATTCTCGTGCAGAGCTTGCGTTTCTTTCTGGATCAGATGTCGCCTCGTCGGCGCGCGATGAGGGCGATGCCACCGAGACCGAGCGCCATGAGGGCGACGCTGGCAGGTTCGGGTGTCACTACGACGGCGGGTGTCACGACGGTGGGCACTGCGGTCGCGGCGGGCGTGGAAACGGTGATGGCGGCGGCGTCGAACACGGGCTGGAAGGAGCTGCTGCCATCGGAGCGCAGTGCGAGGTAACTGCCACCGGCGAGTCCGGCGAGACCGACCATCGAGACGCGACCCATGGTTGAGCCGAGGAAGCCGGCGCCGTCGTTGGCTTCATCCTTCCCGTCGTCGGTTTCGACGTCGGTAACGACAGTCCAGGTGTTGAAGTCACCCGTTGTGGCGTCAACGACGTTACCGGGCTGCGACGTGCCTTCTGGCGCGGACAACATCGACAGGGCGACGGCAATGTCGAGTGTGGGCATGAGGGTTGGCGTCGTGGTGGCGAAGCCAAGTGGGGCGATGCGATCGAGCGCGGTCTGGAACCCGGCTGCATTTTGTGCGCTGGCGGTGGCGCTGAGAGCGGCAGAGGCGGTCAGCAGGGCGAGCGTCTTGAAGCAAGTCGACATCGGAAGCGAGTCCTCGGTGTAGAAGTCATCGAGCATGGCGGGGAACGGAGTTCGTGACCCAGACCGGCTGTATGGATCACCGGTGACGGATGAGATACGCGGCTTGTGTTTAGTGATGTGAGCAGCGCCGATGGAGAGCTTTTGCACGATCTGGGCCGCACTATCGTGCTCAGCGGCGTATTTGATACTTTCGGCTACAAGTATTTGTTTTACTTAACGTTGCGCATGTGAGCGCAGTGCCTCAGGCGTGCGGAATCAGGGTGACACTCGAGTCTGATCTAGCGCTGATGCGTTCGTGTGAGCGCGTGATTGAACTCGCGTTGATTGACGCCTGTGTGTAAACGTTCGCGTTTCATCACAGTCAGAGCACGCATGTGCGGAACAGTGCGCTCACGCTGCGACAATGCAGGCGGGCGGTACTGATCGCGCTGAGGCGGCGGTGCTGTCGAGACGACGTGGCTTTTTCGTCCGAGCGGTCGCGGGTCGGCGTCACGACTGCTCATTAGGCACGTCTTGGGCCAGCGGTGAGGCAGCGCCAGTCGAGTGCGGTGCCTGCGGGGAGGGCTGGCGGGGGGGGGGGGCGGCAGCGGGCTCTGGGTTGACCGTGGTCGCGGTCGTGCTAAGTTTTAGGGCTAGCCGTCAGGCTGGAGCGATCCCGAGTAGCTCAGCTGGTTAGAGCAGCTGACTGTTAATCAGCGGGTCGGGGGTTCGAGTCCCTCCTCGGGAGTTT